>NZ_JAUFQI010000001.1:665000-980000 GCF_030409715.1 Reinekea marina
TTAAAAATCTAGAAGAGTTCTCAAAATTATATATGAAGATATATCGTTGTTAAGCGAGCGTCTGTTGTGATGACAGAGTCGTTTAATAACAACTCAAGCGTAAAAACTAGTATCAACAGTCACGCGTCAGTTCTCTTGTGAATTGGCGCCGAGAAAACGCGCATTAACTAGGCGTTGGCTGAGTGAGCGCAGGCGCATACATCAGTATGCAACTAAGTGAACGAAGACAACAACGACGTTAAGGTGGGTTTGATCAAGCCAGAAACTTTTTTGGGTTATATGGTCAAGTGACTAAGCGTACACGGTGGATGCCTTGGCAATCAGAGGCGATGAAGGACGTGATAATCTGCGATAAGCGCGGGGGAGCCGATAAATAGGCATTATATCCCGCGATTTCCGAATGGGGGAACCCAGCTGTTATAAGACAGTTATCTCACACTGAATACATAGGTGTGAGAGGCAAACCCGGGGAACTGAAACATCTAAGTACCCGGAGGAAAAGAAATCAACCGAGATTCCCTAAGTAGCGGCGAGCGAACGGGGAGCAGCCCTTAAGCTGTGGGGACGTTAGTGGAAGCACCTGGGAAGGTGCGCCGTAGTGGGTGATAGCCCCGTACACGAAAACTAACCGCAGTGAAATCGAGTAGGTCGGGACACGAGAAATCTTGACTGAAAATGGGGGGACCATCCTCCAAGGCTAAATACTCCTGATTGACCGATAGTGAACCAGTACCGTGAGGGAAAGGCGAAAAGAACCCCTGTGAGGGGAGTGAAATAGATCCTGAAACCGTGTACGTACAAGCAGTGGGAGCCCCATCACTAAGTGACTTGGCAGGTCGTTTAGTATGATGGCTAAGCTTAGTAACATTGCCGAGCGACGCTCGGGAATGCAACCGTTTTTAAATAAGCGGGAGGTTACTTAGTGATGGGGTGACTGCGTACCTTTTGTATAATGGGTCAGCGACTTACATTTTGTGGCGAGGTTAACCGAATAGGGGAGCCGTAGGGAAACCGAGTCTTAACTGGGCGTCCAGTCGCAAGGTGTAGACCCGAAACCGAGTGATCTAGCCATGGGCAGGTTGAAGGTTGAGTAACATCAACTGGAGGACCGAACCGACTAACGTTGAAAAGTTAGCGGATGACCTGTGGCTGGGGGTGAAAGGCCAATCAAACTCGGAGATAGCTGGTTCTCCTCGAAATCTATTTAGGTAGAGCCTCGGATGAATACCACTGGGGGTAGAGCACTGTTAAGGCTAGGGGGTCATCCCGACTTACCAACCCTTTGCAAACTCCGAATACCAGTGAGTACTATCCGGGAGACACACGGCGGGTGCTAACGTCCGTCGTGGAAAGGGAAACAACCCAGACCGTCAGCTAAGGTCCCAAAGTTTTGGTTAAGTGGGAAACGATGTGGGAAGGCTCAGACAGCTAGGAGGTTGGCTTAGAAGCAGCCATCCTTTAAAGAAAGCGTAATAGCTCACTAGTCGAGTCGGCCTGCGCGGAAGATATAACGGGGCTCAAACCAAACACCGAAGCTACGGACTTGCGTTTAGGCGTGAGTGGTAGAGGAGCGTTCTGTAAGCGGATGAAGGTGAGTCGAGAGGCTTGCTGGACGTATCAGAAGTGCGAATGCTGACATGAGTAACGATAATGGGAGTGAAAAACTCCCACGCCGAAAGATCAAGGGTTCCTGTCCAACGTTAATCGGGGCAGGGTGAGTCGGCCCCTAAGGCGAGGCTGAGAAGCGTAGTCGATGGGAAACGGGTTAATATTCCCGTACTTGAGTGTAGTGCGAAGGGGGGACGGAGCAGGCTAGGTCATCCACGCGTTGGTTGTCGTGGTTCAAGCGTGTAGGCTGAGTGTTTAGGTAAATCCGGACGCTCGTGAAGGCTGAGACGTGATGACGGTGTCTCTACGGAGACCGAAGTGATTGATGCCATACTTCCAGGAAAAGCCTCTAAGCTCCAGCTACACTGAAACCGTACTCTAAACCGACACAGGTGATCAGGTAGAGAATACCAAGGCGCTTGAGAGAACTCGGGTGAAGGAACTAGGCAAAATGGTGCCGTAACTTCGGGAGAAGGCACGCTGCTGGCGGTGACGAGATTTACTCTCTGAGCTACTGGCAGTCGAAGATACCAGGCCCCTGCGACTGTTTACTTAAAACACAGCACTCTGCAAACACGAAAGTGGACGTATAGGGTGTGACACCTGCCCGGTGCCGGAAGGTTAATTGATGGGGTTAGCGTAAGCGAAGCTCTTGATCGAAGCCCCGGTAAACGGCGGCCGTAACTATAACGGTCCTAAGGTAGCGAAATTCCTTGTCGGGTAAGTTCCGACCTGCACGAATGGTGTAACGATGGGGGCGCTGTCTCCACCCGAGACTCAGTGAAATTGAAATCGCTGTTAAGATGCAGTGTATCCGCGGCTAGACGGAAAGACCCCGTGAACCTTTACTATAGCTTCACACTGGACTTTGAATGTATTTGTGTAGGATAGGTGGGAGGCTTTGAAGCAGCGACGCTAGTTGTTGTGGAGCCAACCTTGAAATACCACCCTGATACATTTGAGGTTCTAACGCAGGCCTCGAAACGAGGTTGCGGACCGTGTGTGGTGGGTAGTTTGACTGGGGCGGTCTCCTCCCAAAGAGTAACGGAGGAGTACGAAGGTGCGCTAAGCATGGTCGGAAATCATGCGGTTAGTATAATGGCAAAAGCGCGCTTGACTGCGAGACGGACAGGTCGAGCAGGTACGAAAGTAGGTCATAGTGATCCGGTGGTTCTGTATGGAAGGGCCATCGCTCAACGGATAAAAGGTACTCCGGGGATAACAGGCTGATACCGCCCAAGAGTTCACATCGACGGCGGTGTTTGGCACCTCGATGTCGGCTCATCACATCCTGGGGCTGAAGCCGGTCCCAAGGGTATGGCTGTTCGCCATTTAAAGTGGTACGCGAGCTGGGTTTAGAACGTCGTGAGACAGTTCGGTCCCTATCTGCCGTGGACGTTGGAAAATTGAGAAGAGCTGCTCCTAGTACGAGAGGACCGGAGTGGACGAACCGCTGGTGTTCGGGTTGTCATGCCAATGGCATTGCCCGGTAGCTACGTTCGGACGGGATAACCGCTGAAAGCATCTAAGCGGGAAGCCCCCTTCAAGATAAGTTTTCCCTGAGACTTTAAGTCTCCTGAAGGGCCCAGTAAGACTAACTGGTTGATAGGCAGGGTGTGTAAGCGTTGTGAGGCGTTGAGCTAACCTGTACTAATTGCCCGTGCGGCTTGGCCATATAACGCCAAAAGAGTTTTGATTGTTGATAGCTAACGTTTGAATACATCTGAATATATAAGAACTTTCTCAGCCTCGGCTAAGAAAGAGAGAGCTGTTCTAGTACCCAATTGCGTAAAGCGTGGTAGCGCATATACCACCACGAGTTACACAACCAGTTTGCTTGACGACCATAGAGCGTTGGAACCACCTGATCCCATACCGAACTCAGCAGTGAAACGACGTATCGCCGATGGTAGTGTGGGGTTTCCCCATGTGAGAGTAGGTCATCGTCAAGCGCCAAACCTAAGAACCCCAGCAGAGAGATCTGCTGGGGTTTTTTTATGCGCTTAACGAAACGTCAAGTCTGCCCGCAGCCCGGCCAAATAAAACAAAGCCCGTTAGGATATCCTAGCGGGTTTTTTGCTGTGTGGAAGAAAAGTTCTGGGCTGCTGACTGCGAGCTGCGGGTAAGGTTAAAAGATTGCGTTCATTGGCATGCTGCACCGCGGTGGCTGAATGGCTGCCCTCGGTCGCGGTGAATACGTCCTTGTACGCTTAAGTTCGCCATCCTTGGCTCACATACCCGAGGTCAACCACACAGCCACCACGGCTTGGGTCAGCTGAGAAACAAGGTATATGCACCAAATAACTTGTAGGAATCTTCGGAGCGTAGTGGAGAGATGACCATTGAGCTGCAAGTTTATAGCTGCAAGCTGCTAGCGAGACAAACACATTGCATCACCTTAAAAGATCGCGTCTCCGCAGGCTTCGATCGCTCCTACGCAACAATAAAACTGAAGATGGCAACAAATAAAGCCTTGAGGGTGTGGGTGGGTTGAGTGGGTATCTGAGCCATGGATGGCGAAGTTAAGCGGCGCATGGATGAGCGAACAGCGACCACTCAAGCCATCCACACGCTCAAGGCGACCACTGACACCTGAGGCGATCACCGACACCTAAGGCGAAAGGAAAAGCAGCTATACCCCAAAGCCGTCCACAGCCACCGAAAGTACAAAGCTTTGGTAACTAAACGGACAACTGACACCGAATGGGGGTGCTCTTCAGTCTAAAATGCAGTATGTTAATCTGACTATGTCATGGAGCTGCCGCATGAAGACCTATACCGATATCCCTATTGACCCTTGGTATCAACAAACTCTACACACATTGGCATTTGTCAGTGACGCCCCTAAGTTTTTTGATCGACAAATGAAGAAGCACGGTAAGACCTATCGCTGTAAGATTTTGGGCAAAGAGTATGTTCGAGCGCATGGTCCTGACATAGCTCAACTCATATTTAAGAATAGTAGTGATAGCGTTCAAACTGGGCTCGGCTGGCAGCCTGTGCTGGATAGTTTTTTTCCAAATGGATTGTTACTAAAAGATGGTAAAAACCATATTACCCATCGGCGCATAATGCAGCATGGCTTTAATAAGCCGGCAATGCTCAACTACTTTAAGCAAATTCAACGTTGGGCGGATGACTTTACAGCGGATATAGCTAGTGGCCGCGAAATAGATTTCTTCCCATACATAAAAGAGCAGACGTTAGATTTAGCACTGAAAATGTTTTTGGGGCTAGATTATAAAGCTGAGTTTGGCCAAAAGATCGCAACCGCTTTTAGCGATACTGTTGCAGGAACTTTAGGTCTAGTTCGAGTCCCCTTACTTAACACAAAATATCATAGAGGCATCAAAGGTCGGCAAACCTTAGTCGAAGCGTTCACCACTTTAGTACAGCAACGTAGATTGGAGCCTAATGATGACTTAGTTAGTTACATGATCAGTGCTCGCGACGAAGATGGCTCTGAGTTTAGTGATCAACAGATTGTTGATCATCTAATTTTTACTATGATGGCCGCACATGATACGACGGCTAGCTCAATAACGTCTCTTATTTACCAGGTGACCAAAGCACCTCATTGGCAAAAAGTGCTCCAAGAGGATGCAGATTCACTGAAGGAGTTTAGCTACGATTCATTAAGTATGCTTGAACAGACAGAGCATATATTTAAAGAGACATTACGAATTAACCCTCCTTTGGTGAGCATACCTCGTTATTTGTCAAAAGATGTAGAGTTAAGTGGCTATGCTATTCCAGCTGGCACTCGCACAGGCGTTAATATTTTTCAAACTCATCGAGATCAAGAGTATTGGAGTAATCCAGAGCAATTTGACCCTGATCGATTTGATAGAAAAGAAGACAAAAAACACCCTTACCAGTTTATTCCATTTGGCGGAGGTGTGCATAAATGTATCGGAATGCACCTGTCGATGATGGAGGCAAAAATATTGCTTCGATCCATATTTCAAAAGCTGTCAGTTGAGCGAACAGAGCCTGAATTAGATATAGCAGTTGCTACGGCTCCCATTTGGCATCCAAAGGTTCCAATGAAAGTTCGCTTTGTGCCTCGATAAAATGGCTTACCGAAGGCATTGGCTTAGCAAAAAGTAGTATCGACCAGTTAATGATTCAATATAGATAGGAAAAATTTGTTTGAATATTAAGACCGTTAATCATGTTCAAGTTTCTATACCTGTTGGAGGCGAGCAAGCAGCGAGAGATTTTTATGTCGGTGTTTTAGGGTTAATTGAAATACCTAAGCCCATGGTTCTCAGAAAAAATGGTGGCCTTTGGGTAGATGCTGGCAATATTCAAATTCACTTTGGTAGTGAAGATAATTCAAATAGGTCAACTACTAAAGCCCATGTGGCGTATGAAGTTCCTAATTTAGATGCCATTAGAGAAAGCTTAGCCAAAAATAGAATTGAGATTACAGATAGCATTCCAATTCCTGGGTACCAACGTTTCGAATCTCGTGACCCTTTTGGAAACCGAATAGAATTTATGGAAAAGGTTTTAGCAGGGCAGAGTTCATCCTCGGCAAAGATACAAATTGTTCCTTATACGCCAAGGTGGAAAGAAGAGTTTGAAGCGATTCGAGCTAAATTATTAGAAATTCTAGATAGCGGCATTCAAAGAATAGATCATATTGGTTCAACTTCTTTGGTAAACCTGGCTGCAAAAAATGTCATTGATATTCAAATAACTGTAGAAAATTTAGAAAACAAAAGCATTATAAAAGCGCTAGAGTCTTTAGGTTTTATTCATCTGCCTGAGATCAAGTTTGATAATCTAGTTGGGTTTAGTGCTAGTTCAAATGAACTTAAAAAACATTTTTTTAAAGAACCTCTAGGGGAGCGAAGGATGCATATTCACGTTCGCGAGAGTGGACGAGTAAATCAAGAATACCCAATTTTATTTCGTGATTTCCTTCGTGCGAATAGCGATGTTAAAGGGGCATATGAACAAGTAAAGCTAGAGCTTGCTAGAAGATTCTCACATGACTCGAATGCTTATTACGCCATAAAAGATCCATACATGGATACGATTTATAAAGCCGCAAAAATTTGGGCGAGAGAAGTAGGTTGGGTCTGCAGAAAGGCAAAGTAGTAGGAATCATCGGAGCGCAGCGGAGAGATGATCTTTGAGCTGCAAGTCTATAGCTGCAAGCTGCAAGCGAAAGAAAACAGAAGCCAAAGTTAATTACTTGTATCACCTAAAAGCTATCGCGTCTGCGCAATCTTCGATCGCTCCTACCTAAAAACAAATACGAAGGTGGCAACTCAAAAAGTCTAGAGGGTGTTGATGGGTTGAGCGGGTATCTGAGCCATAGGTGGCGAAGTAAAGCAGTGTAGTTCGCGCGAACAGCGACCGCTCAAGCCATCCACACCTACTAGGTGATCCAGTGCCACAGCACGAAGCCAAGCCTCAGTAAAAGACCACTTTCCAAAAGGCAATAAAAAACCCGAGGACCTAAAGGCGCTCGGGTTTGATATTAAAAAGTAAGCTTACTTCTTAGCAGCAGCTTGCTTTTCTTTTTCTTCAGCGATCACAGTCTCTGCAACGTTAGCAGGGCAAGGCATATAGTGGCTGAATTCCATAGAGAATTGACCACGGCCTGAAGTGATTGTACGTAGGTGACCGATATAACCGAACATTTCTGAAAGAGGAACGTCAGCTTTAATACGAACACCAGTAACACCCGCTTCCTGATCTTTGATCATGCCACGACGACGGTTTAAGTCACCAATAACATCACCAACGTTGTCTTCAGGAGTGAACACATCAACTTTCATGATCGGTTCAATTAACTGAGGACCTGCTTTCGGGATAGACTGACGGAAAGCGCCTTTAGCCGCGATTTCGAAGGCAACAGCCGAGGAGTCAACAGCGTGGTAACCACCATCGTACAACTCAACTTCAACGTCTAGAACTGGGAAGCCAGCTAGAACACCTTGGTCCATCATAGACTTGAAGCCTTTCTCTACAGCTGGGAAGAATTCTTTAGGAACGTTACCGCCCACAACAGAAGAGCTGAAAGTGAAACCAGTACCTGGCTCGCCCGGCTTAATGCGGTAGTCAATTTTACCGTACTGACCAGAACCACCTGATTGCTTCTTATGCGTATAAGAATCTTCAACAGTCTGTGTAATTGTTTCACGGTAAGCAACCTGTGGTTGACCTACTTCTAGTTCAACGCCATAAGTACGCTTCAAGATATCAACCTTAATGTCTAGGTGTAATTCACCCATACCTTTAAGGATTGTTTCACCTGAATCTTCATCAGTTTCAACTTGGAAAGATGGATCTTCTGCAACCATTTTACCGATCGCAACACCCATTTTCTCAGAACCACCTTTGTCTTTAGGCTTAACAGCAATAGAGATTACTGGCTCAGGGAAGATCATTGGCTCAAGAGTACAAGGGTGCTTAGGATCACAAAGTGTATGACCAGTTTGTACGTTCTTCATACCAACAACAGCGATAATGTCACCCGCTTGTGCCGTACTTAACTCAGTACGGTCATTTGCGTGCATTTCAACCATTCGGCCAATACGTTCAGTTTTACCAGTGAACGAGTTTAATACCGTGTCGCCTTTGTTCAAAACACCCGAGTAAATACGGATAAAGGTTAACGCGCCGAAACGGTCATCCATGATTTTAAACGCCAATGCGCGTAAAGGCTCTTCTGTAGAAACTAATGCAACTTCACCAGTAGGTTCACCGGTTTCGGCATCAGTTAATGGCTGTGCGTCAACTTCAGTAGGAGAAGGTAAGTAATCTACAACGGCATCTAGTACTAGCTGAATACCTTTGTTCTTAAATGCAGAGCCACAGTAAGTTGGGAAGAAGGCTAGGGTACGAGTACCGTCACGGATGCACTGCTTGATCTGCTCAACAGTTGGCTGCTCGCCTTCCATGTAAGCCATTAGAAGTTCATCGTCTACTTCAAGAGCCGTCTCGATCAACTTCTCGTGGTATTCTTCAACTTTATCAACCATGTCAGCAGGAACGTCTTCAACTACATAGTTTTCAGGTTGTCCAGTTTCATCCCAAATGTAGGCTTTCTTAGATAATACGTCTACGACACCAACGAAATCGTCTTCTATACCGATTGGAAGAGTCATAACAAGTGGCTTGGCACCTAGTACTTTCTCTACTTGACCAACAACGCGGTAGAAGTCAGCACCCATACGGTCTAACTTGTTAACCAAGATCAAACGAGCTACTTCTGATTCGTTCGCATAACGCCAGTTAGTTTCTGACTGAGGCTCAACACCGCCAGAACCACAGAATACGCCAATGCCGCCATCTAATACCTTCAAAGAACGGTAAACTTCAACAGTGAAGTCAACGTGCCCTGGAGTATCGATGATGTTCATGCGGTGGTCTTTCCAGAAACAGGTGGTCGCTGCAGACTGAATGGTAATACCACGCTCAGCTTCCTGTTCCATAAAGTCGGTAGTAGATTCACCGTCGTGTACTTCACCAGATTTATGAATTTTACCGGTAAGCTTTAGAATACGCTCAGTGGTTGTAGTCTTCCCCGCATCAACGTGCGCGAAAATACCAATGTTTCTGTAGTGTGATAATTCTGACATAGCTGCTTCTAATATAATGGGTTAAATTGGCGCGATAGTGTACAGGAAAAAGTTAAAAAAATGAGTATTATTTTTGTTATTTCTTATTCAATTGATGAAAAATATCTAATATCGGCAATACCAAAGTTAAATATCTAGGACTATCAACGCTAAAGGCCGTAAAATCGACCTCTGTAAGGCCATCTTGAGCTTTATTTTTAGAGGCGTGGCGGTAAAGCATCGCCAGATTCAGGCCTGAATTAAAGTGAATCAAATTGAAGGGGATCTTTTTGGATCAATTGTTAAAGTTGCTGAGTTTGCTATCGGTAGATCATTATCAGTCTGGCCAAGTGTTGGCCGATCAATTAAATGTATCTCGAGCTTCAATTTCAGCTTGGGTAGCAAAGTTAATCGAACTCGGGATTGATATTAACTCGATTAAAGGAAAAGGGTACCGTTTAGTTGAACCAGTAAACCTTCTCGATAAAAGCCGAGCTGTATCCTTGTTGCCTGCCCGTGTAAAAGCAGAAGTCTCTCATCTCGACGTTTGCGGAGAAACTCGTTCTACCAACGACGACGCACTTGAAAAAACAATGCAAGGGCAGTCTTGGCATATCTACGCTACAGAGCTGCAATCGCATGGCAAAGGTCGGCGCGGCAAAGCATGGCAAAGCCCATTTGCAAAGAATCTAATGTTTTCTATGGCTCGAAAGGGACCGCTCAGCTCAGATCTGCTTTACAGTGCTAGCTTAATAGTCGGCGTGGCCGTTGCGAGAGCCATTAGGCAATACAGTCATATAGAAGTAGGCTTGAAGTGGCCAAACGATATCTATGTGAACCGAAAGAAGCTGGGTGGTATTTTGTGCGAGATGCAAGGAAACCCGCAAGATGACCCTTTGTTAGTTGCTGGGGTAGGGCTTAATGTAGGCTATAACCCAGACGGTCTCGATTATGAAACCTGTTCCTTGGCCTCCTTGGGTGTTAATCAGCGGGACCGTACTGAGCTATTAGCGGCTATCGTTAATGAAACAATAGATGCATTCAGTGATGGTTCTGTTTTAAACGTAGCGTCACTATTAGATGAGTGGCGGAGTCTAGATATTATGTTAGATCGCCCCATTAAAATGATCAGAGGTGATCTGGTCGTGAACGGCGTTGCTAAAGGAATTGATAATAAAGGGCAATTATTGATGCAAGATGAGGAAGGGCATTTAAAAGTTCTGAACGGTGGAGAGGTGTCAATCCGATGGTAAGTGATCAGCCGCTTTTTCTGGATAGTGGGAATACGCGATTAAAGTGGGGTTATAAAGACCGTACAGGCTCTATTGAGGATAGCTCTGAGCTTACAGCTTTAATCCGACAATTTAATATATCTAATATTGTGTTGGCCAGCGTTACACAAAAGTGGACGCCGGCAACATTGAGCGGTTTGTTTCCAAGTATACTGGTGCGTAGTGCTATAGTTGAGCAGGGTTTAGACGGATTGATGCTTGCCTATAAGGATGAGTCATCGCTGGGTGTTGATCGTTGGTTAAATATGTTGGCGGCTATGCATCATTCCCCAACTGGGTTTAAGGTGGTCGTCAGCATGGGCACGGCAATGACAATTGATGTTGTTGACAGTAATCGGCATATAGGTGGATATATCGTTCCAGGCTTATTAACCCAAGCGAAATCGTTACATCAAAATGCATCAGCTTTACCAATGGTTGAGTTTAGTGGCGGGGCTGAATTGGGGGGGAATACTCAAGATTGTATTAATCACGGAATTCTAAGGTCAGCCGTGGCGCTCGTTGAGGCAACTGTTGCGCCCTTGGCTGGCCAAGCGATGGTTTTCGTGACTGGTGGCGATGCAGGTTATCTGTCAAACTCGTTAGGCGTAGAACATAAAGTAAATAGAAATTTAATATTCGATGGGCTAAAAACCTATTGGCTGGCGAAACATAGGGATGGATAGAGACGCGTTATGAAATGGATACTGATCATGTTGTTGCTTGTGAATGCATCATTATTTGGATACCAAGCTTGGCAGGCGCAGCAACCTGAGCAAGAGGTGGTCTCTTCTTTTTCTGTTCAGCACGGAAATTTAGCGTTAAGTGAAAGCCAGCAGGCGCGTCTTGCTAAGTCTGCTGAGGCCACTCAAACCAGCCAAAAGAGCACCCAAAGTACCTCTGCTAAGTGTGTTCGAATAACGGGTTTAAAAGAATCCGACAGCTTGCCAGTGGTGGAGTCCAGATTAAAAGCGCTGGAGCTAAACGTAAAACAGGTTAGAGCTAAAGAGTTATTGAAGCGAGAGTACCAAGTTGTTCTAGGCCCTTTTAATAGTATTGATCAAGCTCGCAGTGAAATGATCGCTATTAATGCAAAAGGATTTGAAAGCTTTGTTATTTCGAAAGGCGATTTAGCCAACAGCCTGTCTTTAGGGTTGTTTTCAACCAAAGAGAATGCACAGCGCAGATTAGCAGAGCTCTCTGCCGTTGATATTACAGCGCGAGCAATAGAGATAGAGCGCTTTAACGAAGCAATTCAGCTGGTGTTAGACAGCAAATCTTCTTTATTAATAGCTGATCCAACGCTGGCTTCCCTCGTTAATCAGTTCGAAGGTGTTGATTTTACTAGATTTATTTGCAATTAAGCTTGCATTCTTAAGATTTGATCACTATTATGCGCACCTCCTCGTTACGCGAGGGTAGTTGTCACGCGAAATGTTGGCTAAGTGCTTGTTCTAATTGAAAAAAGTTCAAATACATAGTTGACAGCAAAGAAGCCTTACGGCAAACTTTGCGCCCGTTTGGAGGGGTTCCCGAGTGGCCAAAGGGAGCAGACTGTAAATCTGCCGCGAAAGCTTCGATGGTTCGAATCCGTCCCCCTCCACCATTTAACTTTGCGTAATGCGGGTATGGTACAATGGTAGAACCTCAGCCTTCCAAGCTGATGATGCGAGTTCGATTCTCGCTACCCGCTCCATGACTTGTTAGGCTCGCGTAGCTCAGTGGTAGAGCACTCCATTGGTAATGGAGAGGTCACGAGTTCAAATCTCGTCGTGAGCACCATTAAAATTTTCTTGAGGCAGCACAAGTTATGGGTGACTGCCTTTTTTGCATGTGAAACATACTAGAGGCGTTGTTTATGGGTAAGGCTACTTTTGAACGTACTAAGCCCCACGTTAACGTGGGCACAATTGGTCACGTTGACCATGGTAAAACAACTTTAACAGCTGCGCTAACGCGTGTTTGTGCTGAAGTTTGGGGCGGCGCTGCCGTTGCATTCGACGGTATCGATAACGCTCCTGAAGAGCGTGAGCGTGGTATCACTATTTCAACTTCTCACGTTGAATACGATTCACCAATCCGTCACTACGCACACGTAGACTGCCCGGGTCACGCCGATTATGTTAAAAACATGATCACTGGTGCGGCTCAGATGGACGGCGCGATCTTGGTTTGTGGCGCGACTGACGGCCCTATGCCTCAGACTCGTGAGCACATCCTATTATCTGGTCAGGTAGGTGTTCCTTTCATCGTTGTATTCTTAAACAAAGCCGATCTTCTTGCTGAAGACTGTGGTGGTGTTGGTTCTGAAGAATACGCTGAGATGTTAGAGTTAGTTGAAATGGAAATCCGTGACCTATTGTCACAGTACGATTTCCCTGGCGACGATGCGCCAATCATTGCAGGTTCTGCATTGATGGCACTAGAAGGTAAAGACGACGACGGTCTTGGTACTACAGCGGTTAAGTCTCTAGTTGAAGCACTAGACTCTTACATCCCTGAGCCAGAGCGTGCGATCGACATGCCTTTCTTGCTACCAATTGAAGATGTATTCTCAATTTCTGGTCGTGGTACTGTTGTAACCGGTCGTGTTGAGCGCGGTATCATCAACTCTGGTGACGAAGTTGAAATCGTTGGTATCAAAGAAACAACTAAGACTGTTGTAACTGGTGTTGAAATGTTCCGTAAGCTGCTTGACGAAGGTCGTGCAGGTGAGAACATTGGTGCCCTTCTACGTGGTACTAAGCGTGAAGAGATCGAGCGTGGACAAGTATTGTCTAAGCCTGGTTCAATCACTCCGCACACTAAGTTCGAAGCTGAAGTATACGTACTAAGCAAAGACGAAGGTGGCCGTCACACGCCATTCTTCAAAGGTTACCGTCCACAGTTCTACTTCCGTACAACTGACGTAACAGGTGCTTGTGAGCTTCCTGAAGGCGTAGAAATGGTAATGCCTGGTGACAACATTAAGATGGAAGTTGAGTTAATCGCTCCTATCGCAATGGATGAAGGTCTACGTTTCGCGATCCGTGAAGGTGGCCGTACCGTTGGTGCTGGTGTTGTAGCTAAAATCATCGACTAATTTGTCGGTAGATTTATGAAAAGGGTGCTTCGGCACCCTTTTTTGTGGGCGTGTAAAAATAATTGTTAAAGTATTTTATGAAAAGACTGGAAAATCTCCATAAAATTCAATAACATGCGCACCTGATTTTTGTTCAAACAAATCTTTCTTAAGAATATTTAAAAAAGATTCAGATAGTGCTTGAAAAGCACGCTGGGCTGGCTTAGAATCCGCCGCCCAATTAAGTTATAGGCCAGTAGTTCAATTGGTAGAGCGTCGGTCTCCAAAACCGAAAGTTGCGGGTTCGAGTCCCCCCTGGCCTGCCATATTTTGTAATCAACAGCACAGGTAATCGCTGCATGAATGCTCAAGTGAATTCGTCAAACAGTGCGTTTGATTGGTTTAAGTGGATCGTGGTAGTCGCTCTCGTTGCGGGCACGGTTTACGGAAATTTTTACTTTGCTGAACAGTCATTGATTGTTCGTGTCGTTGTTGTGCTTGTTGCGTTGATCGTAGCATTGGGTGTTGCAGCTACTACGGAGAAAGGTCGTAGTGTGAATCGCTTGCGCCGTGATGCGTGGGTTGAAGTGCGTAAAGTCGTTTGGCCTACTCGCCAAGAGACAGTTCAAACAACAATGGTTGTTATCGGTTTTGTCCTTGTTGTTGCGTTGATCCTATGGGGTGTCGATACCTTGTTGGGTTTAGGCGTTAAAGCCATAGTTGAGCGATAGTAAGGAATAAATTATGTCAATGCGATGGTATGTGGTACATGCATATTCTGGTTATGAAAAGCGTGTGGCTGCTTCGTTGAAAGAGCAGGTTGAACTTCAAGGTATGCAAGATAGCTTCGGCGAAATTCTTGTGCCTACAGAGTCTGTTGTTGAGATGCGCGATGGCAAAAAGCGTAAGAGTGAGCGTAAATTCTATCCTGGATATGTATTAGTAGAGATGGATATGAATGACGAGTCATGGCACTTGGTGAAAGATACTCCTCGAGTTATGGGTTTTATCGGTGGGACGGCAGAGAAGCCAGCGCCACTAACCAGTAAAGAAGCCGAAGGTATCTTGCAGCGTGTGCAAGAAGGTTCTGAGAAGCCAACGCAAAAAACAATTTACGAGCCAGGCGAAATGGTTCGTGTTATCGATGGTCCGTTTGCAGACTTCAACGGTACGGTCGAGAAAGTGAATTACGAAAAGAGCCGCTTACAGGTGTCGGTATCGATCTTTGGTCGTGCTACTCCGGTTGAGTTGGAGTTCTCGCAAGTCGAGAAGAGCTAAAAGAAGCAAAGAACAAGCAACCTGGCTAGCGCCGGGTTTTTTGGTCTTTGTCTGTTGAACTGGGGAGCCGTTAGGCGTTTGCACCCAAAATGAGGAAGCTATAATGGCTAAGAAAGTACAAGCTTATATCAAGCTGCAAGTTAAAGCGGGTCAAGCTAACCCGAGTCCACCGGTAGGTCCTGCGTTGGGTCAGCACGGTGTAAACATCATGGAATTCTGTAAGGCGTTCAATGCTGAGACTCAAAAGCTTGAGCCAGGTTTGCCAGTTCCTGTAGTAATTACAGTATATGCAGACCGTAGTTTTACATTCATCACTAAAACTCCTCCTGCTGCGATTTTGTTGAAGAAAGCAGCTGGTATTACGAGTGGCTCTGGCCGCCCGAATACTGAAAAAGTTGGCACGGTTAAGCGCGCGCAATTAGAAGAAATTGCAACTGCAAAAGACCCTGACTTAACAGCAGGCGATATGGACGCTGCGGTTCGTACCATTGCTGGTACTGCTCGAAGCATGGGTTTAAATGTTGAGGGTGTAGAATAATGGCTAAGTTATCTAAGCGTGCTCGTTTAGCAAAAGAAAAAGTAGATCCAGTTAAGGCTTATAGTTTTGATGAGGCTTACGCTACTTTAAAAGAATTATCGACTGTTAAGTTTGTAGAGTCTGTAGATATCTCTGTTAACTTAGGTATCGATGCACGTAAATCAGATCAAAACGTACGTGGCTCTACTGTACTGCCAAATGGTACAGGTAAAGAAGTTCGTGTTGCGGTATTTTCTCAAGGCGACAACGCTGAAGCAGCTAAAGCTGCTGGCGCTGACGTTGTTGGTATGGATGATCTTGCTGAGCTAATGAAAGGCGGTGATTTGGACTTTGGCGTAGTTATCGCTTCTCCAGATGCAATGCGCGTTGTTGGTCAGTTAGGTCAGTTGTTAGGTCCTCGCGGCCTAATGCCTAACCCGAAAGTAGGTACTGTTACCGCTGACGTTGCTCAAGCAGTTAAGAATGCTAAAGCAGGTCAAGCACGCTTCCGTACAGACAAGAACGGTATTATCCACGCATGTGTGGGTAAAATTGATTTCGACGCAACTGCAATTAAAGAAAATGCTGAGGCATTGCTTGCAGACCTTAAGAAGCTAAAACCAGCTTCTGCAAAGGGTGTTTATCTTAAGAAAGTTTCACTATCGACCACTATGGGTCCTGGTGTCACTGTAGATTTAAGCACACTAAGCGTCTAAGAACCTTTGGGGTGCGGCCTTAGCGTCGCACAGTCAAAGACCGTAGGTGAGTGAGAGCTCTTAATTTCCTACGCAGACGGTAACCCGAGCACATATTATATGAGCTTACTCTGTTGCCGTTAAAACAGGTCAACCTGCAAAGGTTGAAAATAGGCTGACCCTTTAGAGGGTTGTTAATCAGGAGATTTTTCAGTGGCACTGAATCTCGAAGGCAAAAAAGCAATTGTTGCGGAAGTCGCTGCAAAAGCATTAGAAGCCCAGTCATGCGTCATCGCCGATTCACGCGGCGTTGAAGTGAATGATATGACTTCTTTGCGTGCAACAGCTCGTGACAATGGCGTATGGCTAAAAGTCGTACGTAATACGCTTGCTCGCCGTGCAGTTGAGGGTTCTTCTTACGAAGGACTAGCTGACCAATTCGTCGGCCCAACTTTAATCGCTTTTTCAATGGATCATCCAGGTGCGGGCGCCCGTATCTTGTCTGATTTTGCGAAAGAAAACGACAAGTTGGAACTTAAAGCTGCAATGTTCGAAGGGGAGATTACTCCTGTCGATCAATTGGCGAAACTACCAACATACGACGAAGCTATCGCGAAGTTAATGAGCGTGATGAAAGAAGCGTCTGCTGGCAAGTTAGTACGTACATTGGCTGCTTTACGCGACCAAAAAGAACAGGAAGCAGCGTAATTTCATTTAGAAATTACTTTGCTTATTAACGGTTTATTGGGGTTAACCCAAACAGATTAGGAATTATGTCATGTCTCTGACTAAAGACGATATCATTAATGCAGTTGCTGAGATGTCTGTAAAAGACGTTGTTGAATTGATCGAAGCAATGGAAGAAAAATTTGGCGTATCTGCAGCAGCTGCTGTAGCCGCTGGTCCTGCTGGCGAAGCTGGCGGTGCAGCTGAACAGACTGAGTTCGACGTAATGTTGACTGCTGTTGGCGACAAGAAAGTAAACGTAATTAAAGCAGTACGTGAAGTTACTGGCCTTGGCTTGAAAGAAGCTAAAGGTTTAGTAGACGCTGTTCCTTCTGCAATTAAAGAAGGCGTAGAGAAAGCTGAAGCTGAAGAAATTCAAGCTAAGCTAACTGAAGCGGGTGCTTCTGTAGAATTGAAGTAATTCAATTTAAATTGAGTGGCCTTAGCTGCTCAATTTGATTGGCTGGTAGCCTAATAGGTTACCGGCCTTTTCCTGTCTTACAGGGATACAATATTTACACTGCAGGAGTTTTTCTTGTAGTCTGGAACAAAGTGCGAGATTTTGCACTTGGGGCCTCTCGATAATGGGGCGCACAGGAAGTGAAAGTCGGAGTTATTAGACCTGTCTGCTGATAACTGATATCCGATTCACCGCATTTTATGCGGTAAACCACCAGACACACCGTTGGTGAACAAGCTGGGGATTGCTGATGGCATATTCTTATACCGAAAAGAAACGAATTCGTAAGAATTTCGGTAAACTAGAGCCGGTTATGGACATTCCATACCTACTGGCTATACAGTTGGACTCCTACCGGAGTTTTCTACAAGCAGATCTAGACGCTGCTGAGCGTCAAGATAGCGGGTTGCACGCTGCATTTAAGTCTGTATTTCCAATTGTAAGTTATTCTGGAAATGCGGCGCTTGAATACGTCAGCTATAAATTGGGCAAGCCTGCGTTTGACGTTAAAGAATGTCAATTACGTGGCGTAACCTATTCCGCTCCTCTGCGCGTAAAAGTTCGATTGATTATTTATGATAAAGAATCTTCGAGCAAAGCGATAAAGGACATCAAGGAACAAGAAGTCTACATGGGCGAGATCCCATTGATGACTGATAACGGCACCTTTATTGTAAATGGTACAGAGCGAGTTGTTGTATCTCAGCTGCACCGTTCACCAGGTGTGTTCTATGATCATGATAAGGGTAAGACGCATAGCTCTGGTAAGCTATTGCATTCTGCACGCGTGATTCCTTACCGTGGCTCATGGTTAGATTTCGAATTTGATCCTAAAGATCAAGTATTCGTCCGTATCGATCGTCGTCGTAAACTGCCGGCAACTATTTTGCTTCGCGCATTAGAGTTTACAAATCAAGAAATCTTGGACATGTTCTTCGAGCGTGTTGGTTTCAGCTTAAAAGACGATGCATTCTCTATGGATGTTGTGCCTGAGCGCTTAAAAGGCGAAACAGCGGCATTCGAAATAAAAGATTCTAAAGGCAATGTATTAGTTGAAGAAGGCCGCCGTATTACGGCTCGTCATATCCGTGATTTTAAAACGGCTAAACTAACCTCAGTAGAAGTACCTGATACGTTCTTACTGGGTAAAGCACTTGCTACTGATATTATTGATTCAAGTACCGGTGAAATTCTTGCTAACTGTAACGATGAAATCACATTAGAAGTACTTGAGCAATTCCGAGCTCAAAAGATTAAGTCTTTTGAAACGCTTTATACCAATGACTTAGATTGCGGTCCGTTTGTTTCTGACACACTACGAAACGATCCGACCAGCACGCCATTGGAAGCTCTGGTAGAAATCTACCGTATGATGCGTCCTGGTGAGCCACCAACGAAAGAGTCTGCGGAAACTTTATTCCAAAACCTTTTCTTCTCTGCCGATCGTTACGATCTTTCAACTGTTGGACGCATGAAGTTCAACCGTCGTTTAGGGCGTGATGAAGATACAGGCGAAGGCACACTGAGCCGTGAAGATATCGTTGATGTTTTAAAAACATTGGTTGATATTCGTAACGGTAAAGGCGGTGTCGATGATATCGACCACCTTGGTAACCGTCGTGTTCGTTCTGTTGGCGAAATGGCTGAAAACCAATTCCGAGTAGGTTTGGTTCGAGTTGAACGTGCGGTTCGTGAACGTTTGTCTATGGCTGAAAGCGAAGGCCTAATGCCGCAAGACTTAGTGAACGCTAAGCCTGTAGCTGCAGCAATCAAAGAATTCTTTGGTTCTTCTCAGTTATCTCAGTTCATGGATCAAAACAACCCGCTGTCTGGTATTACCAACAAGCGTCGTGTTTCTGCATTAGGTCCAGGCGGCTTAACGCGTGAGCGTGCTGGCTTTGAAGTTCGAGACGTACACCCGACTCACTATGGTCGTGTTTGTCCGATTGAAACGCCAGAAGGTCCAAACATTGGTTTGATCAACACCCTATCAACTTATGCTCGAACAAACCACTACGGTTTCTTAGAGACGCCATACCGTAAAGTTGAAAACGGTAAAGTGACCGATGAAATCGTTTATTTATCTGCTATCGACGAAGCCAAGCATACCATTGCACAGGCAAACGTACCGGTTAACGATAAGGGCATGATTGAAGGTGAATTTGTTCAGGTACGCCACCAGAATGAATTTACATTAGCGGCGCTCGATAAAGTTGACATGATGGATGTATCTCCTCGTCAAGTTGTATCGGTTGCAGCATCACTTATTCCATTCTTAGAGCACGATGATGCTAACCGAGCCTTAATGGGCTCGAACATGCAACGTCAAGCCGTTCCGACTTTGAAGTCTGATAAACCACTTGTGGGTACAGGCATCGAGCGTAACGTAGCGATTGACTCCGGCGTGTGTGTCGTAGCCGATCGTGGTGGTGTGGTTGAGTTTGTAGATGCTTCTCGTATCGTTGTTAAGGTACAAGATAGCGAAATCGGTGAAGATGACGCCGGTGTTGATATCTACAACTTAACTAAGTACACCCGCTCTAACCAAAACACCTGTATTAACCAGCGTACTATTGTGCGTCAAGGTGACATGATTGCTCGTGGCGATGTATTAGCTGACGGTCCATCTGTTGACTTAGGTGAACTCGCATTAGGTCAAAACATGCGTATCGCCTTCATGCCTTGGAATGGTTATAACTACGAAGATTCCATCTTGGTTTCTGAAAAGGTTGTACAGGAAGACCGATTTACGTCTATCCACATTCAAGAATTAACCTGTATCGCACGTGATACCAAGTTGGGCGCAGAAGAAATTTCAGCGGATATCCCTAACGTTGGTGAAGCAGCGCTTGGTAAATTAGATGAGTCGGGTATCGTTTATATCGGTGCTGAAGTAGGTCCTGGTGACATTCTCGTCGGCAAAGTAACGCCGAAGAGTGAAACTCAGCTTACTCCTGAAGAAAAACTACTGCGTGCCATTTTCGGTGAGAAAGCGTCTGATGTTAAAGACACTTCTCTACGAGTTAAAGGCGGCATGCGTGGAACGGTTATCGATGTTCAAACTTTCACACGTGATGGTGTTGAACGCGATCAACGTTCTAAAGATATTGAACGTCAAGCGCTTGAAGAGTTCCGTAAAGATCTTAACGCTGAATTCCGTATCATTGAAAATGCGGTATACGAGCGTTTAGCTGCTCAGCTGATTGGTCAAAGCGTTGCTGGCGGTCCAAACTTAAGCAAAGGCGATACGCTGACAGAAGAATACTTGAACCAGCTTCCACGTGCTGATTGGTTCAAGTTGCGCTTGCAAGATGAAGCCGCAGCCGCCGCGTTAGAGTCTTCCGAAAACCAGCTTAAAGAACGTAAAGCTGAGCAAGAAGAACGCTTTGATGACAAGAAGCGTAAGCTTCAGTCGGGTGATGATCTAAACCCTGGCGTATTAAAAGTCGTTAAAGTTTACCTTGCTGTGAAACGTCGTATTCAGCCAGGTGATAAAATGGCTGGTCGTCACGGTAACAAAGGTGTTATCTCGGTCATTATGCCTATCGAAGATATGCCATACGATGAAAAAGGTAACCCTGTAGACGTGGTTCTTAACCCGTTAGGTGTACCGTCTCGTATGAACGTTGGTCAGGTTTTAGAAACTCACTTAGGTGCAGCAGCTAAAGGCTTGGGTGACCGTATCAATGAAATGGTTGAAGAGCAGCGTTCTATTGCAGAAGTTCGTGATTTCCTAGGTCAGGTTTATAACGAATCTGGAGAAGGCTACCGTACAGAAACTTTAGGTGATTTCTCAGACGAAGAAATTAAAGAGTTGGCGAAAAACTTAAGTGGTGGTGTACCCATCGCGACGCCAGTCTTTGATGGTGCTGCAGAATCTGAAGTTAAAGGTTTGTTACGCCTAGCAGGAATGGACGACAGCGGTCAGATCCAACTATGGGATGGTCGTACCGGTAATGCGTTTGAAAACAAAACCACAGTCGGTTACATGTACATGTTGAAGTTGAACCATTTGGTCGACGACAAGATGCATGCTCGTTCGACTGGTTCTTACAGTCTTGTGACTCAGCAGCCATTGGGCGGTAAAGCGCAATTTGGTGGTCAGCGATTCGGTGAGATGGAAGTATGGGCGCTTGAAGCTTATGGTGCCGCTTACACCTTGCAAGAAATGTTGACAGTGAAATCAGATGACGTGAATGGCCGTACGAAGATGTATAAAAACATCGTCGATGGTGATCACCGTATGGAGCCTGGTATGCCGGAATCTTTCAACGTATTAGTGAAAGAAATCCGCTCTCTAGGTATCGATATGGAACTGGAAAACGAAGACTAAGTGAACGGGCGGGCGGCACTAGTTGCCGCCTAAGTTGCCAACTCCCTGCGGAGCTGAAACATGAAAGATTTATTAAATTTACTGAAAACCCAAGGCCAAGCGGAAGAGTTTGACTCTATACGTATTGGCTTGGCCTCTCCGGATATGATCCGTTCTTGGTCTTTCGGTGAAGTAAAAAAGCCAGAAACAATTAACTACCGTACTTTCAAGCCAGAGCGTGATGGTTTGTTTTGTGCGCGTATTTTTGGACCCATTAAAGACTACGAATGCCTATGCGGAAAGTATAAGCGTTTAAAACATCGTGGTGTTATCTGTGAAAAGTGTGGCGTTGAAGTTACCCAATCTAAAGTGCGTCGTGAGCGCATGGGTCATATTGAATTAGCGGCACCAGTAGCACACATTTGGTTCTTAAAATCTTTGCCATCTCGTATCGGCTTAATGCTTGATATGACGTTGCGTGATATTGAACGCATTTTGTATTACGAATCATTTGTTGTGATCGATCCAGGCTTAACTAGCCTAGAAAAAGCACAGCTTTTAACAGATGAAGAATACTACGAAGCGATCGAAGAATTTGGTGATGACTTCGATGCCCGAATGGGTGCTGAAGCCGTACAGAAATTATTAGAAGCGATTGATTTAGAAGCTGATATTGCAGAGTTGCGTGAAGCGATTCCAGCAACTAACTCAGAAACTAAAATCAAGAAACTGTCTAAGCGTTTGAAGTTGCTAGAAGCTTTCCATAAGTCGGGCAACTTGCCGACGTGGATGGTGATGCAAGTTCTTCCTGTATTACCACCAGATTTACGTCCGTTAGTACCGTTAGATGGTGGCCGTTTTGCAACCTCTGACTTGAACGATTTATACCGTCGCGTGATCAACCGTAACAACCGTTTAAAGCGTTTGTTAGAGTTAGCGGCACCAGACATCATCGTTCGTAACGAAAAACGTATGCTTCAAGAATCTGTTGATGCCTTGTTAGATAACGGTCGTCGCGGTCGAGCTATTACTGGCTCAAACCGTCGCCCACTGAAATCTTTGGCTGACATGATTAAAGGTAAGCAAGGTCG
This sequence comes from Reinekea marina, assembly GCF_030409715.1. Lineage (NCBI taxonomy): Bacteria > Pseudomonadati > Pseudomonadota > Gammaproteobacteria > Oceanospirillales > Saccharospirillaceae > Reinekea > Reinekea marina. The sequence goes on from NZ_JAUFQI010000001.1 coordinate 687,600, forward strand.
TTTCCGTCAAAACTTACTTGGTAAGCGTGTAGATTACTCTGGTCGTTCGGTGATCGTTGTAGGACCTACTCTACGTTTACATCAGTGTGGTCTTCCTAAGAAGATGGCATTGGAATTATTCAAGCCATTCATTTTTAGCAAGCTTGAGCACCGTGGTTTAGCAACGACGATCAAAGCAGCTAAAAAGATGGTTGAACGCGAAGAGCCGATCGTTTGGGACATCCTTGACGAAGTGATTCGTGAACACCCAGTAATGCTTAACCGTGCACCAACACTTCACCGTTTGGGTATTCAAGCGTTTGAACCCGTGTTGATTGAAGGTAAGGCTATTAACTTGCACCCGTTAGTATGTGCGGCCTATAACGCCGACTTCGACGGTGACCAAATGGCTGTACACATTCCGTTGACGCTAGAAGCGCAATTGGAAGCACGTGCGTTGATGATGTCTACCAACAACATCTTATCGCCAGCATCGGGTGAACCGATTATTGTTCCTTCGCAAGACGTTGTCTTGGGTCTGTATTACATGACTCGTGGCCGCTTAAATGCGAAAGGCGAAAACATGGTGTTCTCTAACATCGCAGAAGTTGAACGTGCTTATGGTGCGGGTCAAGTTGCGTTGCAAGCCATGGTTAAAGTTCGTATTAACGAAGTGAGCTACACCGAAGATGGTGAGCGAGTAGAGACATCTACGATCAAAGATACTACTGTTGGTCGTTCAATTCTTTATTCGATCGCGCCGGAAGGCATGCCGTTTGAAATGTTCAACAAACCAATGAAAAAGAAAGCAATTTCTGGATTGTTGAACGAGTGTTATCGCTCGGTTGGATTAAAAGAAACAGTTATTTTCGCTGACCAAATCATGTACATGGGCTTTAGTTACGCAACTAAGTCAGGTGCTTCAATTGGTGTGAATGACTTTGTTATTCCACAAGCGAAATACGACATCTTGGCCGCTTCTGAAGCGGAAGTACAAGAAGTTGAAGAACAGTTTGCTCAGGGTTTAATTACTCAGGGCGAGAAATACAACAAAGTTGTCGATTTATGGTCACGTTCAAACGACCAAATTGCTAAAGCGATGATGGAAGGTATTTCTAAAGAGTTTGTTACCGATAGAGATGGTAATGAAGTTGAGCAAGACTCATTCAACGCCGTATTTATGATGGCCGATTCAGGTGCACGTGGTAGTGCCACCCAGATTCGTCAGCTAGCAGGTATGCGTGGATTGATGGCTAAGCCAGATGGCTCAATTATTGAGAACCCAATTAAGGCAAACTTCCGTGAAGGTCTGTCGGTTGGTGAATACTTCATCTCTACCCACGGTGCTCGTAAAGGTTTGGCCGATACGGCATTGAAGACAGCGTCATCGGGTTACTTGACACGTCGTCTTGTAGACGTAGCTCAAGATGTTGTGGTAACTGAAGAAGATTGTGGTACAGAAGCCGGTGTTACACTTGAACCAATTATTGATGGTGGTGATATTGTTGTACCACTTACAGAGTTGGTATTAGGCCGAGTAGCCGCGGGTGATGTACTTGATCCAAATACAAATGAAACCGTGGTGCCTGCAGGTACCATGTTCGATGAGAAGTCTGTTGAGTTGTTGAACACTCACAGCATCGATCTCATCAAAGTACGTTCGCCAATTACCTGTGATACACGCTTCGGTATTTGTGCTCAGTGTTACGGACGTGACTTAGCACGTGGCCACCGTATTAACATTGGTGAGGCAGTTGGTATTATTGCGGCTCAGTCAATTGGTGAGCCGGGTACACAGTTAACGATGCGTACGTTCCACATTGGTGGTGCAGCCTCTAGCTCATCTGCTGTCGATAACATTCAAGTTCGTCACGGTGGTTCTGTACATCTTCACAATGTGAAGACAGTAACCCGTGAAGATGGTCACCTAGTAGTGGTCAGCCGTTCTGGATTGTTGGCGATTGCTGATGAAAACGGTCGTGAGCGTGAGCGTTATAAGCTTCCTTACGGTTCTGTTGTTAGCGTTCAACACGGTGCTAAAGTGGATGCGGGTGAAGTTATTGTTCGCTGGGATCCACACACACACCCAATTGTTGCTGAAAACAACGGTAAGTTGCAGTTCATTGGTATGGACGAAGGCGTAACCATTAACCGTAAGGTTGATGAGTTGACCGGTGTAAGCAGTACAGAAGTTATTCCACAGGCACAGCGTAATGCAGCGGGTAAAGAAATTCGTCCGTTGATCAAGATGCTAGATGGCGACGGCAACGAAGTGATGATTGGTAACACCAATCAACCCGTACAATACTTCTTACCAGATGGCGCTCTGTTGAGCTTGTCAGACGGCGCTGAAGTGAGTGTTGGTGACGTACTTGCACGTATTCCACAGGAAAGCAGTGGTAACAAAGATATTACCGGTGGTCTACCGCGTGTTGCAGATTTATTTGAGGCTCGTAAGCCTAAAGAATCAGCCATTCTTGCGGAGATCTCAGGTACTTTCAGTTTCGGTAAAGAAACGAAAGGCAAGAAGCGTATTGTCATTACCCCGACTGACGGCTCTGAAGGCTACGAAGAATTGATTCCTAAATGGCGTCAAATGAACGTATTCGAAGGTGAGCACGTTGAGAAAGGTGAAGTCTTGTCTGATGGACCGATGAATCCACATGATATTTTGCGTGTATTGGGTGTTGAAGCTCTTGCGAAATATATCGTGAAAGAGATTCAGGAAGTTTATCGCTTACAAGGCGTTGTAATTAACGATAAGCACATCGAAGTTATTACCCGTCAGATGTTGCGTAAAGCCCTTATCACCGATAGTGGCGACACCAACTTCATTAAAGGTGATCAGGTAGAATACATGAATCTACTTGAAGGTAACGACGCTGCGAACGAGCAAAATAAGCAAGAAGCTAAGTTTGAGCGTGTGCTATTAGGTATTACGAAAGCATCGCTAGCGACTGAATCTTTCATCTCTGCCGCGTCATTCCAGGAAACGACTCGAGTATTGACTGAAGGTGCGGTAACGGGCAAACGTGATTACTTACGCGGATTGAAAGAAAACGTGGTCGTGGGCCGCTTAATTCCAGCAGGTACAGGCTTAGCCTACCATGCGGAACGTAAGCGCAAGCGCCTAGAACGCACCGGTGAAAAGCCGACTATCAGTGCATCTGAAGTCGAAGCAGCTTTAAGCCAAGCGTTAAACAAATAGGCAGTATGCTGGCTGATACAGGGTTAGATAATCCTTTTTCAGCTAGCTATTGACTAAGAAATGCGCGATGACGTAGAATCGCGCACCCTCAATACCTGAGTGGGTTGTCCGCTCGGGTATTGTTATGTCACGGAAAGTGAAACAAGAGAAGAGGCTTAAATGGCTACAATTAACCAATTGGTTCGTAAACCGCGTAAGCGTATTACAGCCGCAAGTGCAGTAAGAGCGTTAGAAGCATGCCCGCAACGTCGTGGCGTATGTACTCGCGTATACACTACTACACCAAAGAAACCGAACTCAGCATTACGTAAAGTTTGTCGTGTTCGTTTAACTAACGGTTACGAAGTTTCTTCGTACATCGGCGGTGAAGGTCACAACCTTCAAGAGCACAGTGTTGTTCTAATCCGTGGTGGTCGTGTTAAAGATTTACCGGGTGTTCGTTACCACACAGTTCGTGGTGCACTAGATACTTCTGGTGTTAACGATCGTAAACAGGCTCGTTCTAAGTACGGTACTAAACGTCCTAAGAGCTAAACACCTGTAAATAATTTTTTAGTCTCAGAATAAGCAGTAAGGCTGGGTTCTGCATGTCCTTTTTGGAACGCGTATACCTCAGATCTGCCTGAAGACCTAATATAAGGGGCTTATCAATGCCAAGAAGACGCGTCGCTGCAAAGCGTGAAATATTACCAGATCCTAAATTTGGTAACCAAACTTTAGCGAAGTTCATGAACCACATCATGGTTGATGGCAAGAAATCTATCGCTGAAAAGATCGTGTACGGTGCTTTAGACATCGTTCAAGATAAGGGTAACGAAAACCCTCTCGAAGTTTTCGAGAAATCTTTAGAAAGTATTGCTCCACTGGTCGAGGTTAAATCTCGTCGTGTTGGTGGTGCTACTTACCAGGTTCCTGTAGAAGTTCGCCCTTCTCGTCGTGAAGCTCTAGCCATGCGTTGGTTAGTTGAAGCTGCACGTAAACGTGGCGAAAAAAGTATGCGTCAGCGCTTAGCGGGTGAGCTATTAGACTCAGCTGAAGGTAAGGGTGCAGCAGTTAAGAAACGTGAAGACGTGCATCGTATGGCTGACGCCAACAAGGCATTCTCTCACTACCGCTTCTAATATAACTGGAGACGTAGCCGTGGCTCGTAAAACTCCCCTGGCACGATACCGGAATATTGGTATCGTTGCGCACGTAGATGCGGGTAAAACCACAACTACTGAGCGTGTGCTTTATTACACCGGTTTGTCGCATAAGCTCGGTGAAGTACATGACGGTGCAGCAACGATGGACTGGATGGAGCAAGAGCAGGAGCGTGGTATCACTATCACCTCCGCGGCTACAACTTGCTTTTGGTCCGGTATGGCCCAACAGTTCGAAAATCACCGCATCAACATTATTGATACCCCTGGGCACGTAGACTTCACTATTGAAGTTGAACGTTCTCTCAGAGTACTCGATGGTGCTGTTGTGGTGCTTTGTGCATCGTCTGGTGTGCAGCCTCAAACCGAGACGGTTTGGCGGCAAGCGAATAAATATCACGTTCCTCGAATGGTTTTCGTCAATAAGATGGACCGAACGGGTGCTGATTTTTTCCGCGTATTAACGCAGTTAAAAGAACGTGTCGGTGCGAATCCAGTTGCATTGCAATTGCCGATTGGTGCTGAAGATGAATTCAAAGGTGTCGTTGACCTTATTAAGATGAAGTCTATCCATTGGAACGAAGCAGACAATGGTATGACTTTCGATTACGGCGACATCCCTGCCGAACTTCAAGACTTAGCCGATGAATACAGATTGCACCTCGTTGAAGCTGCGGCCGAAGCGAATGACGATCTGATGGAAAAGTACATGGAGACAGAAACGCTTTCAGAAGATGATATTAAGGCCGGTTTGCGTGCCCGTACTATCGCTGGTGAAATCGTACTAACTCATTGTGGTTCAGCATTTAAAAACAAAGGTGTGCAAGCGGTTCTCGACAGTGTAATCGAATACATGCCTTCTCCTACCGAAGTTAAAGCCATTGACGGTATTTTACCGGATGAATCTCACACGACTGTTTCTGTAGACGATGACGCACCTTTTGCAGCGTTAGCGTTTAAAATTGCAACAGATCCCTTTGTGGGCACTTTAACCTTTGTACGTGTATACGGCGGCATCCTAAAATCGGGTGATGCAGTATATAACTCGGTACGAGGCAAAAAAGATCGAGTGGGTCGCATGGTGCAAATGCATGCGAACAATCGAGAAGAAATCAAAGAGCTGATGGCAGGTGATATTGGCGCGCTTATCGGTATGAAAGAAGTGGTTACAGGAGATACCTTCTGTGATCCGAATCATATCGTCACCTTAGAGCGTATGGATTTTCCTGAGCCGGTAATTTCAGTAGCCGTTGAGCCAAGAACCAAAGCTGACCAAGAAAAGATGGGCGTTGCACTCGGTAAACTTGCGCAAGAAGATCCATCTTTTAAAGTGCATACAGATGAAGAGACAGGCCAAACGATCATTGGTGGTCAAGGTGAATTACACCTAGACATTATTGTTGATCGAATGCGCCGTGAGTTCAACGTTGAAGCTAATGTGGGTGCACCGCAAGTTGCTTACCGTGAACGCATTCGTAAAGGATGCAATGTTGATTCTAAATTTGCACGTCAGTCGGGCGGCCGTGGTCAGTATGGTCACGTTATTGTTAAGTTCGAATTGGCAGACGACCCGAATGCTGAAAAGCTAGAGTTTGTAAATGAAACAGTCGGCGGATCTGTTCCTAAGGAATATATCCCAGCGGTTGAGAAAGGCATTGCTGAACAAATGAAAAACGGTGTGTTGGCGGGTTACCCATTATTGGGGCTTAAAGCCACATTGTTTGATGGTTCGTATCATGATGTTGACTCAAACGAAATGGCGTTTAAAGTTGCAGCATCTATGGCTGTACGCAAACTTAAAGAACAGGCAGACCCAGCATTACTCGAACCGGTAATGAAGGTTGAGGTGGTAACGCCTGAAGACTACATGGGCGATGTCATGGGCGATTTAAACCGTCGTCGAGGCACCGTTCAAGGTATGGAAGACAGTCCGATGGGTAAAATCATCAACGCTGAAGTACCGTTGTCGGAAATGTTTGGTTATGCAACCGCATTGCGATCGCTATCGCAAGGCCGAGCGTCTTATACAATGGAGTTTGCGCAGTACAATGAAGCTCCTGCGAATGTTGTAGAAGAAATTATTAAAAAATCTTAATTAGCTACCGCTAAACTTAGAGGATCTTAAAATGGGTAAGGCTACATTTGAACGTACTAAGCCCCACGTTAACGTGGGCACAATTGGTCACGTTGACCATGGTAAAACAACTTTAACAGCTGCGCTAACGCGTGTTTGTGCTGAAGTTTGGGGCGGCGCTGCCGTTGCATTCGACGGTATCGATAACGCTCCTGAAGAGCGTGAGCGTGGTATCACTATTTCAACTTCTCACGTTGAATACGATTCACCAATCCGTCACTACGCACACGTAGACTGCCCGGGTCACGCCGATTATGTTAAAAACATGATCACTGGTGCGGCTCAGATGGACGGCGCGATCTTGGTTTGTGGCGCGACTGACGGCCCTATGCCTCAGACTCGTGAGCACATCCTATTATCTGGTCAGGTAGGTGTTCCTTTCATCGTAGTATTCTTAAACAAAGCCGATCTTCTTGCTGAAGACTGTGGTGGTGTTGGTTCTGAAGAATACGCTGAGATGTTAGAGTTAGTTGAAATGGAAATCCGTGACCTATTGTCACAGTACGATTTCCCTGGCGACGATGCGCCAATCATTGCAGGTTCTGCATTGATGGCTCTAGAAGGTAAAGATGACGACGGTCTTGGTACTACAGCGGTTAAGTCTCTAGTTGAAGCACTAGACTCTTACATCCCTGAGCCAGAGCGTGCGATCGACATGCCTTTCTTGCTACCAATTGAAGATGTATTCTCAATTTCTGGTCGTGGTACTGTTGTAACCGGTCGTGTTGAGCGCGGTATCATCAACTCTGGTGACGAAGTTGAAATCGTTGGTATCAAAGAAACAACTAAGACTGTTGTAACTGGTGTTGAAATGTTCCGTAAGCTGCTTGACGAAGGTCGTGCAGGTGAGAACATTGGTGCCCTTCTACGTGGTACTAAGCGTGAAGAGATCGAGCGTGGACAAGTATTGTCTAAGCCTGGTTCAATCACTCCGCACACTAAGTTCGAAGCTGAAGTATACGTACTAAGCAAAGACGAAGGTGGCCGTCACACGCCATTCTTCAAAGGTTACCGTCCACAGTTCTACTTCCGTACAACTGACGTAACAGGTGCTTGTGAGCTTCCTGAAGGCGTAGAAATGGTAATGCCTGGTGACAACATTAAGATGGAAGTTGAGTTAATCGCTCCTATCGCAATGGATGAAGGTCTACGTTTCGCGATCCGTGAAGGTGGCCGTACCGTTGGTGCTGGTGTTGTAGCTAAAATCATCGACTAATTTGTCGGTAGATTTATGAAAAGGGTGCTTCGGCACCCTTTTTTTATGAACGATATTTTAAAATTAGGAGGTTAAGTTGGTTGCTATGCCTACTGTGCAGACCAACAGCAATGCAACTCCGATCACCCGGAAAAACTTTTCGTTACTTTGAGTTTGAATGTATTCATGAAATTTCGTACCTAGAATGTGACCTACGAATGCACAAGGAAGTAACCAAAGTTGCTGAATAAGTTGTAGATTTACACCGGCAAAAATAAACGAAGCCATTTTAATTAACACAAGAATAAACCACAGAACAAACAGAGTGTCTCTTATTTGATGTCGTGGCACATGAGCTGCGTATACTGACACAATTAAAGGTGCACCAATTAAAGAGGTACCGCTGAAATACCCTCCAAGTCCTAGAAAGAACAGATCCCAGCCTTTATGATTACTTTTAAACGGCTTATTAATAATATAAGACACAGCGAAAAAGCTAATCATTGCAAAAATAATGATGGTAACCCATTGAGCCGGAAGCGTAAGCAAACCAAGTACCCCGAGTAACTTAGGGACGATGATTATTTTTAAGGACTTTTTTAAGTAAGCCCAGTTTATATTGCCACCATCAAGCGCACTCTCAGGTGATGATTTTTTCAATGCTTTGGATTGTTTGTAGCCAGTCCATGCAATCCAGCTGGAAAAGATAAGTAATTGAATAGATATAATAGGTAAGAAAAACAGTGGCTCATTTACAACGAGTAATAGCAAAGGCAGTGCAAGTGCTGCGCCACCGAATCCTAACCCACTGCGTACAAAACCACTCCAAATAAAAATAAGTCCAATTGTGACGTACTGCCAGGTCGCTAAATCGGTCAATGTGCCTCCTAAGTGCTATTAGTTATTTGGTAATGAGTCTTTGATAATCTGGTAGAGGTTGGGCCGTTGTTCAGCCATCTCTTGATGGGTTAAGCCTTCAAGTGAATGGGGATACTTAAGCCAAGCTGAAGTTTCGTGAATAAAGTAGTCTGGCTCAAAGTCTACTTCGCTACGAGTGGGTTTATAATAAGGTACGGCGATACGAATATCGTGTGGTAAATTGAGGCGGGTCTTTTGTGCAAGTTCAGATTTTATAGCCTTTATCGAGCGGCCAGTATCAAAAACATCATCGACTATGAGCAGCGAATCTTCTTGTTGGACGCGTTTTACCAGATAGTTTAAATCGTGGACCTTTACAGTTTTGGCTTGTTGGTCGATGCCGCTGGCATAAGAGCTTGTTCGTATCGCAATATGGTCCGATTCAATGCCGTGGAAACTTAGAAATTCTTGAACCGCAATACCGATCGGCGCACCACCACGCCAAACTGCGATGATGAATGTAGGCTCAAAACCGCTGTCTAGAATTTTTTTACCAAGTGCAAAGGAGTCGGTTAATAGAGACTCGCCCGTTAAATAGGTTTTCTTCATAGAATCCTCGCATTGAGACCGACTCATGTTTGTGGCTTAATGGCTCTATTCACCACGGGTACTAATCATACTGCCAAGGTAGACGCAGTAAAAGAGGCAATCATGAAAAAACACTTTTTAGATGAAGATACCTTGATCGAAGATTCATTTCGGTTAGGTGTGCAAATATTTGAAAGTGGCTATAGGCCAACATTTATTGTTGGCTTGTGGCGTGGTGGAAGTGCCGTCGGTATATATGTGCAAGAATGCCTGCAAACATTGGGCGTAGAAACCGACCACATATCTATTCGGACATCATATAAAGGTATGAACAGTTATGACTCAATGGTGTCTAAGCCAGACAAAATTAAAGTACATGGCACGCAATATTTGATTGATAACTTAAATGCAAGCGATCGATTACTCATTGTGGATGATGTTTTTAGCACCGGCCAAAGCATCAGCGCAACCTTGAATCGTTTGTCGACTCAACTAAAGAGAAACATGCCCAGCGAAATAAAAGTAGCCACATTATTTAAGCGATTAGACTATAACCGTACATCGGTTCAGCCAGATTATTGTTTGCACCAAACACACGATTGGTTGGTGTTTCCATATGAAATGAAAGGTTTAAGCAAAGAGGAGATTCTCGAGCATAAACCTTTTTTAGCGAAGTACTTATAGCTAGCGTTTTAAGTCACTAGCGGTGCTTTAAAAAAGAGGGCTAGGTGAGCCCTCTTTAATTTTTGTATTACTTCAATTTGCCTTCAACGCCGGCAACGTAGTAATCCATGCCTAGCAAAGAGCCATCATCTAGAGTTTCACCTTCAGCAACTATTTGTTCACCGGCTTGGTTAAATAGAGGTCCTTGGAAGGGGTGCAGAGTGCCTGCAGCGATACCGTCTTTAGCTGCCAAGACTTCTGCGACAACACTTGCCGGTACGGCCGCATTGATTGGCGCCAGTTGCGTCATGTTAGCGCTGATACCTTTCCAAGTATCTGTTGATGTCCAGGTACCGTCCATAACAGCGTTTATGCGTTCAACATAATAATCATTCCAGTTATGTACCGCGGCGGTTAGATGCGCAGTCGGTCCATAAGAGGTCATATCTGAATGGTAGCCTACAGCGTATACCCCAGCGTTTTCAGCCGTTTGTACGGCCGAAGGTGAGTCGGCATGGAAGGTAAGGACATCGGCTTTTTGGTTGATCAAACTCTCAGCCGCTTCGCGTTCTTTTGCAGGGTCAAACCAGGTATTGATCCACAGCACCTTAACTTTAATGTCAGGTTTTACAGACTGAGCGCCTAAGGTAAATGCGTTAATGCCTCGCACAACTTCTGGAATAGGAAATGCTCCGATATAACCTAGCACATCGGACTCAGACATATGAGCTGCAACGATACCCGTTAGATAACGCGCTTCATAAATGCGATCAAAATAGGTGGCAACGTTTTTAGAGCGCTTGTATCCCGTTGCGTGTTCAAACTTAACATTCGGAAAACGTTTCGCAACTTTGAGCGTAGCGTTCATGTAACCAAAAGAGGTAGTGAAAATAATGTCGTGACCACTTTTAGCGAGCTGAGTAATGACTCGTTCTGCATCGGCACCTTCTGGCACACTTTCAACAAAGGTGGTTTCTATTTTGTCGCCAAAGACTTCTTCTAAATGTTGGCGACCAATGTCATGAGTCAATGTCCAGCCAGCTTCACCCGTTGGGCTAACATAAACAAAGCCAATTTTTAAAGGGTCTGCTATAACTGTACTTGCTGCAAAAGCGAATGCCAGTGCGGCCGTTTTTAACAAAGTTTTCATTGTATTCTCCGTTAGTTTTAGTGAGATTTGTGCCAAGGTTTACCCAGTGCCATCGGTTCGAACTGCTTGAGTCGTTCTATGTTTTTACTTAAAAATACAAGAACAACAATGGTTGCAACGTAGGGCAATGTTGCTAGCAGGTTTGAAGAAATCGAAATTCCAAACCCTTGAATAATTAAGTGCATAATACTTGCGAGTCCAAATAGGTAAGCGCCCAGCATTATTCGCCCAACTCGCCAACTAGCAAAGACAACCAACGCTAACGCTATCCAGCCGCGACCTGCGGTCATGTTTTCTGTCCACATTGGCGTATAGGCTAATGATAAATAGCCTCCGGCTAAGCCTGCCATGGCTCCGCCAAACATTACTGAAAAGTAGCGCACTTTTAGAACCGGTAGCCCAAGGTGACTGCCGACAGTTGGGTTTTCTCCGGCGGCGCGTACTTTTAATCCAGCACGTCCACGTTTAAAAAATAAATAAACGCCAATAAATAGCACCCAGCTAAAATAAACCAATGCATCTTGAGCAAATAAAGCTTTACCAATGACTGGAATACTCTCAAGAACTCCACTGTTCAAATTTGCTAACGGCTCAATGGTCTTCCCTTCAAATGAATCACCAATAAACGCAGAAAGCCCGGTGCCAAAAATGGTCAGCGCTAAGCCGGTAGCGACTTGGTTTGCGTTTAATGTAACAGCGACAAATGCAAAAATAAGCGACATTACAATGCCCGCGATTGCAGCAACCACGAAGCCAATGAATAAGCTGCCGGTGGCGAAAGCCGTTATGAAGCCGATAACAGCCCCTATGAGCATCATGCCTTCTTGACCTAAATTTAAAACGCCGCTTTTTTCGCAGACTAACTCGCCAAGCGCTACCAACAATAAAGGCGTACCGGTGCGTATGGTTAAATAAAGAATGTTACTGAGTAGCTCGAGATCCATTATTTAGTTCCTTCAGAAACGGCTAACGGCTTTGGATAAAAAGGCCAAGTTATTTGAAGCTTGTATCGTATGAAGACATCGGTCGATAACAAAAAGAATAAAATCAGCCCTTGGAATACACCGGTTATTGCATTGGGTAAGCCCAAATTAATTTGAGCCATTTCGCCGCCCATATAGATCAGTGCCATTAATAAACCGGCAAGAGTAATACCAACAGGGTGGAGACGGCCTAAGAAGGCCACAATGATGGCCGAGTAACCGTAGCCAGGCGAAATATGGGGTACTAGTTGACCGATAGGGCCCACCACTTCGCTCGCACCCGCTAGCCCAGCTAGGCCACCGCTGGTGATGAGTACTAACCACGTGAGTTTTTTGTGGCTAAAGCCAGCCATTTTTGCGGCGGGTTTATCTTGGCCAATTACTTGAATTTGAAAGCCAATGAAGGTTTTGCTGATAAAGACCCACGTGGCCACCATGGCCAATACGGCAAACGCTAAACCCAGGTGCAGTCGCGTGCCATCGAATAGAATGGGTAATAAAGTCGAGTCACCAAACAATGCACTCTCTGGGAAGTTGTAGCCATCGGGGTCTTTAAGAGGTCCGTGGACCGACCATAATAAAAGATTCAGAGCGATGTAGTTCATCATTATGGTTGTTAAGGTTTCATTGGTATTCATTTTTAGTTTTAAAAACGCCACAATGCCAGACCAAAACAAACCGCCTAAAATGCCAGCCGCAATAGCTAACGGCATGGCAAAAAATGAACTCGAATCGACAAACTGAACAGCCACTACAGAAGCCGTGATACCGCCCATGAGCAGTTGGCCTTCAGCACCAATATTCCAAATAGAAGCTTTAAAACATAAGGCTAAACCATAGGCACACAATAAAATGGGAATCGCTTTTACGAACAGTTCACTGATGCCATACCAATCGGCTACTGGGCTGATAAAGTAAACCGTTAAAGCCTCAACAGGAGATGCTCCAAGTGCGGCAAATAAAATTGCGCCGGTGATCAAGGTGAGGACGACCGCAGAAATAGGTGAACCATAGCGCCACCATCGAGAAGGGGTTGGCCGGGGCATTAATTTAATCATGATGTCAGCTCCGAAGCATTAGCAGGCAATGTGAAATCACCCGCCATCCATTGACCTAGTTGAGACAACGGCAGTTCATCTGTAGGCAAAAAAGGTGACACTTCGCCATCACAAATAGCGCCTAAACGATCACAGATTTTATACAGTTCGTCTAAATCTTCTGAAACAACCAATACAGCACAGCCTTTATCCCTTAACTTAAATATTGTGTCATGAATGGCCGTCTGGGCTCCGATATCAACCCCCCAAGTTGGGTGCGCCATAACCAAGAGTGCGGGTTGCTGTTCGACCTCGCGGCCTATGATAAATTTTTGCAAATTACCCCCCGATAAACTGGCGGCGGTCGCGTGCTCGGATTCAGCTTTCACTTTATATTTTTGAATGATTTTCTGCGCGAGCTTTGTCACCGCGGACTTCTTAATAAATCCTTTGTTTAGTAGTCCAGAATCGTAACTGGTTAGAAGTGCATTTTGGCTTAAATCCATATCGGGCACGGCTCCACGGCCTAATCTGTCTTCAGGTACAAAACTCATTCCTAAACGGCGACGGTGTAAAGGCGAACGTTTATCGACAGCGAATTCACCAAACCAAATACTTTTTGACTTATAACGCTCTTCGCCAGACAAGGCTTTTAGTAATTCTTCTTGACCGTTGCCGGCTACACCTGCAATACCCACAATCTCCCCCGCCTTTACGTGGAAGTTAATAGACTTCAACGCAATGTCGAAAGATTTTTTAGCCGGTATTGATAGGTCGCGGATGTCAAGAAATACCGAGTGACCCTGAGCTCGGTTGGTCTCGTTGCTGATAGGAGTGTCGTCGCCGACCATCATACGAGCAATAGAGGCTGGTGTTTCTTGCGATGGATTACAATCGCCCGTTACTCGGCCGTGGCGGAGAATAGTGGCTTGGTCGCATAAGCTCGTCACTTCATGGAGTTTATGACTGATAAATAAAATAGAGCAGCCTTCTTGGCTTAGAATGCGAAGTGTTTCGAATAGCTTGTCTACTTCTTGTGGCGTTAGCACCGAGGTGGGTTCATCGAGAATGAGCAGCTGAATATCTAGCAACAAACAACGCACAATTTCTACGCGTTGTTTCTCACCCGTAGAAAGAGTGGCTACAGTGCGGTCGGGGTCAAGCGGCATTCCATACTTTTCTGAAATATCTCGAATACGTTGGGCCAAGGTGTTGCTGTCGCCTGCTTGGTTACCTAGGGCTAACTCAATGTTTTCTTTTACCGTTAACGTTTCAAATAGTGAGAAATGTTGGAACACCATGCCAATACCGAGTGCGCGTGCATCCTTCGGAGAGGCGATTTTTGTGATTTCCCCATTCCAATAAATTCTGCCGGCATCTGGTTTTGTTACGCCATAAAGAATTTTCATTAGCGTACTTTTTCCTGCGCCGTTCTCGCCAAGTAAGGCGTGAATTTCGCCGGGATCTATTGCTAAGTTTATTGAATCATTAGCAATACACCCAGGGTAGCGCTTTGTCACTCCGACCATTGTCAGTCGATCTTTATGTTTCGCCAAAGCCATTTGTTTTTTCCAAACCCTAATTGCTATTTTAAAAAATTGTAGCTGACCGTCAGGTCAGAATTCTGATGTGTATGCATGTATCTCAACTGCACACTGTATAGATTTCTCAATTGACCGATCGAAGTGAAAACACCGCTTGGCAAATGATGAGTTAGTCGCAAAAAGTTGAATCACATTAAAGTAAATTGCGCTAAAAATTTCGACGCAAGTTTAAGTGTTTTCGTGCTTTGGCGCATTAAAAAAAAGCTCAAAAAATAAATTTTTATATGCCCACTTGGTCAACAAAAAATTAAAAATAATAATGTCCAGTTGGTCAGAAAAAAGAAAATTTATTTTCACTATCCAGGCTCGTTTAATCGAGATGAAACTTGCATTGTTTTCGAGTGAGCTATTCTGTATTCATTCCTCGTTGCCAAGTTTAAATGTTTGATCGCTGTTCTGAATTAGCAAGCGATTGCTTTCTTGAGCTAACTCGTCAACACTTCATGCGAGTCATTGTGAGTGTTATGGCAGAGTGACAGACAGTCCTGTTTTCGGGGGTGAAAAATATTCTGACCTATGAGTCAACTAATGGTATGATACGCATCTGACAGTATCGTATTTGAGGCAATTGATTTTGGTTAAACCATTAATGCTTTGTGGCAATATTCTAGATTTCATAGGCAATCCCGCCACGATGGGAGAGCAGGCTGTTCGCTTTTTTGAGCGAGGCGCTGTGGTTATTATAGACGGTAAGATCGCAGCCTTAGGCGAAGAGTCGATTATTGCCCCTAAATACCCCGATGTAGAGGTTAAACGCTATGATCAGCATTTAATTGTTCCTGGGATGATCGACACTCATGTTCATTTTGCGCAGACTGAAATGATCGCCTCCTATGGTGAGCAATTACTGGAATGGCTCACAGAGCACGCTTTCCCGACTGAAGAAAAGTTTGCCGATTACGAATACGCTCATAAAATCGCCAATTTCTTTTTAGATGAGCTGGTCAAAAATGGAACAACTACTGCTCTCGTGTTTGGGACCGTTCACCCTGAGTCGGTAGATGCATTCTTTGATGCTGCCAAAGCCCGAAACTTACGTATGATTGCGGGTAAGGTCATGATGGATCGCAATTGTCCAGAAGCCTTGCAAGATACGCCAGAGCAAAGCTATTTAGACAGTAAAACCTTGATTGAAAAATGGCATGGCGTTGATCGATTACAATACGCTGTCACTCCGCGCTTCGCTCCAACTTCTACGCCCGATCAACTTGCCGCTGCCAGCGCTTTGTTGCAGGAATTCCCTTCGGTTTATATGCATACTCATGTGTCTGAAAACTTAAATGAATGCCAGTGGGTGTCGGAGCTGTTTCCCGAGGCGCAAGATTATGTCGGCGTATATGAAGAGGCGGGGCTGCTCAACAAACGCAGTGTTTTAGCGCATGGCATTCACTTAAGTGATCGAGAGTTGAAGTGCATGCATAGCCATGGCACCTCGGTTGCACATTGCCCAACATCAAATCTATTTATCGGCTCAGGTTTGTTCAATCTAAAGCAAATGCAGGCACATGAAGTTGAAGTCGGTTTAGGGTCCGATGTAGGCGCGGGCACGAGTTTATCGCTTCTACAAACCTACAATGAAGCTTATAAAGTACAACAGTTAAATGGCAATAAATTATCGGCGTTTGAAGGGCTCTATATGGCCACTTTAGGCGGAGCCCGTGCATTGGACTTAGAAGGGACGATAGGTAACTTTAATATCGGTTGTGAGGCCGATATAGCTGTACTGAATTATAACGCAACGCCAATAATGCAAACGCGCCATGCACAAGCTAAAACATTGCACGACAAATTGTTTGCCTTGATGATGTTAGCCGATGATAGAGCCGTGACCGACACCTATATTATGGGCAAAGCGGTTTAACACCCAACGGACAATTCAACTATACTCATGCTCTCTTATCTAGAGGCATGAGTAGTGACCGTAAAAGTAACCTATACTGAAAACCTCCAAAGACATATTGACCTTCACTCTATACAGGTAGATGAAGGGCCTTTGACGCAGGTGCTGACTTGCGTTTTTCAGCAGTTTCCGAATTTAAAGCATTATGTATTGGATGATCAAAACCGACTTCGTAAGCATGTCATGCTGGTGGTTGACAATAATATCGTTCAGTCGGATATTGAGTCTGTAGATCAAGTGAAGTCTTCCCTGCACATTATGCAGGCATTGTCGGGCGGCTAAACGCAGCTGCTAGCCAACACTCATCATGGAGAGTCGATATGGAAAAGTTTGCGGTATCCACACGTAAAGGTTTATTCATTTACTCACAACATCATCAAAAATCGGAGGTGATCAGTGAGCACTTTCTGGGGGATTCCGTTAGCGCTTTTACGGTAGATGCCGGTGGTGATTGGTTTGCGGCGCTTAACACCGGTCACTATGGACCCAAAATTCGTCGATCTACAGACCAAGGTAAGCATTGGCAGGAGGTGGGTTGCCCAACATTGCCCGAGGAAAGTGAGCCTGATAAAAAAAGCACGTTAGAGCAAGTTTGGACATTGGTGAGTGATCCGACCCAAGCTGGCAAGCTCTGGGCGGGCTGTATTCCCGCGGGTTTATTTTATAGCGAAGATGCGGGGGATACTTGGCATTTAGTTGAGGACCTATGGCAAAAGCCGGGGCGAGAAAAATGGTTTGGCGGTGGCTTTGATGAAGCCGGTATTCATTCCATTGTTATTCACCCAGACCAACCAAATCGAATGACGTTGGCGATTTCTTGTGCTGGCGTTTGGCACAGCGAAGATCATGGTCAGCACTGGCAGCTCGCGTGTAAAGGGCTAAGAGCAGAGTATATGCCTGAAGAGCTGGCGCAAGATGAAGCTATTCAAGACCCACATCTGCTGGTTCAATCGCCCAGTAATCCAGATCGAATGTGGATTCAGCACCATAATGGTATTTTTATATCGGATGATCGAGGTAAACAATGGAAAGAATGTGTATCTGATGTAGGCTCTTCGTTTGGCTTTGCCGTTGCTGTTCATCCAAAAGAAGCGAATACCGCATGGTTTATTCCCGCAATAAAAGATGAAAGTCGATACCCTGAAAGCGCGGCCTTGTATGTATCGAAAACAACCGATGGCGGATCAAGTTTTCAGGCTGAACGGACTGGGCTACCACAGCAACATTGCTACGATTTAGTTTTTCGGCATGCCTTTAAAGTAAATCGAGATGCGACATTGCTGGTGTTTGGTTCGAGCACAGGCAATCTTTGGTGGAGTCTCGATGAAGGCAGTACCTGGCAGATCGTGAATAATTTTCTGCCACCCATCTATGCAATAGATTTTATACCCTAGCCAAAAAAATTTAATGAACATAGTAAGACTGTACGCTTCACAAACTTACCTTATCCATAGCACAATGACTTATATTAAACATTGTAGGCATTGTGCATGGCATTAACATTCAAAAAGCCCAGTTGGGCTGTAACGCTATTCTCTTTACCCTTTTTGGGCATTGGCGTTGGCTTTTTGCTATTCAGCATCATCCCAACAATCTATATCGGCGTAAGTGCTCCCTTTTGGGATACAGTCCCCGCCAAGCTGATCTCAGCGAATTTAGAGGTCAGTCACGGCGACAGTACGACCTACTTAGCCACTGCACGCTATCAATATCAGTTCCTCGGGCAAGAATATATATCCGATCGTGTGGGTATAAGCTCAAGCAACGACAACATTGGCGATTGGCAGTACGACAAGGGCCGAGAATTAGAATGGCTGCTGTCGAAAGGCCGAAACATTGAAGCTGTGGTAAACCCCCGTAAACCCCATCAATCATACTTATATCCCGAAATCCGCTGGGGCCTAGTTGGTTTTAAAATGATTTTTGTTGTGGTCTTTGGAGGCTTTGGTGCCTTGTTGTTTGTTGGGTCTATTATTAAAAAGCCGAATACAGTCATCGTTGAAAAATCAGGTGATGATAAGGTTATTCAAAGTGCGCAATCTAAACCTATTTATTCATCGGCACGGCTAACGCTTTGGGTTTACCTTGGTATGAGCGTTGTCATTAGCATGTTAAGTTTCCCGGTGGTGTTTGCTTTTCAAGACGAGTGGTCATCGGGAAATAAGTTGATTGTATTGGCGCTGATTTTCCCAGCTATTTCTGTGTTTTGTATTTTTGCTACGGTGCGCGAAGCTTGGCGATTGAAGAAAATTGGCCGCAGCCCGTTAATAATGTCTCCATTCCCTGCTGGCATTGGTGGCTATTTAGGCGCTAAGGTCCTTTTTAATACCGATTACGATAGCCTTGCTCGGTATCAGGTATCATTAAATTGCATCCATAAGTACACCACTCGATCGGGCAGTAAATCCGAAACCAAAGAAGTGACGCGCTGGCATGAAGAAGGCTTTGCTTACATAGAGCGAGCCCAGAACAATAAAACCTTACTGCGTTTTAATATAAATATTCCGAGCAAACTGCCGCAAACCTCAGAAGGGTCCGATTATCATTTTTGGCGCCTAAACATTGAGCGTATTTCCGCTGGAGTAAAGATAAAACGATCTTTTACGGTGCCAGTGCATGAGGTTGAAAATGCTCAACCCACCCATCAATATCTTGCCGCTGAACACCCTGCGATGTTAGAGCTCTCAGTGGATCGAATAGATCAACTTAACGCCAAAGACAACGGTACTGAATTTGAAGTTTGGTTCCCTCGGTTCTCACGCATAGGTGAACGTTTAGCGAGCTTTTTGTTTGGTAGTGTTTTTGTCGGTTCGGGCTATGGTGTGCACCTCGCTGGTGGGCCGTTTATTTTCCCGTTAATTTTTATTCCCATTGGCGGGCTGTTTGCGTTGCACAGCTTAGTCACCTTTTTAACGGAGTTCCGTGTAATGGTGCGCGCAGAAGGTGTTTTTCGACGGAGCTCACTTGTGGGGGTCTACAAGAAACTGAAATCCTTACCGGTAGACAGCATTGCCTCGGTCGATATTCAAAAAGCGGCTACATGGGAAACGTCCGGCGCGAACAAGCGGCACTATTATAGTGTTCAAGCCAAACCTAAGCAGGGTAAAGGGATCTTGCTCATTGATAAGGTAGAAGGAAAGGAGTCGGCCGAAATGATTCGGGATCGATTTTTGAGTATCCTAAATTTGGAAAAAGCCGGTAAATGACGTTGCAAAGCGCGGCATTTAGTAGGCTCTGCGAATGCAACAGTGCCTTAAACAGAGTATGCTGCGGTCTATTAACTTTGTTATTTAAAAATAAACACCTGATAAGGACAACATGAAAGTACCTGCACGATTACAGCCCTTGGTAGAAGATGGTGTCATCAGCGAAGTGCTCAGCCGATTAATGAGCGGCAAAGAAGCGGATATTTATATAGTACGCTGTGGCGATGCTATTCGTTGCGCCAAAATATATAAAGACGCCGTAAAGCGAAGCTTTAAAAAAGCCGCACAATACCAAGAAGGGCGTAAGGTTCGCAGCAGCCGTCGAGCGAGAGCCATGGAAAAACGCTCAAACTATGGCCGTAAGCAGCAAGAAGAAGTTTGGCAAAATGCCGAAGTAGATGCGTTATCACGTTTAGCTCGGGCGGGAGTGCGTGTACCAGAAACCTTTGGTTGCGTAGACGGTGTGTTGATCATGGAGTTAGTGAGTGATGATGCTGGCGACGTAGCGCCAAGGCTCGACGATGTCATACTGACCCATGAGCAGGCCATAGAAGATCACGCGGTTATGATGCACTACATTAAACTGATGCTGTGCGAAGGTTTAGTTCATGGTGATTTGTCAGAGTTTAATGTGTTGTTAGATGATTACGGCCCTGTCATCATCGATTTACCTCAAGCCGTCGATGCTGCGGCCAACAATAATGCCCAAGCGATGTTTATGCGCGATGTAAATAACATTACGCGATTCTATGGTCGCTTTGCTCCTGAGATATTAGACAGTCGTTACAGTGAAGAAATGTAGGCACACTTCAGTGAAGGTGAATTGAAACCAGAAACGGAATTGACCGGACTGTTTGATGGGCCGACTGAAGACCCCGATGTAGACTCTGTACTCGAAGAAATAAAGGCCGTGATGGCCGAGGCCGAGGAAGAGCGCGCACGTTTAGAGCGACTGCTAGGCGATGAAGAAAATTAAAAAAGCCGAGGGCGTTGCCCTCGGCAAACGGGTTGCTCAAACCTTAACGGTTGGCTAAGAATTTCTTCCAAGCCAAACCCGATAATTTTACGGTGCGCTTTTGGGTTGAGTAATCTACGTGCACTATGCCAAAGCGTTGAGAGTAGCCAAACGCCCATTCAAAATTATCCATCAAACTCCACGCAAAATACCCTTGAACATCGACACCTTGCTCTATGGCGTTGTGAACCGCCATTAAATGTTGCTGATAATAATCGGTACGCATCGTGTCGTTTACTTCACCGTTGATGCACTCTGTATTATCGGCCGCACCATTTTCGGTTATGTAAATGGGCGGCAAGCTTGGGTAGGTATTCTTGTAGTCGACTAACGCTTTCGTTAGCGCTTCAGGAATAATATCCCAACCAATGTCTGTTTTGGGTACCTGTTGATTAACTTCCTCACGCTCGCCTTGAGCATCGGCTTTTATGGTGACGCCGGTGTAGTAATTGATGCCTAAAAAATCTAAAGGCGCGTTGATGATATCAAGGTCTCCTTGCAATTGGGTTGGTGCCCAATGCGGGTATTTTTCGAAAACTGAGGTCGGGTATTTACCCGCTAAAATCGGCCCTAGAAAAGTATGGTTGCTGTCATCATTAGATAATTGCGTCGCCTGTTTATCGGCCTCGCTGTCACTGGCTGGGAAGGCCGGGTTGATGTTTAATACAATGCCGAGTTGCGCTTTTGGTGCGTGTTTACGCATTAATGGAATGGCTAAACCGTGCGCCAGCATTAGGTGATGAGCGGCTTGAAACCCTAATCGATCATCCTTTAAACCCGGCGCATGAATACCCCAGCGATACCCTAAATAGGCAGAGCAAAAGGGTTCATTGAATGTGGCATAGGAAACCACTTTATCGCCCAAACGTTCGACCAATTTTTCAGCGTAGCGAGAAAATAAATAGGCCGTTTCACGATTTATCCAACCGCCTTTATCTTCAAGGTACTGGGGAAGATCCCAGTGGTAAAGCGTTGCATAAGGTTTGATTCCACGTGCGATTAATCCGTCTACAAGGCGTTCGTAAAAATCAAAGCCAGCTTCATTCCACTGTCCTGGTTTAGGTTCAATACGTGGCCATGCAATTGAAAACCGATACGCATCCACGCCGAGCGATTTAATTAAATCTAAGTCTTCTTCTAGGCGAGTGTAGTGTTCACAGGCAACAGAACCATCATCGCCATTCAAAACCTTTCCGGGGGTTGCGCAAAAGCGATCCCAGATAGATTCGCAACGGCCATCTGCATTTGTGCTGCCTTCAATTTGAAACGATGCGGTTGCCACTCCAAAGGTGAAACTTTTTGTATTTAGGCGGCTGTCTTTAGGTAATGTAAATTCCACAGGGTCAACTCTCTTTAATTTTATTTAACGGCGCCGCTGGTTAATCCAGCGATCATTTGTTTGCTGGCGGTCATGTATATGGCCAGCAGCGGTAATATAGAAATGGTTGTGCCTAACATAACCGCGCCCCAGGGTGTATTGGGCACACCTTGCACGCTGCGCAGCATTTGCGTGATAACCATTTTTTCGGGACTGTTTAAAACAACTAAGGGTTGTAAAAAGTTATTCCAAAGAAAAACAAATTGCACAATGGCCAGCGTTGCCAGCCCCGGCCTCAACAACGGCAGCACAATGCTCCAATAGGTTCGCAAGGCATTTGCGCCGTCTAACTTTGCCGCTTCCAATAAATCTTTAGGCACCGAAGCGACAACGTACTGCCGAATTAAAAATATGCCAAATGGATTGATGGTAAATGGCAACCAAACAGCGACGTGAGTATTGGCTAACCCCATCGCAGAAATTACCATGTAGTAGGGGATCAACGTCAGTACGGGTGGGATCATCATTGAACCAATCATCACACTGAAGATGGCCGTCTTGCCTCTAAACGTAAAAACAGCGAGTGCGTATCCTGCCATTGAGCAAAACAAAAGTGATATTGTGGTCCCTATGACGGAAATAGATACACTGTTCATCATGCCAGACCAAAAATCCATGATCGATAGTAAGCTAGCATAGTTGGTTTCAATTTTATCGCCAAAGCTAAAGTCGATTCCGCCAGTGAACATAGTGGTTCTATCATGGGTCGCTAAAATAGCAGACCAAACAAATGGGAACACCGTGATGATCGCGAAAAGCCCTAAAAAAATACGAACAATTAACTTACCCGCAATATGATAAGTGTTTACTATGAACCGAGCCTGAGAGTGAGTCATATTAATTTCCCCCTAGGCCTTTGCGACCAAACAGATAAAAGTAAGCGCCCGTGAACATTCCGATAATGACAAACAAAATCCAAGAGATAGCCGCCGCTGAACCCATGTCTAGCCATTCCCAAGCAATTTGATACAAATACATGGTGATGGTTTTACCGTTGGTTTGAGCAAACTGTGCGCCCCGAGTTAATACAAAGGGCTCATCGAATAAGTTCATGTTACCTATAATGGTTAGAGTGACACCAAAAAAGATAAACGGCTGTAACAAGGGCAGCGAGACATGTCGAAAACGCTGCCAAGAATTAGCGCCATCAATTTCGGCGGCCTCGTAAAGGTCATTTGAAATCGTTGCGAGCCCGGCGGTGTAGATGACGGTGTTGAAGCCAACGTATTTCCAAAAAACGACGAACGAGGTAGAAAAACGAATCAGGCTGTTTTCTTGCACCCAACCGAGAGGTAATGAATCTTTTAACCCACCGAATAACCAAGAGCTCCAGGGCGCATCGGCTAAATAGATGAGCGTGTGGTTGATAATGCCTGAGTCTTTTGAATACATAACATAGAAGATCATCGACACGGCGACGGTAGAGGTAATGTAGGGTAAGAAATACGCGGTGGTTAACCAGTGTCTAACCTTGGGTCCCATCATGACTAAAAAATAAGCGAGTGGAAGCGCAACTAAATGCTGTGGCGTACCTGAAAGCACCGCCATAACAAACGTATTCCATAGAGACTGCCAGAGTGTAGGATCAGTAAGCGATAGTACGTAATTCTCTAAACCAACGTATTCCATAGAGCCTAGCCCTTCAACCGGGTTCCACATATGGAAAGACAAATAAATCATAAAGAAAACGGGGAACACACCGAATACGCCATAAATAATTAAATAGGGTGACAAAAACCCATAGGGCGTTAGTTTCTCTAACAACCGCTGTCGTTTTTCTACCCGAGTATCGGCCTCAGCCAAGGGTAACTCGGCCGTCGTAATATCGCTGTTCATAACAGGTCTCAACGTATTAATTAAATTCTAAATTATTGTTTTTTAACAATGCGGGCAACGGTGATTCGGTTAGCCCGCTAATTAGTGTTACAAAGCTAAAGATTAACGAACACGGCGTTTAATTTGGCGTTCTGCGTCTTTAAGTGCTTTTTCAATTGAGACTCCGTCATTTAACACTTTATCAAGTGCATCGTTCACTAGAGATTCAGCAATTAAGTCGCCATTCATCGGTGCAACGGGCGTGATGTTTTCGGCAATTTCGGCCCATAAGCGACGTGCTTTTTGACCGCGTAAAAACTCAATCGGCTCATCAAAAGATGCGTCATTGTAAGTACCGGTATGTGCTGGGAATGCTGCAATTTTCTTAAAGCCAACCAGTTGGTTTTCTTCAGAAATCATATGCTCAATTAAATCCCAAGCCGCCGATACATTCTTTGCTTGTTTCGGAATGGCTAAGTAAGAACCACCCCAAGTGCCGTATAGCCCACCGGGTAAATTACTGACACCCCATTTTCCAGAAGTATCTGGCGCCATCCAATTTTGAAGGTGACCGAGTAACCAAGCGCCGGACATTTGAGTCGCAAATTTGCCTTCACGGAAACCGGCATACCAGTCTTCTGTCCACTCACTTATGTTTCCATCCATGCCGCCATCGCGAACCGCTTTTGCCAATTCAAAGGCACGCATGAATCGCTCAGAAGTGACCAGCGAGTTGCCGTCGGCATCAAAATATAAGCCATCACCTTCGGCAACATTGAAGCGCCAATAAGCCGAAGCAATCGCACTGGCGTTACCAATCAGCAAAATGTCTTTTTCTTTTAGTTTTTGGCCATAGGCTAGGTAGCTGTCCCAACTGGTCATCACGTCGTTAATATCAAAACCCATGTCTTCCATGTAATCACGGCGGAAATACATAACGCCCGGACCTAAATCAACCGGTACAGCATATTGGTTGCCATCGTTGCCTTTGCCGGCTTCAACGGCATAGCTAGCGTAGTTGCCGGCCTTGCTTTTATAAAAGTCAGTTAAATCTACGAAGCCGCCAGCATTAACAAAAGAGCCGATAAAGCCAACATCAATCAGTACAACATCACCCGCACCGGTGCCGGTGGCTAGGTTGGTTTTTAGCTTGTTGTGATGATCGCCGTGGTTGTTTTTGAGCATTTCAATGTTGTGCTGAGGCAGCGTTGGGGCAATTTCAGCAATCTGGGAATCGTAGTCTGGAAACCCATCTATTCTAATATCAGCACTGAAGCTGGCAGATGCAGCAAGGGTAATGGCTGCAATACTGGCTTTTATTGGCATTTTCATAGCATTTTCTCCGCGTATTATTGTTGTTTTTGCTAAGGGCTTAGGCCGTTCGCTTTTTTAACCGTTACACAACAAACTGTAAACGTTTACAGGTAGGTTATTGTTGAGAAGTGGGTAAGTCAACCTATTTAGTGGGGTTCAATGTCGCGAATATCTCAATAAATCGCTTATAAATGGATTAAATCCTTTAAAATCAATGGTTTTGACTGTAGTTAAAACTCTATTTTCTCTAATGAAAAACAGTTTCAAAATGTAATCGGTTACAGTTTTAAAGTGAGAATTGCTAATAAAGTCACTTTTGAAAGAGTTAGGCGGGTTTTAGAGGGGCCGTCGAGCGTCGGATGACCAGTTTTGGATCGAACTGGTGATTTATCTGATTGTTTTGTTCACCGCTTAACTTTAAAGCGAGGAAGGCGGCCTGTTTGCCAAACTCACCAACAGGAATGGCGACGGTTGTCAGGGCCGGTTCAACGTAGCGGGCCATGACCATGTCATCGTAGCCGACAATGCTGCAGTGCTCAGGCACACTTTTACCAAGAGCTTTTAGCGAAGTCATGGCACCAATCGCCATGTGGTCATTGTGCGCAAACACGGCAGTATAGGGTGCGTTGCGTCGAGTTAATTTATCAATGGCTGCCTTTCCACCCAGTTCCGTGTAATCCGACTCGATGACTAAGTTGTCACTGTATTGTAGCCCAGCCTCTTCCAGTGCTGAGCGATACCCCGCAAGTCGGTTTCTGGCATCCTTTTTATACATTGGGCCGGTTATGCAGGCAATTTCGGAGTGGCCTAATTCAATTAAATGCTTGGTCGCTAAGTAGCCACCGAGATCGTTGTCTACGAACACACATTGATTGCTCAGTTCAGGTATGTGCCGATTAACCAAAACTATAGGAACGCCGCAGCGATCACTCAACGAAATAATATCGTCATCGGGCAACACGTCTAGGTGCAGCAATAGTCCGTCGACACGCCGCTGTAGCAAGAAATCGATAGCCCCGCGTTCACTATCTACCGAATCATGACCACTCGTAACAATGAGGTGTTTACCCGCTTTTCTTATGGCGTCTTCCGCCGAATTCATCATGTCTCCAAAAAACGGTCCGCCTAGATCGCCCACCACCATGCCAAAGGTTTCTGATTTATTCGTCGCCAAAGAGCGTGCAAACGAATTAGGCTGATAGCCCAGCTCGCTCATTGCAGCCAACACTTTATCGCGCGTTTTATCCGAAACCCACTTATTGCCATTGACCACTCGGCTTACTGTTGCCACGGAAACGTTGGCCAGTTTGGAAACTTCTCGGATGGTGGTCATACAGTTAAAACCTATACAGGGCAGAGGGTGAACGCGATTACAGTAAGATGATCGGTTTTGAATTACAAGTAAGACTTCACCTTACCTTATTCGAGAGTGAACAACTAAACAAACCCTTTTAGCTTTGCAAGCGCGAAGGCAGCAATTGTTGTCGCATCCGTTACTTCACCACTGACTATCTTCGATTCAAAGTCCTTAACCGACAACTCACATGATTCTAAGTCGGCTTCTTCCTCGTCTAAATTTTTTCCTACAAATTCTAAATCGGTCGCATAAAAAATGTGCGCACCAACGGTGGATGCTCCATTATCAACATACTGAAACCCTAATTTTTCAATATGATTGGCTTTATAGCCTGTTTCCTCTTGTAATTCACCAAGCGCTAAGTCTAAAGGGTTGGCATTCGGTTTTTCAGGCCATGCTCCCATTGGAAGCTCTAGTGACCTTTCTTGAATGGGGTGGCGATATTGGGTTACAAGTTGCAGCATGCCATTTTCTATTGCAATGATTACTGCAAAATCATTCTTTTCAACAACCGTATAAATTCCTTTAACGCCGTTGGCTCGTTCAATAATATCTTCGCGCAGCCTCATCCATTTATTTTTGTAAATCTCTTTTGAATTTATTACTTTAAACATATATAAGAACCTATGGGTTGCGAAATAACCAAATTTTCTATAGACCAAGAGCGATAAAAATTTAAGTGGTTTCAAGGAATGGGTAATCGGTATAGCCCACTTCTTCATTAAAATAATAGGTAGCGCGGTTGGGTGTATTCAACTGCGCATCTTCTTTGAATCGTTCAACTAAATCTGGGTTGGCAATAAACAGTTCGCCATAAGCAACGGCATCGGCACGTCCAGCTTTTAGCAACTGCTCTCCTGTTTCTTTAGTTAGCTGTTGGTTGGCAATATAAACACCGTCAAAATTTTCGCGCACTAATTTGCCAACTGTATTTTCTTCGCGTGTGTCTTCACGTGCAAAAATAAACGCAATGTTGCGCGTACTGAGCTGTTTGGCTACATAGGAAAACAAAGCTTGTGGATCAGAATCTTCTAGCCCAGCACCATCGCTCGCCGGCGCTAGATGAACACCCACCTTGCCAGCACCCCAAACCTCAATTAATACATCGACAATTTCGAGTAACAAGCGAACACGGTTTTCAATACTACCCCCATATTCGTCAGTTCGCTTGTTACTGCTTTCATGCATAAATTGATCGAATAGGTAGCCGTTTGCTGCATGCAACTCAACACCATCAAAGCCGGCTTCTTTTGCATTCTCTGCCGCTTGGCGATAAATGTTCTGCAGGTTTTTAATTTCTTCGATAGAGAGCGCTCTTGGCGTGACTAAATCTTTTAAGGGGCGAACGTGGCTCACGTGCCCCGGTGCCGCTATCGCTGAAGGCGCAACGGGAAGTTCGCCGCCCAAATAGCACGGGTCAGATATACGGCCAACATGCCAAAGCTGCATGAAAATATTCCCGCCTTGCTCATGCACCGCCTGAGTAATGGGCTTCCACCCTTCGGTTTGTTCGTTAGTCCAAATCCCCGGAGTATCAGGGTAGCCCACGCCCATCGGCGTAACCGAAGTCGCCTCCGTAAGGATCATCCCCGCACTTGCTCGCTGGCGATAGTATTTCACCATCAACTCGTTAGGTATGCGGCCAGGGTTATTAGCGCGGGAGCGGGTAAGAGGTGCCATGATGATGCGGTTTTTAAGGGTGTAATCACCCACATTTAGTGGTTGGAACAAATTAGACATTAACTCGGACCTGAATATTAAAGTGGTTTGGTAAGGTTTGGGGCGGTTTTCCATTATTAAAGAGCATGCGGGGTTATTGAGCTGCAAAAAATCTGCTGCTCTGTAAATGCATCAAACCAATGTGTGTGATATAAAGTTGTTGCGAAGCTGTTAAGTCTGCGCTTCTAGATTCTTTAGGGATATAGGTAAAATAGTTTAAGGAGCATTAAGCTATCCAACAGCGAGACCACAGAATAGATTTGATTCGAGGTTGTTTATTAACCCTTATGACAATCAATCACTTGAATGGCTGGTGGGTGAAATATACTTGGCAGCCCTTTGGGTATTTTAGTGCGGCAGAAGGTTTTGTGATGTTGTCTGCCGTTACTGCAGGCTGGATTTACAGTCGTTCATTTAATGGTTTAAATGGTTCGCTAAAACCGCTGAATCGAGCTTTGACGCTTTACAAATATCAGATTGTAACAATAGGCATTATTAGCGGGCTTTTC
Organism: Reinekea marina; assembly: GCF_030409715.1. Classification (NCBI taxonomy): domain Bacteria; kingdom Pseudomonadati; phylum Pseudomonadota; class Gammaproteobacteria; order Oceanospirillales; family Saccharospirillaceae; genus Reinekea; species Reinekea marina. The sequence continues at coordinate 716,354 of NZ_JAUFQI010000001.1, forward strand.
TTAACATTTCCTATCTATGGCGAAAGTTGGGTTAGATGGCTACGACCTTTACAACTTGACGCCCAACGTACACTCTTTATGGAGGCTCTATTAATACAGCAACCCAAGCATCTTGATATTATTCCTATGTATGCAGGGTTTATGCTACTCCTACCGTTGTTGCTTTGGATTTCTAAACTAAAGCTCTATTGGATTGCTATTTGCGCCAGCCTTCTGCTCTGGTACTTTGATCCGTATATTGCCGTTCGCCGATTTTCAATTTTTAATCTATGTGGTGATTGTCAATATAGCTACTTTAACTGGTTTCGTTGGCAAGTGCTGTGGGTCTTAGGTGTAGGGCTAGGCATTGCCATTACGAAACGAGCTAGCTTTCTTAAAGTTCTTCAACGGCCGTTAATCACTATAGCTTTACTGGGAGTATTCGTTTTACTATATTCCATAAAATCTCAATGGTTGGAATTGCCCATTGTTACTAAGGCAAACGTCAGTAGGGAAAATCTAGGATGGCTCAGACTGGTTAGTCTTCTAAACTTTTCGTTACTTATTTATTCGATATTTTACTTGGTGCGAAGAAGCGTTAAGCTACCTTTGTTAAATGTAATGGGCCGAAACTCTCTACAGGTTTTTTCGGTGCAAGTATTACTTATCTATTTATTAAAACCACTAAATGAGTTTTTGATGGGAAATAAATATAGCATCGCGTCAACAGCTTTGGCGCTATTGGTTGTTTTGATGTTAGCCGCTGTTGCATGGTTGTACGAATCTAGGCTAAAAAATATTAAACGCACAAGGGTTGCAGCAGTGCCCTAATTTGAGTGTTTACCGAGTTGCTAGTAGGCACAGACCTGCGAATTTCTTTACAACTCAATTTGAATCGCTCCTCCTCAAGTAGAGCCTTCAGTTTCATGACGATCGACTCAATGGACTCATGATCCTCAACGGCTAAACCAGCACCACTACGAGCAATCAGCTCCCCTACGTTCCGTTGTTCTAACTGTGTAGGGAAAACTAATACAGGTACTCCTGCCTTTATTGACACTCCGATCGTACCTGTACCGCCGTGGCAAAGTAATAAATCGAATTTCGATATATAGCGTTGAAGGGCAATTGGTTTGCTGTAAACAGAAAACCCTAGTCGTTCTAATGATGTTCTTAGATGTAGACTCACATTGGGAATAAAAAAGTGTGCTTCTACCTGCGGAAACTTAACTATTGATTGTAATGCCAGTGTTGATATTTTACGGTCTTCTTTTAAATAAACAAAAATACGTTTTTTTCCGGAGCCAACAGTAATAGCTTCGCCCGAAGTATTAAAAAATATAGGGCCTAAATAGTTAACGTCTTGTCTTTGTGGACCATAAATGTCCAGTTCTTTGTAATTAGAGATTAAGGTTTTATCTGCGTTAAAAATATCACTGACGTATTGTAATTGCGGCCGGCTAGCATTTTCTAGCACTGAATTCATGGTTTGTAATAATTTTAGTTCACTGGCGGGCAGATGATCTTCAGGCATAGGTTGCCATAAATTGAGCGGTAAAAATGGCTTACCAGGCGGAGCAGCACCCCAGGTGGAATCAATGATTACTTTTTTGAAGTTAAGACCCACAGAGGAAAATAAGGCGGTGGGAGAAAAATCATAAACAACAAGATCAGGCTCAACAGCTTGATAGACGGCCTGCCACTTTTTAAACTGCTTACTCAAGGTGATTTCATCAGTCATGCCTCTACGAATCAGTACATCAGCCATTGAAAAAGTAGGGCGATGATTGATTCGAGCGCTTAGTCTTGGAAAAGGAATGAGCTTGTAAGGAATACTCTGAAAAACGTTGGGAATATTCGCCTCATCCTTTACACACAGAAAGATATCACTGCCTAAATCGTGAAGCACTTTTGCTATGGTAGCTAGATGAGAGATGTGACCAAGGTCTTGGCCACACTCCCAAATTAAGAGCGTTTTCATTTAGTTATTCCTAACAAAAACAGGCTCAGTAGAAAAATAGGAGTAAACTAATTCAATGTCTTGACCAACCTTCAACGCTCTCCATGTAAACATCATTGGATGTTCTTTCGGCTCCAAACGGGCTTGCTTTTGATATTGAATAGTTTTTTCTAAGCCGTATAGATTGAATTCTACCCTTTGCACTTACTACTAGCTCAGGGAAAATATAAATAAGGTTATACCTTTCTGTTGGTTGTTCATATTCAATCTCATTTATTTCAAGTAGCGTTACAGTTTCTCTTCTTTTGACAAAGAACACTAAAAAACTAACCCGAAAGTATCTCATCCAGATTAGTAGCGAGACTAATGCTAAAAGTATAAAAGATATGAGAGTCATGGCAGTAAATATGCTTTACCTTACGCAATTAACATACAAATCAAACGAAACTGAAAAATCTAATTAAAGCAATCAAGCCAATGCCGAGAAACAAAGTAAAATATGTAAAGGTCTTGTTTATTAATCCAGTCAGTAAGATCGAATACGCCGGATAAAAAGGGCAGTAGTGTACAATTTTGGATGCCTCTACTTTTCTTTTGTATTGCTCGTATTGGTTTATATTATCCGTACGTACATTCTTAACAATACCTATCCGATTCGAAATGAAAGTTGTCCCACTGATAACATATCGATACCTAGCTCTAATATTGAATACTGTAACACCAGATCTAACTTGACTCGTTAAGGAATGAGTATCAACCGAAAGCGTTCCTACTGGGACAGTTGGCCAATATTTCGTCCAAATATCCAGTAGTATGTAGGCTAAGGCCTGAAGGCTTAATAACAGGCATATGAGTTCAAAAATAATTGTCATTATGTAAGTCTACCTCTTAAGTCAGGTTTTAATCTCCAAGTACTCATAGAAAAGTAGTAAGAGTTGATATAAGTAACTGCGACAGCGAGAGCCATTGCTATTAATACACTTAGTAAAACAGCTGCTACTAGAGGAATAGCAGTTGCGGCTACAAGAGCACTAGCAACATATGCTGTAACACCAAATCCTAGCAGATTCATAGAGATTTGCGCCAACTTGTCTGACCAAGCTAGTGAATCATCGGTTAAAGCCATAAGTATTGAAACTCCCAACCCTAAATACCCTGTCGCTTTCGAAGCTAAACCTTGTTTCCAAATCTTTTTCAATGATTCAGAAAACCATGGTTTTGTAGGCGTTTTTTTACCTGCATAAGTGTCTGTCACTGCTAGCAGAGCTCCAGAGCCAATTAGTAGGTTGCTCGAAGTCGTTTCACTTCCGTTATATCCACCACTAATTTTATATGCTCCAGCACCAGAACTATCCAAAATCACATACCCTGAGCCAGTCCATTTTCCGAGAGCTATCGGCTTTTCATGAACAATAACTACCTTATTGCTACGCAATGATTCAATAATTTCTGCTCTTGCTTGGGAGTCAATTTCAATTGAATTTAACTGAGATATAGAGTTGATATTTAATGTGTATATTTTTTGACCTAAGTCACTTGCAAAGGAGAGTGCCTTTGAAGCACTAATGCCATCAAGCTGCTCAAGGTTAGTTGAAAGCATCACCTCAGGAATCCAGTTTTCAAGGAAGCTCATTCTCATGCCATTTGATTGATTGACTGCTTTGTTGAGATCATGATCATTCGACTTATCCGAACTTGTAATAGCAAGCCTGTCAATATCCATCGTAACGCCCGGAAAACTAACATTCCGAGGAATCCCAAACCAATATTGCGAATTAATATTGTTGTGAAACTGACCATAACTAGGTGCGCGGTAGATTAGTTGGCCAGTATTTCGACTGGAAAGTTCATCATGTATGTTATTAAATGCGAAATAGCTATATAAAACTGATTGGAGTATTTTTCCCGAAATCAGGTGCTTATCAAGACCTGTAATATTAGTGTCCTCAATATCTTGACCTACCTTCTTTATGTCTTTTTGAAGGTTTTCCATAAATGTCGGTGCAATTCCTTGAAGGTCTAATCCTATCGCAATGTATTCGCCTGCTATTGGCCGATTCTTGCTCTGACTCCAACCGAAAGAGGGATCATACATTGCATAGTAGCTAGTTAATTCTGTACCCATTGCTATATTGTTCAGTGATGTAATAGTCTCGCCATCAATTGTCAGCTCAGGCGTTACATGGATCAAATATCCGGGCAATTGATCAGGAAATTTTGTGATATCTATATCACCATTCTCTTGCAGTTTTGGTAAGTAACTTGTAATTAGATCTATATCACTTTGAGTAGCAGGCTCAAAACTGATTGCAATGTTTTTACCGGCTAAACTGACGGTATTATAGGTTTCATCTAAGGCATTACTTCCCCAGCTATCATAGTCCAGCTTGATTCGAAATTTTTGCTTTAAGCTGTCAGGAATAGCCTGAATTTGAGAGGCTCTGTCCACAACTTGATATTGTAAACCTGCGTCCAATGGACCTCGCTGTTTAATAGGTAATTGTTGTAAGCCTAGTACTTCACCGACTGTAGCGGTAGGGGTTTGATTATTGATGTATGCTTCAACCACAGATTGATAGTCTGAGAGTGCTTGTTGGATTTTAGATTGATCAAGCCCTTGCACATATCCAGCCTGCTCATCAACGGTCCCCGTTGCCATTAGGTCATTGATTAGCCCCTCAGCATCAAATGGTACTGCACTTTTTAAATCCATCCCAGCTTCAAAATCATACTGCTTGAACGATGCATCCATCGGTATCCAATGATCGCCTTCGTTATTGACTAGCCCTCGGCTAGGTTCATAGTCTACCCAGGCTTCTACCCAAATGTGTTCCATTTTTACGTGCGTAATTTCGCCGTTGTACGATTGTAAAACGGTTGGAATACCGCCTTGTAACATGACGTTGGTTGCTGCTTCGGGTACTTCTGCACCACCCACCCAGTTCATGGCTTGTTCTACCGGTACTTGGATGGTTCCGTAAGCGTAGCGTGCTGGGGTGCCGGCTGCACGAAGCAGTGCCAATAGTAGTGCAGAGGTATCGAAAGGGTTACCGGCTTTTAAATCCATTGTGTACTGTGCGCCTTGGATGGCGCCGTAGCTAGGTATGGAGTAGATGTTGTTATAAACCCAGTTATAAATTTCGACAGGATCGTTATTTAAACTTTCGGCTAAATCGATAATTTCTTGGGTTTGGGGGGCTTCTTCTGTCTCTGCTAAGTCTTCTGCATTTGGTTCAGGCGACGGTGCTGTAAGGCCGCGTAAAATATCTTGTGTTAGAGAGTTTGAAGCAACGTTTACAGGGTCGTACAGGCTTGATTCTAAAGACGATAAATCAAGTAACGGCTCGCGTGCTTGAAGGTTACGCGGCCCAAAGGGTAGAGAGCCATTTTCAAAATCTTCAGCGGTGTGCGTTTTTTTAAATTGCTGAGTGCTTAAATAGTCATCAAGTTCGTTTAGTAGACGTTGTTGTTCATCTAAACTACCAGCAGTATTGAAGGCGCTGCGAATGTCTTTAACAGGTTGCATGGCTGTTTTAAACTTTTCAACGGCGGCGTCATGTCGTTCGAAGATGACACTGTCGGCATCTATTTCAATTAAGTACTCATGCATATCATTAAAAGAATCAAGCGCGACCGTTTCTAACTCAATAATCCGGTCGAGCTTTGTTTCAAGCTCAGTTAAGTTCATGCCGGCATCTGTTTTAACGCCCATAAACTGTAAAACTTCATCAAGCGATAGTTTTTTGCTTTCTTGATAATCATCAACACCCGAGAGTGTTAAATTGGTGAGTTCTTTGACAGACTGTAGCGTCGTGCCCAGCTCATCAAGCGGTGTTTGTTCTTCCAGTGCTGGTCCATAGCGCAAACTGTTCAGTTGCGCTTGGTTCAATTCAATGACCACGGCCGCTGGCGAATAGTAAGCGTATTGATACATCGCAACAGATAGCACCAATAACAATGGAAAGACAACCCAAATGGCAACTTTGTGTCGAATGATGTCAAAAAGAGAAACGTTCATTTTTAATATTTCCTTTAAATCGACAGGCTGCTGAAGGCCTGTCTTCCGTTAACTACCAAGTAGCGATGTATAGGTTAATTTGGCTGCCGCGAGGTAATCGGCTGTTTCTTGGTGAGTCTTGTTGTATCACTCGACCTGCTTCAACTGCAGTGGTGCGAACAAAGATTACTTCGCCAATACTGAAGCTGTCTATGGCCGCTGCAGCTTCTGCCTCTTCGACAGTTAATCCGCGTAGATCGGGCACTAAGTTGTAGCGAACGCGTCGATCGGGAATGCTTGATATAACCTGTGATTCACAGCTGCGGTAGAAAAAGTAATCACCTTCGCCGTAGTCACCATAGTCTCCGTAATCACCGAAGTAGAAGTCATCTTCGAAATGAGGAATTGGACCACCGTATTCGCCATAGTCATCTGAAAAGAACTCCCTTTCGAAACGGTAGTAGTATTGTGTGCCATTGTTAACGGTCTCATCAATATAAACTGAGTAGCTATTATTGGTATCTCCGACCCATTCATATGGACCCTCGAAATTTGTTGAGCGATAAATATCAACCCATGTTGTGTCTTCGTTATAATCCCAGGTTAACTGTACTTTTCCGGATTTTGGGCGAATGTCCAGATTGTTAATACAGGCTTCAGCACCATAAATGTAAACCGTATCTACATCTTGTAACTCACCATCACTCGCCGTAACTTGAGCGACGTAGTCGCCGGGTTCATCGGCAATGAAAGATGTATATCGGTATTCTGGGTCTTCAATAACGGCTAAGCTGCCCTCTGGCTTTTCAATGAGTTCCCATTTAACCGATACGCTGTCACCGTTACTGTCGTAGGTATAGGCACTGATATTGACACGGTCACCTGAGTAAATAGTTTGGTAGGTATCTAAATAAGCATTGACACTCGGCGCAACGTTCGCTGTTGTATAGGTTACCGTGTCTGCATTGCTCCATGCGGTGCCGTCAAACACTCGAAGCTGAATGACATAGTCGCCGTCGTAGCTAGGGCTAAAATACGGCGTCGCTGTATTGGCTTCGTATAGCGTAGGGCGATACCAATAACGCGGTGTGCTGATAATACTCCATTGATATTGCAGGGCATCGCCATCGGCGTCGAACGATTCATTACCGTCTAAGTAATTATTGCTGTAGCGTACTAAGCTGCCATCAGGACCGGCGTTCGCGACGGGAGGCACATTGCCAACGGTGACCGTTGTTCTATCCACATCACTGTTCAATGCGCCATCGCTTACGATAAGCTCGAAAACATAATCGCCTTGTACATCGATATCGAAGAAGGGCCGTGCTGACTTACCGTTGATCAATTTGGCTGTACTCGTAGGGGGCCGACTAATCATCTGCCAGTCGTAAAATAACTGGTCGCCATTCACGTCAAAACTTGATGAACCATCTAGAGTGACACGGTCGCCGACTTGCCCCGACAGTGTTGCTCCAGCATCGGCTACCGGGGCTAGGTTTCCAGCACTCAAGATCACTTGATCTTTGGCGACTCCGCCAGCGTCATCGGTTACGGTTAGCTCCGCAATGTAGACACCTTCTACGTCTACCTCAAAAGATGGCGAACCGGTATCGGGCTCAACCATTTGGGCGCTGCTGCCTTCTGGTTTTGAAACAAAAGACCAAGCGAACTCTAGTAAATCGTTGTCATCGTCGGTGGTGTTTAAACCATTGAGCTGTACGTTTTGCATCAATGTAATCAATTGATCTGGGCCGGCGTCAACGCTTGGTAGTCTGTTGGTTACCGTGATGCTCACTAACTTAGGTAAACTTTCTTCTGTACCGTTATTAACTGAGAGTTCAAAGGTATAGGTTCCCTGTTGATCAATTAAGAAAGTTTGAATGGGGTCTACTGCGTCTGTAAGTTCAATGAGTGAATTGTCTGGTTTATCAACTAATGTCCATTGGTAAGTCAGAGGTAAACCTTCGGATTCGCGGCTGCCTGTCGCATCGAGTGTTAGCGTATCGCCTACTTCGAGTGTTTGTGCATTTCCGGGCACCGCGATTAGATTATAGACATCGAATAGTGCTAAGCCTAAGGTTTTATCTATCCCTGCATTAGTCGTCTTAACGACACAAGCGAATTGACCTGTACTCAGCCCGGCAGCAGTTGAACCAATATAGGCTTCGTTTATTTCATCAAGCGCGGGTATGGTGATCAGCTTGATTCCCGAATCTGTTAATACTTGATTTGTAACATCCAAAATATTCGAAGTTATTTCAACATTGGCTTGGTCTCGAACACTTGAGTTTACAAAAGTCTCATGACAAGTTTGATCATCACCTCTGAGAAGCTCCGGGTGCTGTGCACTGACTGAGCCCGTAACGACTGAGTTGCTGTTCTCTAAAATATTGATTGTATAGCTACTCACACCGACTAAGTTATCGTCTGCATCGTAAAGGTAAATCCAAACCGTGTAGACACCGGGTGCAATATCGTCAAGTTGAAAGCTTTGGTTAATCGTCAGTGACTCGCCCGGTGCGACAGAACTCAATGTCTTTTCATGAGACTCCATAATTTGGCCAGTTGAATTAACCAATAGCACAACAGATCGGCCACCACCAAATATTTCATTTTGAGTTACGTTATTGATCTGGACTGAAACCGGGACGATATCTGTAGCACTAAAATCAACCTGTTCTATGATGATGCCGTTTCCGGCGTTCAAACCAATAGCGGCATCAATATCTAGGGGGTAAAGAACATCGGTTCCGCGTACTACTTGGAAAAGATAATTTGTTTCATTAACAATTTGATCTTCGCGTAGTAATGTTGCCTTCGCCGTATATTCACCCGCAAATTGGCCAGCGGAATTCCAATCCCAATTAATATTGGTTGTGGCACCGCCATCTAGTTGGGGTACATCGATAACAGTCACCGCTAAAGATTCTCCATTGGGTCCTATAATTTCTAATTGCAGCTCGGCATCAAATAGAGTGTCTGACAAGTTTTCTATTTGCGAAGTAATGATTATGTCGCTATTCGGCCCTACATTGTTGGTGTTGGCTGTTAAATTCAGCGCGAACGCCGATGAAGCCACCAAAACTGACTGTGGCCCCAGTGTTTTGACCTTCCTAGCGCTGTGCGGCTTGTTTAAATAAGAAAGGGTTAGTGACTTAGTCACGATGCGTTGCTCACCTTCTCTTGGTGCTAACAATGCTACGTCAAAATCAAACGCTTGAAGCTCACTGGATAACAGTTTATCAAACGACCATGTAATGGTTACATCATCTGGAGTCGACACGATACTGTCAGGCACTTTTGAAAAGCTAGCTTCATTAACGACAATGCGATCACCATTGACCACACTGACGACTTTAACATCGACAAGTGCAGACTCAGAGGGAACCTCAACCGGAATGCTCGTTTGGTTGCCAAAAAGATCTTCGGCGATAAGTGTTGCAGACCCTGGTAATCTGGGATCCATTGTTTTCACGCCAAACGCGAATAAAGGGTAGCGTGAGCTGGTCACGGAACGAATGTCGAGTTCAACATTTTGTGAGCCGTCAGCAAGTTTTAAGGTAACGAAACCAACATCTTTATCGAGTACACCGTTGCCATTTAGATCTTCACCGGGGTCTAAAATATTGTTGAAATTTGCATCTTCACTGCGACCGTCGATCAGGCCATTTCCATTTAGGTCTTCACCTGGGTCTAGAATGCCATTGGCGCTAAGGTCTTCATTGTCCGATACGTAACCTGCCATTTGATGACCGATGTGTCGCAATGAACTGATGTTGGGAGCATAACTATCGGCGCGTGGTGAAATATCCGCGAAGGCTTGACCTGCCGGGTAACCATAAGAGTCGTAAGCATTAAAACCATAGACATAAGCACCAAATGGTTTATCTGCGACCATAGCGTGCTGGCCAATACTCAGTGACAGTTGGCCACCAATATAGTTGCTACCTGGAATCTCGTTGAAGTTTGATATATCGACTAAATTACCATTAAGTAAAAGATTGGTTCCAACCTCAACGACAACGTTAACAAAGTTATTTACAAAACCATCCGCAGGTGTTGTAAATAAGTACTCACTTAAAAATTGTTCAAACGGAACAATGTTCATCATGAATGGATCAGCATTGATGTTATCTGCGCCTTGCCCCATCGCATATTGCGCAACCATAATAGGTTTGCTCGATGACACAGACATAGGGCCGTTGATAACGGCCTCATAAAACTCACCTGCTGCTAATATCGCCACGACCTGCCCGTTCACATCGACAGGCGTATTATCTTCAGACGCCATTACACGAAATACATCTCCTGAAAGGCGTGTTGCAAGTGGGATAAGATCATAATGATAGCCCCAGTTATTCACCGGAATCATGGTCTCTACTAAATAGTCACACCAACCAATTCGGCTATCTCGAGAAGGGACGTCGGCACATTCGTGTGCACCGTAAACGCCTATCGGCAAAGAAGCGCGAATAAAGGTACCCGAAACATCTTCTTCATACGAGCTGAGCTGAAAGGTTTGGCCTTTATTCAAGGTGATCTGTTGAAGTTCATGAGCTAAAAAGCTTGAGTTGATGTCAACACTTGGAATTATTTGAACTTGGGTATTGTCTTCGGTCGCGACAATGACAAGTTCTGAATCTAATCGCCAGTTATTTCGATTAAGAGGGTAGTAGCTCAGTATGTAATATTCGCGACCCAATACATCGTTTGGTAGTGCGGTAAAACCGTCTGTGGTGAATTTGACCTCATTCATACCATAGACAGAAATGTCTTGAGAGGATTCAACAAACACACCTAGATCTTTAATCTCACCCGAACCTAAGCGGTTTGCTGCTTGAGGTAAAGCGAGCGTGCCGACTTCACCTGCTAACACCTGTAGCGTTTCTTCAATGGCTAAACCTGGGATGGTCACTTTTACTTCTGTGTTTTCTTGCGCTGAGAAAAACAGTGTTGGTATACCTGAGCCTTCGTAGTTAGTCGGAAACGCGATTGTAAAATCTTTACCCAGTACATCATTGGCAAGGCTCAACATAGGTGTTGTCGCTAGTGCAAGGGTCGTTATTGCTGTATTACGCTGAGAATTATTCACCGAAGTACTCCTTTCCTTCTAACTGAATATTAACCGTGATTGCCTTTTCTTGATTTGGGTAGACAAGGTCGTCACTCAAAGATTGTGTTACGTCGATACGAATTGAAGGTGATGCCAGTAAGGGCTCACTCAAAACTTTATGTTGAATGCCATTAAGCGTTGATACGACTTCCAGTTGATGACTACCTTCGGTAAGAATCAAGACATCTATTGGCGGTAAATTGAGTGTTAGCTTTTGCGTGTTTAGATGCCACTCCTCCCTCAACAACTCAGATTTAGCAATGATAGAACCGCTCGGATCTATTATTTGATAATAAACGGTCAGGTTGCCATCCGTGTTTGATCCGTTGGTTAGCTCAATGGTGGGCTCAAAAAGTGTGAGTTCACCCACATCCAATGTATTTCCGACATGCAATAGGTTACTTGTTTGGATATTGTGGGTTGCTTCAATGACAACGTCCTTAAATACCTCATGTAACACCAAGCTATTCGGACCGACGCCGGAATTAGCCGTTAATAAACGATAGGCTGCCTGATAAGTGTCAGCTAAAAGGTTTTGAGATTCCCAACGGAGCTGAGAGGTGACTGAGCTATTAGCAGGCACCATAATACCGGTGTCTTGTACTACATTGCCCGTTTCATCTAACCCCCGTGTATAGGTCATCATTTCATTGTCTTGGTTAAACAAATTAAATTCGAGATGTACAAACTTGTCGGTCGCGGTGTTATTTACTAAGACAACATTTTCGATTACTTCTTGATAAGCACTAAATTCTAAAAAGTCCAAGTCTGAACGGTCTATAGACACGCCAACACCTGTAGAAAGCGCTAACCCAACATCGAACTGATGCGCGATAGGGCGGTCTAATTGAATTAAATGCGATTGCCGCGCATACCCAGAAGCGGCAACGATGATTGATTGCTCACCTAAGGCTAAGTTTTCCAGTACATAGTGACCAAACTCATCGGTGATTGCCGTTTGTTGACTGACTTGGCTCGCGATGAGTGCACCTGATAGAGGCGCAAGTGTCGTTGAATCAATAATACGGCCGAATAGCTTAGGGCTAGGTAATTGTTCTTCTAATAAGATATCTCCAAGCGCAACATTAGACCCCGGCGTAATTTGTATTGGGCGTACAAAATCAAAGTAGCCTGGTGCTGAAATATTTAGGTTGTAGGTACCGGGAATCAGCCCATCAAGAAGAATTTCGTGTTCAGATGCTGAGTTCCAAACATAGAGTGGAGCATCAAGGCTATCCACTAGCTCTGCTGTTGCACCCAATACCGGTTGTTGAGTAGATTCACTTAAGAGTAGGGCCGTGAGAGTCGATGTTCGCATATCAACGGCATCATCTTGTAATAATTCTACTTGTAGAGCTGAACGGTTTCCGGCAAATAATTCTACACTTCCCGATTCAGTTAAGTAGCCATTCCTTTCAACAGAGATGTGGACTGTTTCAGTTCCAAACTGATCAAAAGCTACAATGCCAGTTGCATTGGTTGTTAAAGATATCGATTGAGAGCCACTCACTGAAACCGAAGAGCCTTCGATAGGGCTTCCACTATTTCGGTCAAGGACGGTAACGATAAACTCTGAGTTAGTCGGTAAATTTTCTTGTGGTTCATGTGAGTCATCTACTGTCCCAGCCTCATCAGCCCCTGCAGGTTGCAACACGACATTTAGGTTGAAGTTATGGCCCATGACAATGGAAACTTGACTCGCAACAACGTTGTATCCCACTTTTGAAATTGTAAAGGTTAAATTCCCTTTGACATTAAACACTTTGGATACATGGCCATAACCGCCTGTTGATAGATGGATTGATTCAGAGTTGCCGCTAAAATCGCCACGAATCGCTGCATACTTAACGGGGTCTCCATTCACATCAACAACATTAAAAAGTACGCTAGATGTAGAGGGTGTTCCCGCTAAGGGGTCTGCACCTGGGTTGCTATTAGGTTTCAATGATGGGTTAAAGCTAAGCGTGCGACCTGCTACGGCTTCGGCTTGCGCAGATACTACTTGATAGCCTTCACGATTTACTCGAATAGATAAAGCGCCTGGTACAATATTTGGAATTTGGTAGTAGCCATTTGCATCAGTCAACACTTCCGTATTATGTGCGCCCGAAATGGTAACCTTAGCACCGCTTATAGCCGCATTGGATGTAGAGTCGAGAACCTTACCCATCAGTATTGCAGTAGTGGGAACGGCACTCATTTGAACTTCCGCAAGGGTACGGGTTGTATTTGGAACTACTGTAATATTTGAAATTATTTTTTGCTCATAGCCTTCAGCGCTTACAACTAAGTTATAGATTCCGCCTTCGATATTATTAAAAATAAAGTTTCCGTCGCTTCCATCTAGGCTATAAGTATTGAGAGGAGACTCTAGAATTGCACTAAAGCTTTGAATGGATCCGGAGCTGTCTCTGTCGACAATAGTACCCAGGATAACAGTAGGTACTGTTGATAATATCGCATCAGCAGCATCGGCGTTTAACGCTTGAATGGCCAGTGCCGTTTCATAAACTTTGCCTGCCCAACTGCCATCAGAATTTTGCTGTTGCTTTAAGCGTGATAAATAGGGTGTCATCGTCAATGGATCTGGATAGGTTGGAAAAATTGCATTGATGGCGGTAGCGCTGGTTGCTATATCTGACCATAAACCTGTAGAGCCGTTCACTTGGGATAAAATGTATTGCCTAGCTTGAAAGACGGCGGTGGTCGCATCTTGTTGTGTTAATCCGCGAGCCATCCATAAGGTTTCTGTCACCGATGCGGTTAGATATACCGATGGAATACCATCACTGTATCGCCATGCACCATCTGACCCTTGCATTGAAATCAGGAAGCTTAAACCTTGATTTAAAGCATTGTTATCAATATTACCTGAGACAAGCAACGCTGTAACTGCGTGAGCAGTGTCGACAACAGTAGATTCCGAGTTAGGGCCGCTACCAAAGCCACCATCGTAATTTTGGCGCTGTAACACGATGTTGACTTGCTCGCTTACATCAAGACCCGCTCGAACTTTAATGGAAATAGCTTTAGCTAAACTAATGGTATCGTTGGCACTAGTATCTACAAAAACCTGAATACTTGAGCTCTCTAGCGATTTTAAATTATTGTCTAACGACACCATGGCTGCGTAGGTAGAATCAATCGGGGAAACCATTTCATTGGTCGTTGCATAGAAGCCAACACCATCTATTTGCTGTTCTAACCAACTAAGCCCGTTGTCAACCTCTGTAGCAGAAAAAACCAATGTTGGTATAGACATCAACATCAGCAATGACAGGCGAGCAAGTTTGGCAAATATTTTTTTGGGTGTCATAAAAAGCTCCTTTTGAAACATCCCGATTTAAGTGGTGAATACCCGTACCACAATGCTAGTTTGAAGTTCGACGCACACGGTAAAGAGCGGCTATGCCAAGTAGAAACAGTGCAAAAGATGCAGGCTCGGGTACTTCACTGGGTGCAGCGACATCCACGTTGGAGACATAGGTTAAAAACCCGTTGAAAAAATACTCTTCATTGCTGTTCTCATCAAAATGGCGTAGCCCGCCAATGTTTGATTCACTTACTTGAAAGGTCAGCTCGAAAAATTCACCGATGTCTAATTTTTCTAGAAAAAAGCCTAATGAGAAGGCAACATCATCTTCAGTACCTTCTAGCGCGTTGGTGTTGTCGCCTTTTGCATAGTCGAGCATGTTCCAAACTAGATCTCCCGAGGTGTTACCAGGCTCATCAATTTCCCAGCTAACAGCTTCGGTATTGCCTAGATACTCACCGGACTCATTAGAAAATGAATTGTCGTACTGGCTTAACTCCGCATCCCAAAATACCGAGGTATGCATACCAAATATTGATTCTGAACCGTTGTTTGTGACGGTCCATGCGAATGAACCTAAATTGTTACTGTCTAAATTATTTTCAAATTCGACGGTAAGGCCATAATCACTAAAATCGGAATAGTCATAACCAATTTCATCGTGCTCGAGAACAGTGCCGATAGAGTCAGAATAGTTAAATAAAGCCAGTTCTTGAATATCAATGATTGCAGCGCTAACAGTACCAGAGAGTAAAGTGGTGATTAATATTGTCGAGGGGGCTAAATATTTCATGTGTGATCTATCCTAGATGCATTTATCAACTCTGGACTTTATCAGCTGAACATAGAAAAAACTAACACCCTTAGAATGAACATTTGGAATAAAAAAGACAGGATTCTGAGCATTAGTAAAAAAAATCGACACTTGATAATAAATATGAAAACTTGGATTTTTCTCTTTTTGAAGGATAAATCATGGGTAAAGATAATGGGGGTGTTTTTTGAGTGTCGAATTAATTTACATTTTTGGCTTTGATTTAATGTTTTTTGTCTAAGAAGACTCATAGATTAAAAAATAGTATTTTTTTAATATTTGCGACGTAGTTCAAATATGGGTGTGACCTTTTTCCTTGTTTTCATCGTGTTTGGCGACTTCCAGTTTGCTCCATGTAGATGCGTTCGATGTAATGCCCACTAGCCGTCCTTCTTTAGTGATCATGGCACTTTTATAACAAAAACTTCTTCGTTACTAACCTGAATGGTTTAATTCAATATATGCACCATAAATTTTACAATTGCCAGAAGAAAAGCTCCTACAATCAATGAGAAATAGGTAAATGCTTTATTAAAAGTATCAGTTGATAACATCGAAAATCGATGATGAAACGGGCAGTAGTGAACAGTCTTTGATGCTTCTAGTCTTTGTTTAACTCTTTTAAATTCACTTAAATTTTCAGTGCGTATTCGCTTTGCTAAGCCAATTCTATTTGAGCGCACTTCAACACCATCTACCACATAACTATAGACAGCACCGATGGTATATATGGTTGAACCCGATCGAATGTCGCTTGGTTTTGTATGAGTTGAGACAGTTAAGTCTTTGATTGATACAGTGGGCCAGTACTTTGTCCAAGCATTTAGTAAAAGGTAAATCGCGGCTTGAATGATAAGAAGAACACAGGTTATGGTGAAGGCTAATGTCATATTAGTTTTCTCAGTGCCACAGATTTGGAGCGATTAAAAATAGAAGCGGACCTAAAAGGATGAAGGTCCAAAACTGATATTTTAGTGTGTTGAAGTCGTTGCTAGGGGCATTACTTTCTATGTTCAGCTTTGAATAGTACGGGTGTTTGTGCAGTAGAAAAAAACTTGCGAGTGGTTTATCAAAAATCAGTATCACAACCGTTGCAAAGCTGGCTGGAATGACTGCTGTAGTAAACCCATGCGCTATTAACGCCGGTATAGCCAACAGCATAGGGAACACTAACGCGCACAGCCAGCGCTCAGTAAGATCAGGCATATTGTTTGATACTTTCATTGAGCGATATATGAAACCATGAGCGATAAATAGCAAAATGAATATAGAGAACAATAGCGCGAACCCTATGTGCTGGAAAGGGCTGATAAGTTCCTGAAAAAGTATAGGCGAAACGAGGTAGTGGGTTAATGTGAGCAGTGCAAAAAGGGTCGCGACGATAAGCAATGTAAAACATCCTTAATGTTGGATACTTTACTAATATCACGAAAGCGTGTGCTTCACTATAGATTCAAAGGAAAAATGTGAGAGGAGTCGGGCTTTGGGAAGTCAGTGAGCTCAATCCCTTGAACTCACTCGCAGCTTGAAGCTTGCAGCTAATAAACAAAGCTTAATCAGCCAAATCCGCAAACAACGGCGTAGATAAGTAGCGTTCACCGAAAGATGGAATAATAACCACAATCAGCTTACCCGCATTTTCTTCACGCTTGGCAACTTCTAAGGCACTCCAAACGGCGGCGCCAGATGAAATACCGACTAATAAGCCTTCTTTGCTGGCCATCGCTCTTGCGGTAGCGAAGGCATCTTCATTACTGACTTGTATCGTTTCATCCAGTATCGATACATTTAAGTTTTTAGGAATAAAACCAGCGCCGATGCCTTGAATAGGGTGTGGCCCTTTTGCGCCGCCTGAAATAACCGGTGACGCGGCTGGCTCAACGGCTATGGCTTTGAATTCAGGCTTTTTCGCTTTAAGTGTTTCTGCAACACCCGATACGGTTCCGCCGGTGCCAACCCCTGCGACTAAAATATCAGCTTTGCCATCGGTGTCGCGCCAAATTTCTTCAGCGGTGGTGCTGGCATGAATCGCAGGGTTGGCTGGGTTTTCAAATTGTTGTGGCAAGAAAAACTTAGACGGGTCTGCATCGGCAATTTCTTTTGCTTTCGAAATAGCGCCACCCATGCCATCGGGGCCAGGGGTCAGAACTAATTCAGCACCGTAAGCTCTTAATAACATGCGACGTTCTTTCGACATGGTTTCTGGCATGGTGAGTAAGCACTTGTAGCCTTTTGAGGCTGCGACCATGGCCAGTGCGATGCCAGTGTTGCCAGAAGTTGGCTCAACAATGGTCATGCCTGCTTTTAAAACGCCTCGCTCTTCCGCGTCGGCGATCATGGCAGCGCCAATACGATCTTTTACAGACTTACCTGGGTTAAAAAACTCAAGCTTCACAACGACTTCAGCTTGGCAACCTTCGGTTAAACGATTGAGTTTCACTAAGGGGGTATTGCCGATTAAATCAGTAACATTGTTTGCAATATTCATGTTCGCTCCTTTTTTGAATGTACCCAGTATATCGATCGCGTTGCGCTCTGTTTAATATCAATATGAACTACACAACAACCGAACAGTTATGAACCCGGTGTGCTTAGGCATCGTCTTTTGCTTTTAACCCGCAGCCCTTAGCCCGAAGTCCGGCGTCAAAAACCGCACCCAGTCTCCCAATTACCCTTGCTCGGTCGCTGTTCGCGCATCCCTGCGCCGCTAAGCTTCGGCATCCATGCCTCAGATTTCCGATCAAGGGTAATGGCGAGCCTAGGTGCTAACCGTGGAACCGTTTTTGTTTTTTGTTTAAACCCGCAGCCCGTAGCCCGCAGCTTAAAACCGCTCACAGCCAAAAACCGCCCCCAGTCTCCCAATTACCCTTGCTCGGTCGCTGTTCGCACCCCTGCGCCGCTAAGCTTCGCCATCCATGCCTCAAATTACCGAGCAAGGCTAATTGCGAGCCTAGGTGCTAACCAAGTTACCGTTTTGTTTTTTTGTTTAAACCCGCAGCCCGTAGCTCGCAGCCAAAAACCGTTCTTTTTCACTCACAACTTGCAGCTCCAAACTCAACACTTTCCCCTATTAATTCAAACGTCCATTCATCTTCTATCCATGTTGCCTTAACCCAACCTTCCAAATCTGTCTTCGCGTCGAGTTGAACGGGTTCTTGATCGCAGTTTTCAAACAGCCCAAGTGTGCCTTCTGTTACCCATAGAATCACTGGGCTTTCAGGTTGCACATCAACGTCAGCGGTTATTTCATACACACTGTCAGGCATCATGAGTGTTTCTAAGGGTTGGGCGTTACCGGTCGATTTAATTGCTTTCGCTTTTGCTTCGACGGGTGCGCTTTGGTAAACGGAATCACTTTCGATTTGATCGCCAGCGATTGCACGCTCGGTGTTCATTTCACCTGCTTGGTTAGCTACCGAAGGCGCGCTGGCGTTCGGTAAGCTTTGGGTTGCCGTTACGAACGCCATGTCTTCATTAAGTTGCTCGCGATTTGGAACGATGAGCACAACGGTCATGACACTGGCAAAGGCTATGGGTACGGCGAACTGCCAGCGAATAAATTTTTTCGCTTTTTGGTGTTTAATTTTTTGCTGCAATTGCGCATGCAATTCAGCCGGTAAGGTGTGGTTTGCTTTACGCTGTTGGTAAAGTTGTTCTAGGGTGACTTTTTTAGGGGAATCGTGTTTCATGCCATCACCTCTAAGCGTTCTTTCAGCGTTTTACGGGCAAATCGAATTCGGCTTTTGATGGTTTCGAATCCGTCGCCTGTTATTGTGCTTATGTCTTCTAGTGCAAAGCCTTCCAGCTGTAACATGAGCGCTTCACGTTGTGCAAAGGGTAATACCATTAAGGCTTCATCGAAGGCTTGTTGTAATCCTTCTCGTTCCAGCACTGAAAAATTATCGTCGTGATCATCGGTTGAAACCTCATCTTCTTCAATGGGTTGCCATTCCCATCGGGCGAGGCGTCTTAACTCATCTATTAAACCGTTACGGCCTAAGGTAAACAGCCAAGTACGAAACTTGGCGGTTTTGCGTTGATACGCATTTGGTTTTTCGATAACTTTTAACCAAGTGTGTTGCGATACATCTTCTGCTAAAAACGCATCGGCTAAGGTGAGTAAGAAGTGATACAAAGCATCACCGTGTCGGCTGATTAACGCTTCCATTAATTCGGGGTGCCTGCTGTGTATGTACTGCAATAACAGCTCAGCATCGCTTAAGTGGGTGGCGTTCGAAAACGGGTTCTTCGATTGCCACCAGTGTTTTAATGGGTTGGCGAGACTCATTGATTTCCTTGTACGCTTTGTGCATTTTTAACTAACTGTAGCAGTTGTTGGCGGTATCCCCAACGGTCATTCTCTAAGCCAGTTTTAACCAACGCTTCGGTATCTGCATAAGTGAAGTTTTGAACGTACGGGCTGTGGCGAAGCTGTTCTGCAAAACCAGCGACTCCAGTGACGAACGTCATGGTCGTTGAGCTTTGAGTAACCGTACGTTCTACCGGGATGTTCATCAACTCGCTGTGGCTGTTACTTGGCAGTTTGTAACGTACTTTTACAAAAGCCAGCTCATTTGAATCAGGCAATGATTTCGCTGTTTCGGTTGTGTTATATCGAAGCGGGTCGTTAAACCGAAACTCGCTGTGTGCTGGAACAACTTCGTACAGCGCGGTGACTGTATGGCCGGAACCCATTTCACCTGCGTCTATTTTATCGTTGTTAAAGTCTTCGCGCTGAAGCTGACGATTGTCATAGCCAATTAAGCGATACTCAGCGACATTGGCGGGGTTAAATTCAACTTGAATTTTGACATCTTTCGCGACCGTTTGCAGCGTTGCGGTGAGTTGCTCTGAGAATATTTTTCGTGCTTCTTGATAGCTATCAATGTAGTAGGCAACACCGTTACCGTGGTTACTGAGCTCTTCCATTAAGTGATCATTGTAATTGCCAGTACCAAAGCCGAGCACGTTTAAAAAGACACCGCTCTCGCGCTTAGATTCAATCAAGTCTTTTAGGCTGTCTATGCCAACGGTACCGACATTAAAGTCGCCATCGGTGCCTATGATGACTCGGTTAATGGAATCTTTATCAAAATTCGCTTGCGCCAGTTCATAAGCTAAATGAATGCCTGCGCTGCCGTGCGTGCTGCCGCCTGACCGAAGTTGGTTGATCGCGTTGATGATGGTTTGCTTTTGATCGCCCGCAGTCGGCTCAAGCGCCACGCCCGAATCACCAGCATACACCGCAATAGACACGCGGTCTTGAGGCCGTAATTGATCGACCAATAAGTTAAACGAGCGTTGCATCAGTGGCAGTTTGTCGGGGTCACCCATGCTGCCAGAGACGTCCAATAAAAAGACCAGGTTCAATGGCGGTAAGTCGGCCATATTGCTCTTATAGGCTTGTAACGATACGCGCATCAATTGGGTATGTTCATTCCAGGGTGTTGTAGTGAGCTCGGTTTCAATGGCGATGGGTTCTTGTAAGCTGGTGGGTGCTTTCAAACCGTAATCAAAATAATTGATAAATTCTTCAACGCGAATCGCGTCGGTTGGCGGCAAAGAACCGTGCTCTAAAAAACGGCGGGCATTGGTGTAGCTGGCGGTATCGACATCAGTTGAAAAGGTGCTAACAGGGTCATCGGCGACTATTTTGATGGGCGATAGTTTGGCATTGGCGTATTTTTCATTGTTCTGAACGGGCAGCCCCATGTCATTGTCGATTATGCTTCGCCCGTGTAACGCGGGTTCTACTAATGTAGTGACAGAGTCAGCGACGGAATCAGATTCGTATACCAAGGAATGTACTTTTTTGATGGCCTTGTGATTGGTCGCAGCGGGTGCGGTTGATTTAACTTCGGTTAATTCGGAAGGCGCTTTGTAAGGCTCGGCCATGGTTATATCGTTATGTGAGGTTCGTGCGCCGCAAGCTGAGATAATGGCGATAGTCAATAGGCTGAGTGGGGTCGATAGCTTCATAATTAAGTCTCATTGTGGGGTTGGTATGACTTAAACGGCTCAGCATGGGAAAAGGGGTAAATATTGTTCATATTTTTTTTGGTTAATAATCCACCTAAAAACTACAGCGCATGGTATATTGCGCGCCCGAAAAAATTGGCTTGCCCGAATTGACCGAGTGCGCCTTATTATTGAATTGAGATAAAGGTAGCACCATGTCAGACAAGTTTTTCTTCAAAGGTCGTCAAGAATCACGTCAACACCACACTCAGCTTGGTTATCAAACCAACCCTAGCCAGAAAATAGGCAGTAAGAAGTACCCATTAAACTTGGTGGTGACATCTGAAGAGCGTCAGCATGAGTTGGCTCATGTGGTGACCGAGGCCGGTTTATACGCGCAAATAATCTTAGATCGCAATGAAGGTGCGGTTGAATCCATTACCGAATTAACCACGGCGCTCAACAAAGTTGAAACGGTCGTGTTAGATAAGGTACCTGAGCGCAACGAACCTTGTCTTTGTGGCAGTGGCAAAAAATACAAAAAGTGTTGTGGCTAAGTTAGGCGCTTAAAGGCCGCTTAGCGCGGCTAACTCCCTTGAATGCTCCGTTTACGTTATTTTCACTAAGTTAGAGCCGTTTGTGATACACTGCGGCCGATCTACACATCTCCAACGTTTTCACATCTTTCCATCTTGCAGCACAGTTTCTCACTCTGCGTAAGAAGTACGTTCCCATAGCAACACTTTGTTACTGACGTAACACCCTGTTTCTAGTTACTCATTTCAACTTTTTGTTCGACTTTGCAAGTCACGCGGCTGCCTGTCGCTTTTAAATTTTTGCCTTGCTGATATAAAAAGTTGTCACACCTTAGGCCTATTATGACGATTAAAAACGATCCGGTTCAACCAACCATTTTGTCTTATGTTAAGGATCTGCCAAACCTATGTTCGTTAGCGGGTTTGCTCTGTACATTGCTGGCAATATACTACGCTATTTTAGGTGTCTATTCAGCCGCGATGATCGGCATGGTTTGGGCGGTTGGCTTTGATTGGGCTGACGGTTTAGTGGCACGAAAAATGAAAGGCCGAACTGGAAACGACAGCGCGTTTGGTGGTCAGCTTGATGTCTTAATCGACATTGTCAGTTATGGCGTGGCACCAGCCGTGTTGGTGATGAGCTATGGTCAGTTTAATCCAATTTATCTAATTGCCGCCTTTATCATGGTGTCGGCTGCAGCCATTCGGTTAAGTTATTTTAGCCTCTATGGCTTGGCCGGTGGTAAAAAATACACAGGCTTAGCACTTGATAACAACAGTTTAATTTTCGTCTTTGTTTTTGCGTTTGAACGTGCATTTCAACACGCGGTTTTTGCAGTCGTGTTGTTTATGACGGGTGTGATACTCGCTGGCTTAAACGTTTCCCAAATTAAAACCCCAAAACTGTCGGGTAATCCTCGGCACGTTTATATACTTGCTGGCTATACGCTGGTGATCTCTTTGTTCTATGGCTGGCAATTACTGTGAGTAACCGCTCATCAAGTGTTTGCCTCGCCGCTATGTTTCTATTTTTTCGGAGTTAACTTCACAATGATTGTATATACCGTTGGCACATTCGATTTACTGCACGTAGGTCATTTAGCCTTGTTGAAATTTTGTAAAACTTTAGGTGATACAGTGATTGTGGGCGTGGCCTCCGACAGCGTGGTGAATTCATACAAACCCAATGTTCCGGTTATTCCGTTAGACCAACGTCGAGAAATGTTAGAAGCCTTAGATTGCGTCAGCCAAGTGCAGCCTTATTACGAGCTTGAGTATGTAACGGCCTGCATGGATTTAAATGTTGATATATTTGTGATTGGCGAAGACTGGGGCAAGAAACCGCATAACTTAGCCGTTGAAGATTATTTGAAGTCTCAAGGCAAGCAGGTCATTCAGATACATTACAATCCAAGAACGTCTTCGACTCAAATTAAACGCAATGTGATGTCACAAATTCATCGTAAGCAGCAAGTTGAGTTAGCAAGTTAATTCGATCAGCAAAGAAAATGTTTAGGTAAGTTTGTTTGAATTTAACTGCGCTCCCCTAATGTGAGGGAGCGCAATTAAATAGAATTTTCAGACTAATCAAAACAGACGTATTTACACCAATTCCTCTTGCAGTAAATTCGCGTACACGCCTTGCTGTTTGACCAGTTCCTCATGTGACCCGCGCTCGACAATTTCGCCCGCTTCCAAAACCAAAATCTGATCCGATTCTCGAATTGTGCTTAAGCGGTGGGCAATAGCAACAACGGTGCGTTCCTCAAAAACACGTTCGAGGGCTTTTTGGATTAAGCTCTCGGTGACCGAGTCGATAGAACTGGTGGCTTCATCAAGTAATATCAACTGGGCGTTATTGGTCATGGCACGTGCGAATGAAATCAGCTGTTTTTGGCCTGCACTGAGTTGGTCGCCACCACTTTGTAAGTGAGTGGCATAGCCATTAGGTAAGCTTTCTATAAATTCATGAGCGTAAACGTACTTGGCGGCTTCCTCAACGGCGGGTTGATCGACTTTTGCTAATCCAATATTAAAGCTGACATCTTGATCAAACAAGAAAACATCTTGCTGCATCATTGAGAACAGTGATTCTAATTTCAACTTGGGTATACGGGCTAGCTCTAGTCCGTTAACTAAAACATGGCCTTCGTACCCTTCGTAGGTTTTTGTCAGTAATCGCATGATGGTCGACTTACCCGAACCCGTGCTGCCCACAAGCGCCAATTGTTGGCCTTGGTTCAAAGTAAAACTGACATTTTTCAATACATAAGGGTCACCCGCTTTGTAGCGAAATGAGACATCATTAAACTCGATGCTTTCGAATGTATCCAGCTTGCTGCCTAGCTCAGCGTCACTGTATAAATCGTGCTCAGCTTCTTCTAACGGCTCGCTGAAGAGTTCATCCAAATGTTCAAAGGCCGCGAACGATCTTTGAATCGCGGTGATCTGGCCAGTAAAGTCTCGAATCGGCACAAATATTTTTTCTAAGGTGTTAATGAACGCAATGACCACACCTATACCGACAGCGCTGCTAAGCACTAAATTTGAACCAGACCAAATTATTAACGCCATGGCAATGGTAGTGATCCCGGCGATGATCGAGAATAGTGCGGCATCCCAGCCATTGGCTTTAACTTGAGCGTGTAAAAATTCATCGGTCAGTTGAGTGTATTTATTTTCTACTTCTTGCTCGGCGGCATATAACTGAACGGTGCTGATACCACGAATACATTCTTGTAAATAACCGGTCGAACGCGCTAAAGACGAACGCGTAATCTGGTATAAGGTGCGCAACTTGTTTCGCACGTACTGGGTAATCATTAATATTGGCGGGAACAGGACTAAAATAACCGTTGCCAGTTGCCAGTTAATGACATACAAAAAGATTAACAGCCCAATGGTGTTGATCGAATCTTTTATGATGCCTAAAACACCGAGTACAAAACTATCGCCTATCGATTCAAGATCGCTGGTTAATCGCGAAAGCGTCATGCCGGTGGGTGTTTTATCAAAGTACGATCTCGGCAGTTTTATGATGCGGGCGATGAGTGCCTGGCGAATATCAAAAATAGTGCGTTGCCCCACCAAGCGTAAACTGTAGCTGTATACGGCATCGCTGATGTAGTTCATGATCAAAACACCGGTCATGTACAGCAACATCAATGGCAGTTGACTCAAATCACCTTGAGCTATTTGCTCATCGATAATTTTTATCATAAGCCAAGGGAACAATAGGTTGGCCGCAACACTAAATGGCATTGAGCTTAAACCTATAATAATGAGGTGTTTATACTTAGCCGCAAAGTGCCAGAAGCCGGTCAGAATTTGCCAGTCGGTTTTTATTAATGTGCTCATGCGCTGGCCTCCTGATCGTTTTGTTGCAGTTCCCAAGTTTGTTGATAGTAACTTGAAGTTTTTAATAGTTCTGAGTGTGTTCCCCGAGCGATAATTTCACCCTCTTTTAAAACGAGTATTTCATCCATTTCCTGCAATGCCGATACTCGGTGTGATACAACGACTAAACTGCGATCAACCAACTTACTGCTCAATTCACTCATTATTGCGCGTTCTGTATCGTAATCGACAGCCGATAAGACGTTGTCTAAAATAAGAATGTCTGCCGGGGTGTAAAGTGCACGCGCAATGCTAACGCGTTGTTTTTGACCGCCAGAAAGCATAATGCCTTTTTCACCGACCATGGTATTGCCTTGCTCAGCAAAGCGCTCTACATCGCTGCTCAATTGTGCTGCTGCAATGGCTTCTTCCACGCTTAGCGTCGGTGCGTTTGCATTGTGTTCGGAGCCGAATTTAACGTTCTCGTTTAACGTTGCTGAAAAGAGATAAGGGTCTTGGGTAATGGTTCGGACCTGCTTGTGCCAATCGTGTCGAGACCAGTCGGTAATATCGTGCTCCCCATAAATTAGCATGCCTGGTTCTAAATCGTACAAGTGGTTTAAGCAATTAACTAAGGTGGTTTTCCCAGAACCGACCGATCCTAAAATACCCAGCTTTTTACCCTGAGGTAATTCAAAGCTGATGTTCTTAAGTGTCGGCTCGTCAGACTCGCTGTTCGGATAACGGTAAGATAAATTGTTCACCTTCAAGGTTGAACGTTGTATGGCATTGCTGTCGGCTTCGGATAAACGTTTTAAATTTGTAGGGTCAATCTTACTGTTTAATATTGTCATTACACTTTCGATACTGACCATGCCCATTTGGATCACGCTGAGAATTCGTCCTAGACCACCGAAAGGTACTGCTAGCATGACGGAATAAGATAAAAAGGCGGTAATTTCGCCTACGGTGAGCTCTGCGTTTAAGACCATGACGGCACCTAAACCTAAGATTAAAATTTTCATCATTTGGTTCGCGTAATCGAGTACGGGCATAATGAAAACTTGAATGCGTTGAATTTTAACTGTGATGTCGAGCAATTCTTGATTCGCTTGTGCAATTTCATTTTGCACCCAAGGGCCCATATGCTCAGCTTTAATGACATCCATGCCAGATAAAAAGTGCACCAGTTGCTCGCTTAACCCTTGCAGGCTGTGCATTCGATCGGTCCAAAGTTTGCGCATTTTTACAAAGCCAATTCGATAAATAGCAAAGGCAAAGATGATGGGTAAAAATGAATAGACTGTGAGCGAAGGAGAAATTCGCCACATATAAAATGGCGTAAATGAAAGTGCAAAAATAATGTTGAACAGCTGCATAAAGCCAATGCCAAAAAATAACCGGATGCCGCTGATATCGTTGTTAATGATTGAGATTAATTTACCGCTGTTATTCGCACTGTGAAAACTGTCTGTTAAACGATTCAATTTTGCGAATAAATCGTTTTTAAGTTGAGCTTCAACAAACCGCCCAGGGTTTAAGCCAAACATACGAGAAAGCGTTCGTATGACAATTAGCACTAAAGATGCACCAATGATCATCCATACAGATGACATTAAAGCGTCTTGGTTATCAGCTACATTGGCCATTAGTAAATCGATGGCCGTTTTAACCATTAAAGGGATTTCAACTTGTAACCAGTTAACCAGCAAAATAAATAGAATGGCCAAACTGTAAGACAGGCGGTTTTGCCAAAAGTAGTGCCAAATGAGGTGGGCTTTCGATTGCGGTGCGTCTAACTGCATGAATTCTCCGAGGAAGGTTTTCAGCCCGTTAGTATCGGGGCTAGTTGGGTGAATTGAAAGGCAGTTGCGATTATTTTTTTAAGGTCATAAGCAATATTTTGCCTATTGTCGTTTACAGCTAAGCCAATCTTTGCTCAAAAAGCGTCGAAAACTCATAGTAGATCGGTTCTTTAGTATTCTGACGGCGCATTTAAGGGCAATACAGGGCGGTTGCAATTATCGGCATAGGCTTTGCAGTAGTCGATCGACCCAGATGCGCTTGCATCAAACACGACACTATAAAAATAATTGATCGGAGTAATGGTATGAAATTAAAAACAAAACTAGCGGTTTCCGCGGCGGTATTGGTTTCTTTCACAGCACCACAGGTATTTGCAGATACCCAGTGGAATGTATCGCTTTGGGGTAAGCGCCGCGCCTTCACGGAGCACGTTGAGAAATTAGCCGAGCTTGTATCTGCGAAAACCAATGGTGAGTTCACGTTAAATATTTCTTACGGTGGCTTATCTAAGAATAAAGAAAATTTAGACGGCATCTCTTTTGGTGCCTTTGAAATGGCCCAGTTCTGTGCGGGTTATCATCCCGACAAAAACCCATCAATTACGGTACTAGAGCTGCCATTTATGGGCGTTTCTACGCTTGAGCAAGAAATTGCCGTGTCAAAAGCGGTCTATAACCATCCTGCGGTCGTTAAAGACTTAGCTCGCTGGAATGCAAAACTATTAATGCCTTCGCCATTGCCGCAGTACAACATTGCAGGTGTCGGCGATGCGCCACAGTCATTGGCAGATTTTAAAGGGCTACGTATTCGTGCGACGGGCGGCATTGGGGAAGCCTTAACCATTGCCGGTGCCGTTCCAACGTCTATGTCAGCGACAGAAGTGCGTCAAGCGTTAGATTCAGGCGTTATTAATGCCGCATCGTTTGCACCGCATGCTCATATGTCTTTTGGTACCGTTGAATCGGCCGATTGGTGGACCACCAATCTAAACCCAGGCACGGTAAACTGCCCAGTGGTTGTAAATGTTGATTCATTAGCCGATTTAAAACCCGCACATCGCGATGCGTTGTTAGGGTCAGTTGATGAAGCCTTGAATCATTATGTTGATTACTACAACAACCAAACTATGGCCGCATGGGGACCAAAATTAGATGAAAAAGGTATTGAGCGCGTAACCTTGACCGAAGCTGAATTGAAGACCTTTAAAGACAAAGCCGCAGGTCCTGTGCACCAAGCTTGGATTGACAGCATGAATAAGAAAAAGCTGCCAGCACAAGAGTTGTACGATTTAGTATTAGACACGTTGAAGTAAAAGTCCTGCCATTGCGCCTCATTTTTGTGAGGCGCCTTTCATTAGAGGGTTTGATATGTCAGGTTCGGCAACGGTACTTGAAGATAGCAGTACACTGAGTAAGGCAGACCGCTGGTTATTTAAATTAGAAAGTCTGTTTACCTTATTCGGTGGAATTACCATTTTATTTTTAGTGGCTTTGGCGGTCATGAATATCTTAGGACGATGGTTGTTTAATATCCCCGTCTCCGGTTACGTAGATTGGGTAGAGCAAGCCATGGCTATTTTTGCGTTTGTGGGCATAGCCTATTGTCAGCGATTAGGTGGCCATATCCGCATGGATATACTGCTCAGTGTCATGAAAGGGCGCTTGCTCTGGATTGCCGAGTGGGTGTCGGTTTTATTTATGTTATTGATAACGTCAGTGTTGATATACGGAAGCTATCTTCACTTTTATCGCGCGTTTTCTAATGGCGACAGCTCTATGGATATTGGCTTGCCGATTTGGCCCGCCAAATTGATCGTGCCAGTGGCGCTTACGTTCTTAGCCATTCGCCTGGTGTTTCAATTGTGGGCTTACAGCGTGGCCATTATTCGTGCTTCTGAATCACCCGTGGCGGTGCCTTTAATCGAAGATGCCGCAACGCAAGCTGCGCGAGAAGCCGAAAGCTTAGACGGAGGCGCATCATGATTGAATTTATGATGAACGCTGAGCCGTTGCAAATAGGCGTGATTGTTTCAGTCGTGATGCTTGTCTTTGTTTTGCTGGGTGTTCGAGTGGCCTTTGCCACAGCCGGAGCAGGCTTTATCGGATTGGTGTGGATATTTTCGGCCAAGATGGGCTTTGAGCGTGGCTTTATGGTAGCGGTTAAAATGGCCGGAACGGTGCCGCATTCGAAAGCAACTACGTTGTCGTTATCGCTCATTCCTACTTTCATTTTAATTGGTTATTTGGCTTATCACGCAGGCCTAACCAAAGCCTTATTTGAGGCCGCTAAACGCTGGGTGGGTTGGTTGCCGGGTGGTTTAGGTGTGGCAACGGTATTTTCTACCGCAGGCTTTGCGGCGGTTTCAGGCGCATCGGTTGCAACATCGGCCGTGTTTGCTCGAATCGCAATTCCTGAAATGCTCAAGCTTGGTTACGACAAACGATTTGCCGCGGGTGTCGTTGCAGCTGGGGGTACTTTAGCTTCGTTGATTCCGCCTTCGGCCATTTTGGTCATTTACGCTATTATCGTAGAGCAAGATGTAGGTACCTTGCTGATGGCTGGCTTTATTCCTGGCATAGTGTCGGCACTTATTTATGCGGGCTTAGTGGTCTTTTTAGCCGTTTGGAAAAAAGACTTAGGGCCACCGGTAAAAGGCTTTACCTGGAAGCAGCGCTTAGAAGTGCTTCCGGGTTCGTTCCCCATATTTTTTGTGGTGTTCATCATCATGATTTGTATTTACGGCGGGGTAGGCACACCGACTGAAGCTGGCGCGCTAGGTGCTTTGGTCATTTTAGCCATGGCGCTCTATAAAGGTATGCGTTGGCCTAGTTTGAAAGGCGCATTAATGGAGTCGGCTAAGTTGACGGTGATGATCTTTACCATCATCTGGGGAGTCTTAATATATGTTCGCTTTTTAGGCTTTGCCGATTTACCCAATGCATTCTCTGACTGGATTGCAGGGATTGATCAAAACCCATTCATCACATTACTTTTTATACTCATGGCCTACGCTGTGTTGGGTATGTTTATGGATGCGATAGGCATGTTACTGCTCACCTTGCCGGTGGTGTTTCCAGCGGTCATCGCTTTAAACGGGGGGGAGATGGTTACGGCTGCAGATTCAGCTTTTGGTGTGTCGGCGGCTGGGTGCGCCATT
Source organism: Reinekea marina (assembly GCF_030409715.1). NCBI lineage: Bacteria > Pseudomonadati > Pseudomonadota > Gammaproteobacteria > Oceanospirillales > Saccharospirillaceae > Reinekea > Reinekea marina. The sequence goes on from NZ_JAUFQI010000001.1 coordinate 746,323, forward strand.
TGGTTCGGTATCATCGTAGTGAAAATGGCTGAACTGTGCCTCATTACACCTCCGATAGGCCTGAACTGTTTTGTGGTAGCCGGGGTGCGAAAAGACATTTCAGTGCAAGATGTTTTTAGAGGAGCAACGCCATTCTTTGTGGCCGATGTCATCACCATTGCGGTGCTGATTATGTTCCCAAGTATTGTGCTTTGGTTACCTTCTTTAATTTAACCTATTAACACTAGGGCTGCGCACGCAGCCTTAGTTTATTCTAAAAAATCTTCTCGTTTTAAATCATATTTTTGCATTTTTTGGTTCAACGTTCTTCTCGGTAAATCAAGTACGTCCATCACCGCTTTAATATTACCCTTGTGATGTTTTAATTCTTCTGCGATGAGCATTTTTTCAACATATTCTAAGCGCTGAGAAAGCGAGCTGTCTGGATTGCTTGTTAACGCAGCCTTGTTGCCTACTTGCAGTAATTCTTGCAATGAAATACCACTGATGTTGTGTGTTAACAGATACCGCTCTGCGGTATTTTTGAGCTCTCGTACATTGCCTGGCCAATCGTGGAGTTCCAGTGTAAGTTGATCGTCTAATTGAAGATCGGGCGCTGTCATGTTGTTTGATTGCGCCGCAAGGTTCAGGAAATGTTGAAACAGCAATACGATGTCTTCTTTACGTTCACGCAGCGGTGGAATGTGTAATTCAGAAACCAGCAAACGGTAATATAAATCTTCACGAAACTCACCTTCAGCGGCGGCCGCTTTTAGGTCTTTTTTAGTTGCGGCAATTACGCGAACATCTAAAGCCTTTGGTTTATGAGAGCCTAAGCGAGTCACCTCCCGTTCTTGTAATACGCGCAAAATCTTAACCTGAAAATACATCGGCATACTTTCAATTTCATCTAAAAGCAATGTACCGCCATTCGCGTATTCAAATTTACCCACATGACGCTTGTTCGCGCCGGTAAATGCGCCGGCTTCGTGGCCAAATAATTCAGATTCGATCAAGTTTTCAGGAATAGCGGAAACATTAATGGGCACAAATTCGTGGTCTTTTCTTACGCTGTATTTGTGAAGGCACTGCGCAACAAGTTCTTTACCTGTGCCGGTTTCGCCGTGAATGACAACATCGGCATTAACTTGCGCCAACATACTCACCTGCTTACGCAGCAGTTTAATGGCAGACGAATGACCAATGATGTCCTTCTCTATACCTGATAGTTGTTCTAAGTGATCGTGACTTTGTTGGGTCTTCATGGCCACCTGCCTTTGACGGCAAGCTGTTTTAATGAGCTCAACTAATCGTTCGGGTTTATAAGGTTTTTCTACAAAATCGTAAGCACCGGCCTTCATTGCTTCAACCGCGAGTGCAATGCCGCCATGTCCGGTTATAAGAATAAAGGGAATGTCGGCTGGAACTCGTTGTAGAAACTCCATGCCATCCAATTCAGGCATTTTAACATCACTGACTATGACGCCGGGGTAATGTTCATCGATATTCACAAGTGCGTCTAAGGCACTGCTGAAGGTTTGAACATGAATGTCAGCGAGATCTAACCATTGTTCAAGTGATTCTCGAATGGCTGGATCATCGTCGACAATGATGGCGTGATATTCTTGGTCTTTCGATGACATCTTTAAACCCTTATCGTGTCAACTTAATCGTAAATTGAGTGCCGGACTCTACTTGGCTATCTACCGTCAGTTGTCCACCCATATCTGATACCAAACTATAACTGATGGCGAGCCCTAGCCCTAAGCCTTCATCAATTTGTTTGGCTGAGTAAAAGGGTTCAAAAATATGCGGTAGCTCTTCTTGGCTTAGGCCGATGCCATTATCTTCTACAACTAATAAAACTGAATCAGAATATGATCCCTTGATCGTTATTTGAGGGTGATTGACTTTAGCTACGGCATCAATGGCATTGCTCAATAAGTTCACTAAAACTTGCTCGAGCATCATGCTATTACCTCGAGCGCAGAATTGCTCGTCAACGTTGATTACGAGATCGACCTTGGCCTGCGCAAGCTTAGAGGCTAAAACATCTTGAGCATAATGAATGGCGGGTAATAGTTTAATATTCGACAACCCCGTGTTTCGTTTCCCTGACACCATTCTAAGTTGTCGGCTTATATACGATAGCCGATCAATTAGGCCGCTGATCTTTTTCAAATTCGATAAAACCTTTTCAGGCTGATTGCGTTGAATCAGTAATTCACTGCTAGCGGCATAGCTCGACAGAGCCGTAATGGGTTGGTTAATTTCATGTGCAATCGCAGAAGACATTCGTCCGAGTGATGCCAAGCGCTGCGAATGGTTGAGCTCTTTTTCGGCGGCACGTAATTCATTCGTCCGATCATGTACCCGCTGTTCTAATTCGTCATTGTTTTTAACCAGTTCATACTGAGCTTGCTTCAACTCACTCACATCGTGAATGGTGATTAGGTAGTCTGAGGGGTCAGATAATCCAATGGCACTAGAAGAAACCAATATAGGAAAAGTACTGCCATCAGAACGAATGCCCGTGGCATCTATGGCCTCTAACGAGGCATGCACGCCTCGCCAACCTTTAATGAGCTGTTTGATGTCGGGCAATGCATTGGTTTTTAGTCTAAATAGCCGCTGAGCTTGAGGGTTTACAAAGGTTGTTTTGCCATCGTGGGTTAGGTTGATCAATCCGGCATCGGTGCCTTCGATAATGGCGCGTTGATGAGACTCGCGTTGTGCAATTAACGTAGCCAACTTTGCTTGAGATTGTGCGTTTTTTACCCGCTCACGAATCCAAAGTATCGCGATGATCAATATTAAATACGCAAATACGATGGAATAAACAGACCGAGCAACCGCGGTTTCTATTTGTTGTGTGGCATACAGCCAGTTAATGTGCCAATTCACTCCTGGCATTTGCTGGCGAAATAAAACTTGGTTGCCGGTTAATGGCAGCGATACTATCGCCGTGCCATCGTTACGTTGCTGTGATTCCAATATACCGATCTCGTGATCACCGTATTGCTTAGTCTCTACCAAATGTTGGCTTTCTTGTAGGCTTAAAGGGCGTAACCCTTGGTACAGCCATCGAGAATCGTATGATAAAAAGATAATGTCTCGCTCGTCACTGATCCAAATCTTTTCACCCGATTGCGACCAGTTTGCTTCGAGTGCATCGAAGTTAATTTTGACCACAACAGAGCCAATAATTTCCAAATCTACAATCACCGGTTCGGCAAAAAATAACCCCGCCTTTCCAGTTGTAGCGCCCACGGCAAAATAGAAACCTTGCTCACCTTTAGCCGCCGATTGATAATAAGGTCGAAATGAATAATTTTGACCGACAAAGCTTGTTTTAGTGAGATAATTTGATGCGCCAATGGTAGTGCCTGCGCTGTCTAAGACAAATATTTCATCGGCACCAGAGCGATTATTGATATTGCTGAGTAACGAAGAGGTCGTAGTATCAGCCGAAGCAGACAATAGGGCTTTTTGAATCCGTGGATCGTTGGCAAGTACAGCCGGCAAGTACTCAAAGCGCTGAATGCTGGCTTGCAGAGCATTTTGATAAACCGATAAACGTTGGCTCGCTTTCTCTTGAATCGAGGCCATTTCTAACGCGTAAAATTGCTTGTTTGCAAACAGTAGTAAGCCAATCAGCACAAAAAAACTGATCACTAAGAACGCGATCATTTTAATGTTGGGGTGCAAGGTTTTTTGTTGCCAATTTGCCACGGTAATAATCAAGTTATGAGATAAGACCACCTTAGCAAAGGTGGCCTTATCTTACTATCACCTTATCGTGCTAAGACGCCGCTTGTTTGCGAGAAAAGCGGGATTTAATCCAGTTTAGGAATCGTTGCTGTTGATGATTCATACTTTCGATGTAAGTCAGTAGGCAAGGAATGACCAGTAATACTAACACGGTGCCATAGGCAATACCGAAGGCGAGAGATGCGGCCATGCTTTGCACTAATTGCGCTTGTATTGAGCTAGATAGAAGTAACGGAATGAGCCCACCGACGGTAGTAATCGAGGTGAGCATAACCGCTCGTAATCGTTGACAGCTGGCTTCAATAATCGCGGGCTTCATATCCATACCTTCTTCACGCAATTCTTGGAAGCGATTAATCAAAATGATCGAGTCATTAATGATAATTCCACTAAGCCCAAATAATCCAAAGAAAGATAAAAAGGTGAGGTTCATACCCAGTAGCCAGTGGCCAAATATCGCGCCCGTTAAGCCAAAAGGAATAGCCGACATAACAGCAATAGGCCAAGTGTAACTGCTAAATACCCAAACTAAAATGAAATAGACTAAACCGAGACTGGCAAACGCAGCCAGCGTTAAATTGCCGATCATTTCTTCTATATCCCGAGCGCTGCCTTGTATTTCAGCTTGTAAACCATATTGGTCAATAATCGGTTGAACTTCATCGGCTAATAGCTGGTTTGAAATCTCGCTGGCGTTGGCTTCTTCATCCAATAACGCTGCGCTGACGCGTACACCCAATTGCCCATTTACATGGAACATCGTGCCCAACCCTTTACGGATAGTGCTGTCAGCAATATCTCCAAAGCGAACATAGTCATTGTTCGGTGTTACAATTGGAATGTCTTCCAGACCCGCACTCGACTGATAAAGAGACTTAGGTAAACTAACAATAATATTAATGCTGGCATCGTGTTGAGTCAGTTTATCGGCTTGACTGCCCACAAGCGCTTGGCGCAACTGAGTCGCGACACTGGCTTCTGTTAACCCTGCAGACTTACCCGCCGAGTTGAGCTGAAAGATAATTTCATCGTCGCCATTGGGGAGATCGTCTGTGATGTCACTTAGGTAGTTGTAGGTTTCAAGTCGACGCTTGAGCTGTTCGGTCGCATCGACTAAGTCATCTAGTGAGCGACCCGCTAAGAAAAAGCTTACGCGGCTTCCGCCCGATGCAGACGAGCTGTCCTGCTTAATCGAGACATAACTGACTTCTGGTCCTATATCAATATGTTCCCCCCATTCTTTTAAGAAGTCAGCATTTGAAACAGGGCGATTATCGCGATCCACTAATTTGGCCTGCAGCTGTGTAAAGCCTTCACCGGCACTGGAAATTTCATAGACCTGAAGAACAATAGATTCACCTTCAACGGCAAATTTTTGATCGGCTGTTTCGATGGCACTGTGCAATGCTTGAGTATATTGATCAACGGTTTGCTGAGACACATCATCATGGAATTCGATATAAGCGGTGACCATATTATCTTCAACATCGAGTTCTGGTGAGAATGGCACGGCGCCAGTAATTGGCATTGCATAAGCAATCACGCACAGCGCAAAAGCCACGGCCACACTGATCGCGCGGTTATGGATTGCCGCGGTGACAAAGGGTCGGTAGTATTTTTCTCTGAAGGTTTCAAAGCCATTATCCATTTTCACGCGAAAGGCGCTGCGCACTTTCTTACGCTTAGACAAACTGTGATTAAGATGAGCGGGTAATATTAAAAAGCACTCGATCAACGAAGCCACAATCACTGAAATAATGACCACAGGCACTGGGCGCAACATTTCGCCAAAAGGCCCCGGTAACAACAGTAAAGGGAAAAAGGCCGCAATGGTTGTTAATGAACTTGCAATAATAGGAGAAAACATTCGCTTGGCCGCAATTAATGCCGCTTCATTGGCTGTTTTACCTTTTTCCATCTGAGTAACGGTTTCTTCACCGACCACAATGGCATCGTCGACGATGATGCCTAGCGCCATTAAAAATGCAAAAACTGACAAAAAGTTAATGGTGCCGCCGGTGCCAAACAAAAGCATAAAGGTACCCGCGATAGAAATTGGAATGCCAAGGGCACTCCACCAGGCGACTTGTCGGTTTAAAAAGAAAAACAAAATTACGATAACGAGAAGTAGCCCTACTAATCCATTGCTGATTAGCATATCTAAGTTACCCTGGACGACCTCAGATAGATCCCACCAAACGGTAATGTCGACGCCTTCAGGTAAATTGGGTCTCACTTCGCCTAACCAGTTTTGAATGATGTCACTGGTTTCAAGGCTGTCAATTTCTTCTGAACGAGAAATGAGCAGTCTAACGGATGCACGGTTCTCTAAAATATAGCGTCGCGTGCCTTCGGTATTCACTCGCTGTACGTCGCTAAAGGTATAAATGGGGGTTGAGCCCGCGCCACTGATTGACGACAGTGCGTTCACACTGTTTATTTCGTTATCTGTCGTCACTGAAATATTGGTAGCGCTCGACGATAATGACCCCGCAGGGCTGTTTGCGTTTGCCACGGCTATTGTTTGAGAGAGTCCATTAATACTGGTGTTTTGCTGGATCAAATTAGAGGCATTGGCTTCAACCCGAATTTCTTCGACGGGAAACCCAGCCACGTTGACGTGCGCAATGCCGCGACTTAATAGATCGTTCTTAAACTGTTGCACCAGTGGTCTAAGTTCGTTAACTGGACCATCGGTACTGATTAAGATCGAAAAAACATCTTCATTAAACTCATCGATACTCGCGCTGGGTTTTTCAGCACCTTCTGGAAGGTCAAAGTTTGTGATGTAACGGTTAACTTCTTCAACCGCGTCGTTAGGGTCGATGTTCATTTTGTAACGCAAATATATGCGACTAAAACCGGCATCAGACCAACTCCAGGCTTCCTCGACGCCTTTAAGGTTTAATAAACCCGATTCCAATGGAGTCGTTAAGGTAGATTCAACGGTACGACTGCTGGTATCTGGCCATGAGGTTGTAACCTGAACACCTGGAATCGTTAAATCAGGCATAAGCTGGGTATGCAATTGCTTTAAAGCCACCATTCCAGCAATAACAACCATGATCATGATTAGGTTAGCGGCGACCCTGTGCTGGCTAAAATATGCGAGTAGACCTTTGTCGTCTATTTTCCTCATGATTCGTCTGCCTCGCTTTCAGTTTCAGGTACGGGCTCTGGCTCTGGGTCTACGCCTCTTTCGAAAATCTTCAAGCCCGTGGTTGGGTTATTGAGGCGCGTAACTAGAATGCGTTGCTTGCTGGCTATGGACTGTGTGGGCGTTACTATAAGCCAATCTTGACTGTTTTCACGTACACGCCCTTGTAATGTTACTTCAATGGGTTTCAGCTTTTGTTCTTCATCAATGCTGTAAATCCATTTGTCTTGAAAAAGGGCACTGACCGGAACTTTAAAGGCGTTTTCGACACTGGGTTTGTGTAACGTAACATCGACTACTTCACCGACAATCCAATTTTCATCGTCGTCAATATCAAACCAACTTACTAACCCAGCTGAACCTGGCTGCACTTGAGTGTGACCATTGTTAAAACGAATATTCGAGTCTCGACCATTGCTTTCGATTCGGCCTGTGAGTTGTTGCCGCATTGCCGCTAGTGTGATGGGTAAGTTTACTTTCACTCGCATGTCATCGTGTGACACAAATTTTAAAAGCGCACTGCCTGGAGACACCAATTGATTCGCTTTAGCATGCAGCGCGGCTACCTGGCCATTAAAAGGCGCAACAATGGTGGCTTTATTAGCTTGTCGTTGGGCACTTTTTAGCGCTAAGTTTAGTTTTGTTTGCTGCAATAAAAGTTGCTGTCTATTGATCGGCGCGTTACTTAAGGTTTGTTGTGCTTGCTTTACCAAATAATTTTGGCGAGACACTTGTTGCTTTAAATCCGCCAACGTTTGCGCAGATGCGCCAACGGCTTTTTGCTGTTTGTATTTGTCATTTAGAAGTGAAAGCTGATCTTGTTCTAACTGCAGAGCTTCACGGTTCAACGCCTGTTGCGCTTCGAACAGTTGAATTTGCGCTGCAATATCCGCCGCATTCGCTTGAGCTTGGGCTAAAGATTGTTGTACATCAAAATCATCTAATTGAACTAAAACGACACCGGCGTCTACAACATCGCCACTGTTGATGGGTGTTTCTAGTACGCTGGCTGAAATTTCGGAAACAATGTCAAGTTGTTGGCTGGGCTCTATCTGACCGATTAAGCGAATTTCAGGCTGATAACTCGCTAAATCTAAGGAGATGGTTTGAACCGATGTGGTGGCTTCGGGTTTCGGAGCCTCCATTTCTGTCGCTTGCCCTGAGGCACCCATGACGCTAATTACACCTGCGGTCACTAGGCCGATTCCCACCAGAGATAAGCCCGTTTGCCAAATTTTCATATCATTCCCTTTGTTATATTTAGAAAGCCACCTAATATGAAAGTCTGACCGGAATATTATTAGTGCCTATGGTCATAATTTTCATCTATTCAAGGTGTTTTTTTTAGAAAAACAAACATTGTTAAGTTAAGAAATTTTGAGCTCAGCCGATAATTAGCTCTAATCGGAAAAAATGAAGGAAGGTAAGATGCGATCAGGTCAATTGTTCAACATTGTGAATCGTTACGATCAATATGTCATGAACAGTTTAATGGGCGTTTTGGCGGCTAATTTTGCGTTGGCAGTCGTATTGGGCGCATTAAATAGCGCCTTAGGTGTCGCTGTCGTTATTGGACTCCTGCTGGCCGTAGGGCCTGTATTGCTGCAAAAAATCAGCCCGTTCTCAACCCTTACCCAGTCGGCGATGGCTTTTTCGTATATGTCATTTGTAACGTTGCAGGTTCACTTGTCTAAGGGATTAATAGAAGTACATTTTGGCTACTTCATCATGCTCGCAATTTTATATGCTTACCAAAAAGTAACGCCCTTAATTGTGGGCGCTGCAGTAGCTGCGCTTTACCATATTGGCATTGCTATCATGCAACTCGGCGGTGGTGGTATTTATATATCTCAACCAACGAATGTTTTGTTAAACAATGGGATACCCTTGTTTATTTTTGTGCACGCAGCCTATCTTGTCGCGGAGACAGCGGTTTTATGTTACATGGCGCATATTACACAGCCAATGATACTGACGGCGCAGAAAATTATTCGTAGCAATGAGCTAATGCTCAAAGCCAATGGTGATATAGACCTTACGGTTGAGATCGATGATGAAGGCAATGAGCTAGTGGCCCAATACTCGCAGCTCATTCATTCCGTGAAGGATGTTATCCACAGCGCAACGGACACGTCTTTAGTAATGAGCGACAGTTTACGAGTATTAGAATCATCTTATGCTGATGTTCGCCGTGGCATGGCCGATCAAGAAAAACAATTAAATATTATCTTGGAATCTACTGGGCAGGTTACCGAAGCTGCAAAGTCGTTATCTGAAGTTTCGAGCTTTGTGAAAGATAAAGCCAGTGAGTTAACCCAACTGAAAAATGAGAGTATTCAAACGGTTCATCAATCTGCTGAAAAAACCGCGTTGAGTTCGAAGCACATTACCGAAACCAGTGAGACGATGTCAAAAGTAGACCAAGACACAACACTGATTTCAGGAATGGTTGAGTCTATTCAGAGTATCGCCGAACAAACTAATTTATTAGCTCTGAATGCAGCGATTGAGGCAGCCAGAGCGGGTGAACAAGGGCGTGGCTTTGCCGTAGTCGCCGATGAAGTAAGAGCGTTAGCAACCCGCACGCACCAAGCGACTGAAGAAATTAATGGTCTTATTCAAAACTTAACTCAAGGTGCCAGTGGCTCTATGGTGACTATGAAGTTGACGGTCGATGAAATTGAAAGCAGTCAAGCGTTAAACCATACTGCGACGGAGCAAATGTCTACGCTGGGCACCCAGATAGATGAAATTGCGCAAAGAACAATGAACATTGCCAGTGCTGTCTCAACCCAAACCGAGATTAATCAAGGCATTGATTCTCAAGTGCATGCCATTACAGACGCCGCGATTTCAATGGCGCAAAGTATCGCTTTATGCAGTGACCAGCTGTCTGATGTTTCGCAACGATTTGAAGCCTTAAATGAAAGCATTCAAAAGTTTAAAACCTAGTACATGGATGATATTTGGCGCACTGCTTTGGGGTGTGCTGGTGGTGTTTTTACTGTTTCAGTTTATCTCGGACCGATTGATCAGTTTTGACGAGAATCAAGTGATTCACCGCCAATTTACGACCGTAGAGGCCTACTTAGATGCGGTAGGTGCTGCTTTTGAGTATACAAACGATGGTCAAATTCAAATTATACGCGTTGAAGAGCAAGGATGTGTCTGTAATGGCGCCTCGGTTGGGCATTGGGCGCAAGTAAAACAGCAATATTCCGAGGTTTCCTTTCAAGACATGTCAGTGCGTTCTCTATCAGATGCACAACAAGCGTTAGTACCCGCGACGCCCATGGCGGTTATATTCGATACAGATGGCACGCTTATGTATGCCGGCCCTTTTAGTGATGCAAATTACTGCAATTCTGATAACAGCTTCATAGATGCCTATTTAAATGAATCGCTTAAGCAGCGGTTTTCACCCTTGGGCGCTGTCGGCTGCTACTGTAAAAACAGCAGAGTGCCTTTTGAATCAAGATGACCGCCCACTTCAGAGTGATCTGAACTAGACTGCTTTGTGTACATTAACTTAAGTTAACAGCCTTCGAAGAACACAATCATGGAAACAACCATTAAAATCGGTATCAGTAGCTGCCTTCTAGGCGAAAAAGTCCGCTTTGATTCGGGCCATAAACTGAATAAATACGCGACGGATGTATTAGGGCAATATTTTGAATTTGTTCCATTTTGCCCTGAAGTAAGTATTGGGCTGCCTATTCCACGCGCTCCGATCCGATTAATAGCAAAAGACGGGGATATTCGTTGTGTGGGCGTCAAAGACGATACGATCGATGTAACGGATGAGCTGAAAGCCAAAGCCGATGAACAAGTACATTGGCATCAAGACTTATGTGGTTACATCTTAAAACACAGTTCACCCAGTTGTGGCATGGAGCGTGTGAAAGTGTATACCAATGCTATGCCGACTAAGACCGGCGTTGGTATTTACGCTAAGCAATTGCTTAAAAACTTCCCTAACTTACCGGTTGAAGAAGAAGGGCGATTGGAAGACCCTCATCTACGTGAAAACTTTATTCAGCGTGTGTTTGTTTACTCTCGTTGGCGTGCACTTATTGCGGGTGATTTTTCGATTGGCCAATTACAAAAGTTCCATGCTCAGCATAAGTATATTTTTATGAGCCATGATCAAGTAGGCGCTAAAGCGTTAGGGGCGATATTAGCCAATACAAAAGACTTTGCGCTAGAGGAAGTTGCCGAACAATATGTCACGTCGATGATGCAATTGTTGAAAAAAATGGCGCCTCGTAAGGGCCATGTGAATACGTTGAAGCACATTCAGGGCTATTTAAAACGGTCGCTCGATACTGAAGACAAGCAGGAGCTGAATGACATTGTTGAGCAGTATCGACAAGGCTTGGTGCCGCTCATTGTGCCAGTAACCTTATTGCGCCATCATTTTCGTCGGCATCCACATGACTATATTGATCAGTCTTATTATTTGGCACCACACCCTAACGAATTGATGTTATTGAATCGTATATGAAAACAGTCACAGTGAATGATAGTTTCCAAACAAACTACCAATACCAACTTGTGGCGCCTATCGGGGAAAATTTTGACTCCGATTTCAAGCCGGAGCTGACGCCTCAAGAAATGTTGGCGTTGGGGGTATTTGGAGGTAAATATATTAATGAATGCGTTGATGAGTTTCCGGCTCAATGGTTCAAAGAGGCAAAGCTAGCGCCGCTGCGAAAGGATCCTTCGCTCAACTTTTTTGAAATCGATGCCTCACAACCCTTGGCCGAATGGCAAAGAAAGGGCTGGATACATGATCAAGACCCGCGTGGGTGGTTCCAATGGTATTGTCGTTACTACATGGGGCGAAGAACCGACGATGATGCTCGACAAATTAAGCGCTGGCGTGCATTTAGTCGCCACGCGGGCGCTGTTCGTAAAAATTGTCAGCCTTATGACCACGATTGCCGTCGTAAGCAGCGCCAAGCATTACTGCACTGGGCTTACGATTCCAGAGCCATGTAGTAAGTTGTGACTTCCGGCCTATCTTGAATTTCTCAGTTTAGCCTCAAAATAAGCGTTAGAATTATATTCGTTAATCGAGAAGGGTTTAAAATGCTAAGAACGTTGTTGTTTGTGGGTACTAACATTGCCATTGTGGTGGTGCTAGGAGCCTTTTTAAATATCGTTTTGCCTATGTTTGGGGTGTCTTTAGGTGATACCTCTGGGTTGTTGATTTTGTGCTTAGTATTTGGCTTTGGTGGCAGCTTCATCTCTTTGATGTTGTCTAAGTGGATGGCCGTTAAAGCAACCGGTGCTAAAGTCATTAGCCAGCCCAATTCTCAAATGGAGCGTTGGTTGGTTCAGACGGTTGAGCGGTTGTCGAAACAATCGAACATTCCTATGCCTGAAGTGGCTATTTTCCCTAGTAACAGCATTAATGCCTTTGCGACGGGTGCGAGCAAAAATAAGTCATTGGTGGCAGTTTCAACTGGGTTGCTTCAGCAAATGAGCCAAGATGAGCAAGAAGCCGTCATTGCCCACGAAATTGGTCACATTGCGAATGGAGACATGGTCACCATGGCCCTAATTCAAGGGGTGTTGAATACCTTCGTCATGTTTTTCGCGCGCATTATCGCTGGTGCAATCAGCAGTTTCGTCGCACGTGGCGAAGATGGCCGTGGCTTAGGGTTTATTGCTCATATCGCCGTAGTCTTTATTCTAGAGATGATTCTAGGTGTGCTAGCCAGCATCATTCAAATGTGGTTCTCTAGACAACGAGAGTTCAGAGCCGATGCCGCCTCAGCAAAATTGGTCGGCGCACCCAAGATGATTGCCGCATTAGAGCGTTTAAAGCAATCGGCAGAACCTGAGTTAGATGGGCAACTAGTCGCCTTCGGTATTCATGGCAAACGTTCAGAAGTGTTTGCCTCACACCCGAGCCTAGAGCGCAGAATCGCCGCACTACAATCTAGATAAAGCTACACCCGCAAAACCCGCCGACAAAGCGGGTTTTGCTCAAAGCAAAGACGCGATTGTTCTAATGTTTTGACCTTACTCGAAGCTTGAAGCTAAGAACTTGCAGCTTATCTCCCGCAGCCCAGCAAGCCTCACCCGCTTCGGCTGCGCGTTCCACTTCCGCGGGTCGCTGTTCGTGCATCCTGCACCGCTAAACTTCGCCATCCATGGCTCAGATGCCCGCTGCAGTGAAACCCACCCCCAAAGCTAATTTTTCCCACCAAGCTTAAGTAAGAGCGTTCGAAGCAAAGCGAAGACGCGAATGTTCTAATGTTTTGACCTTACTCGAAGCTTGAAGCTAAAAACTTGCAGCTTATCTCCCGCAGCCCAGCACAAGCCTCACCCGCTTCGGTTGCGCGTTCCACTTCCGCGGGTCGCTGTTCGTGCATCCTGCACCGCTAAACTTCGCCATCCATGGCTCAGATGCCCGCTGCAGTGAAACCCACCCCCAAAGCTAATTTTTCCCACCAAGCTTAAGTAAGAGCGTTCGAAGCAAAGCGAAGACGCGATTGTTGAAATGTTTTGACCTAACTTGCAGCTTGAAGCTAAAAACTGGCAGCTTATCTTTCACAACCCGCAGCCCAAAACTGCCACTAAAAACCACCCACCGCTTTTTGCACCTGACAACTGAACGGTGATTCCGTTAGCATAGGCTATATTAATAATGATAATAGTAATGCGAAGGTTGTGTGTTTATGTCTATAGCGAGTCGCTTAAGCAATGTCTTGGAAGCTGAACCGTTCGATGTTTTAGGGGTGTTCGATGTTGGTGAGGGTTGGCTGATCCGAGCTTTTGTTCCTGATGCTGAGACGATGGAGGTTTTTTCTCTCGATGGCCAATCGCTATTAATGCCTATGAAGCAAGTCGACAGTCGCGGCGTGTTTGAGTGCACTGTAAAGTCTGAGCATAAGCCTTTGTACAGTTTGGCGGTTTCTTCGGGGGGGCATTCTTGGCGCGTGGTCGATGCTTATCAGTTTCGTGATCGAGCTATGACAGATTTCACGTGCGATTCTGCAACTCTGTATAAAAATATGGGCGCGCACCGTTGCCATGTGGATACTTCTGAAGGGCAGGTCGAAGGTGTCCGTTTTGCCGTTTACGCGCCCAATGCACGTGCGGTCAGTGTGATCGGTGAATTTAATAACTACGATGGGCGTCGGCACCCAATGCAAAGTAGTGATGACGGCATTTGGCGGCTGTTTGTGCCTGGCTTACAAGCGGGCGATACCTATAAGTTTGAACTTAAAGATGCTCGCGAGCATGTGCTGCCTCATAAATCGGACCCTTATAACTTTTACTGCGGCCAGCACCCACATTTTAATTCGATTGTCTTTGATCATGATGTTTACCAGTGGCAAGACCAAGCTTGGCAAAATCGGCCGTTTGAGCAGCCTAATAAGTCGCCTATTTCCACTTATGAAGTGCATATAGGGTCTTGGCGACATAAAGATGGTCAGCCTTTAAGTTATCGCGAGCTAGCGCAAGCGCTGATTCCTTATTTAGTCGATATGAATTATACCCATGTCGAATTCGTGCCGGTCAGTGAGCATCCATTTGATGGCAGTTGGGGTTATCAGCCTTTGGGTTTGTTTGCGCCAACGAGCCGATTTGGTACGCCCGATGATTTCAAATTCTTTGTTGATCAATGCCACCAACATAATATTGCCGTGTTGGTCGATTGGGTGCCAGCGCATTTTCCCGCTGACCCTCATGGCTTAGGATTATTTGATGGAACCCCGTTATATGAATACGCCGATCCTCGGCGTGGATGGCATCCTGATTGGAATTCTCATATCTATGATTATGGTCGTTTTACGGTTCGTGATTTTCTCATTTCTTCCGCTGTTATTTGGCTCGATTATTTTCATGTTGACGGTATTCGAGTGGATGCCGTTGCTTCGATGTTGTACTTGGATTATTCGCGAAACGAAGGCGAGTGGATCCCTAATGTAGATGGCGGCAATCACAATTACGAAGCCATAGAATTTATCAAGCGTTTTAACGAAACCATTTACGGTCGCTACCCGAACGCTATTACCATTGCCGAAGAGTCGACCGCGTTTGATGGTGTTACTCGGCCTGTTTATGCGGGTGGGTTAGGGTTTGGCTTTAAGTGGAATATGGGTTGGATGAATGATTCACTTAACTACATGCAGCGAGACCCAATACACCGTTGCTATCATCACAACGACCTAACTTTCTCGCTGGTATATTCATTCAATGAAAATTTCGTCTTGCCGCTGTCTCACGATGAAGTCGTGCATGGTAAGGGCTCTTTGATAACCAAAATGCCGGGTGATGATTGGCAGAAATTTGCAAATTTAAGAGCTTACTATGGGTTTATGTATGCGCACCCTGGTAAAAAACTAAATTTTATGGGCAATGAAATCGCTCAACGCATCGAATGGAATCACCGTGGAGCACTTGAATGGCAAAGCCTTGAAGACGATCGGCATAAAGGTATTCAAAGCCTGATCAAAGATTTAAACCGATTATACAAAGAAGAATCGGCGTTGCATCAAGGCGACAGCGATGCATCGAGTTTTAGATGGATAAATCACGATGATTCGCAAAACTGTATTTTTAGTTTTATTCGCTACAGCGATGACGAAGATTTTGTCGTTGTTGTTTCAAATATGATGCCTTCACCCCATAGCCACTACCGAATCGGGGTACCGATGAGCGGCTGTTATCAGCTATTGCTTAACACCGATTCCCATTTTTATGGCGGCAGTAATTATGATGCAGGGTCTGAGTTTTATAGTATCGAAGACCCGACCAGTGGTTTGCCGCATGCTATTGATATTAAAATACCACCGCTAGCAACGGTGTTTATTAAACGAGTTTCATCTGACAACGATTAGCGATTGAATAGGGTTAATTTTTTATGATCACGCGTATTCAAGGAAACGCTGAATGCTTGCCAGGGCGCTCCACCCCGTTGGGTGTTCAAGTGACCCATCACGGAGTTAATTTTGCGGTGCACAGCCCTGAAGCCGAAAAGGTTGAGCTGTGTTTTTTTAATGAACATGATGAACAGATTTTTGCAAAGACAATGCCAGCGCGCACGGGCGATGTTTGGCATATATTTGTACCAGAAGCAAAGCCTGGGCAACGCTATGGCTATCGGGTTTATGGCGAGTTTAACCCTCAACAGGGGCGTTGGTTTAATCCGCATAAGGTGATGATAGATCCATACGCTCAGGAAATAAGTGCGCCCATTCACTATGATAATGCGATGTTGGCCTATCAGATAACGGCGCCCAATCAACTTACTCTGTGTGAACAAGATAACGCGCATTGTATTCCCAAAGCTATCGTGCCTCGGGATACGTTTTTTCACTGGACGGCTGATAAACCCGATCAAGAATGGCGCGATGTCATAATTTATGAAATGCATGTTAAGGGCTTTAGCCAATTAAACGAGGCGGTGCCGGAATCCATTCGTGGTACCTATTTAGGCGTTGCCCACAGCGCCAGTATTTCGCATTTGAAGAAATTAGGGGTTACTTGCGTTGAGTTGCTACCTTGTTTTGCCTTCATGTCAGAGCCACGATTATCGGAGCTTGGCTTAACCAATTACTGGGGTTATAACCCAGCTTTATTTTTAGCTCCTGAACCAAGATACGCTAAACAAGACGCGGTTAATGAGTTTAAAGAAATGGTTAATGCGTTGCATGAAGCGGGAATCGAAGTCATTTTAGATGTGGTCTATAACCATACCGCTGAAGGAGGCTATTTAGGTCCTTCTATTGCAAATAAAGGGTTGCATGCCAAAACATTTTATCGACACCAGGCGGGCGATTTTAGCCAATACATTGA
Organism: Reinekea marina; assembly: GCF_030409715.1. Classification (NCBI taxonomy): domain Bacteria; kingdom Pseudomonadati; phylum Pseudomonadota; class Gammaproteobacteria; order Oceanospirillales; family Saccharospirillaceae; genus Reinekea; species Reinekea marina. Next base: position 763,046 of record NZ_JAUFQI010000001.1, read on the forward strand.
TAACTCTGGCTGTGGCAATTCCGTCAACTCTGATCACCCTTATAGTTTGCAGCTCATTTTAGACAGCATGCGTCATTGGGTCAGTGAATATAAAATAGATGGCTTTCGATTCGATTTGGCGGCTAGCTTAGGTCGAGAATCCGAAGCGTTTTCCAGCAATGCCGCATTTTTTAAAACCATTCAACAAGACCCAACCTTAGCCCGTGTAAAGTTGATCGCTGAGCCTTGGGATATTGCCCCAGGCGGTTATCAGTTGGGGCAATTTCCACAGCAGTGGTATGAATGCAACGATCAATTTAGAGATACCGTTCGGCGGTTTTGGAAAGGTGACCTTGGGGAAACAGCGGAGTTTGCTACTCGATTAATGGGCTCACATGATGTTTTCCAAAAAGGAGCAGCGCATACCACCTCTTCGATCAATTATGTCACCTATCACGATGGCTTTACGTTGCATGATTTAGTGAGTTACAACCAACGTCATAACTTAGCCAATCTAGAGAAAAATAAAGACGGTCATGGAGATAACCTAAGTTGTAACTACGGTGTCGAAGGCGAAACCGACGATTCTGTAATCAATGCGCTTCGCGCGAAACAAAAACGAAACTTTATCGCCACGTTAATGTTGTCGCAAGGGGCTATCCATCTATTGGGCGGAGACGAATTAGGGCGAACTCAACAGGGTAATAATAACGCCTATTGCCAGGATAATGAGATCAGTTGGTTTAATTGGGCACGGCGAGATTTAAAATTAGAAGCCTTTGTTCAGCAGATGATCGCGTTGCGTAAAAGCAGCTATCTATTTAATCGATTGGTGCTCAGTGACCAAGCAAAAGGTGAGTCGCCATTCAGTACCGATGAGGTGCATTGGTTACGGTCCGATGGTCATTTTTTAACGCAAGACGATTGGCATGACGTTAATTTACAATGCTTCGGTTTACTTATTTCAAACAGCGTAAAAAGTATTGAAAGTGATTTAAAGCATTGTGCCGAGTGTTATCTTATTTTGTTTAACGCCAGTGGACAAGACTTGGATTTTCATGTGCCTTCGGCTGGCGGTATAGAGTGGAACTTGTTATGCGATACTGCTCGTAATAATGGTTTACTGCCTGAAGAAACGCACCCCGCTAAATTACATTACTTAATGCAAGCGCAAAGTGTGGTGGTATTAGGAAAGGTAAAAAGCTGAACATAAAAAGGGGCTCCAAAGGAGCCCAAAAGATCGAGGAGTACAAAACCTCAAGAGAGGCTTGTTGCTAGCTGTAAGCCTCCGCTAGCACGAGTACAGCAAATCGAATTAGATTGAGAGTAGAAACTCTTCTCTTGCACCACGCTCTCGTTCAAATGCTTTATCGAAGAGAGAGGCTTGTTGCTTTGAAATAGGTGTCCAAGTGGCATCCGGCCAGCTTTTTTTCATTTCTTCTAACGCGGGAACGTAAGAAATTTCGCCATCTTTATTGATCGCTCCCCATGCAACCATGGTCGATGATTGAATGACTGAAGTTATTACTCCCAGTGACGGACGATAACCAGGATTCTTGCTGATAAACTTAAATACTTGGCTCATTGCATTTCCCATAACCTGCGCTCCTTTTTTGTTTTTGCCTGTTTGAAAAGGAATATAAGCGGAAGAATCGGCAAGCAACAGGATTATCTGCAAAGTATCATTTTATGATACTAAAGGTCGCAACATACTATCTTTTTCTGGATCAAGAGGTGAATCGGCAGGAATTGATCTCAGCCTTGGAAAGGGGTTAGGCTTGTTCTTGAGAGACAGGAAAGGTCAATGTTGCCTGCAAACCGCCTTGAGTCGATTCACTCAAGTCAAGCTGCCCATTTAACCAACGTTCCGCGTAGTGTTGTACCACGTTAAGGCCGGTACCAAGGTTTTCGTTGGGCTTTGACGTGACAAAAAGCTTGCTGACTTCATTAAGTTGGCTGCTTTCTAAGCCAATACCGTTATCGTCAATGGTGACAGTGAGTAAACCGCCTTGTGAGGATAATTTAATGGATATTTGGCCGCCCGTAGTACTTTCTAAGCCATGATATAAGGCATTACTCATCAACTCCTTTACTAACTGTGTCAGCAGTATTAATGGAATCGTAACCAAAAGCTCAGGCTGATCAGCCTTTACAATGAGTGAATGCGTGGTTTTATCAAACAGAGGTTGAAACTGTGATTGCCAATACTTGGCTACCGCGGCGCAGCTCACCGTTTGCCGTTTATCATTCGTAGTGGCGTGAACACGAGCATCAACAAAGCGAAAAATACGAGACAATCGATTCGCCGATGATTTAGCTGTATCTAATAAATCTATGTTCGCGGCATCAAACTGTTTAGGTGACAGCAGCGAGATAAAGTTTACTAAATTTCCAATATAACGAGTACTCATCGGGACGAGGCCGATTAACTTTTCAGCTAATATCATGCTCTCGCTGGAATGTTCGATATGAGTATCTAACCGTGCCAGTTTGCTTTGTGTTTCAGGTTGCGGTTGGTCTTTTACCGCTAGCGACTTGAGGGTGCTATTGAGCGTATCTTCAATTTTAGCGCGAATAATGAGCTGCCCAAGTACAGTTGAAAAGGTTTCCAGAACTTCAAATTCTTCTTGGCTTATGTCTTTACCATTCACTAAATTATCTACGAACAGCCAACCGAACAGCTCTTTCTCGGAGCTGACCATCGCTTGTACGTGCCAACCAACCCCTTGGGCTTCCCCCATATCATTGAGAGATTTATTTCGTATTAAGCGAATACTCTCGCTTGAATCTAGCATGAGGTGGTCATCGGTAATGGGGTAGCGCAGGCCATGTTCATTTCGAAGCTTTCCATGGGCGTCTATGCCCCAAGTCCCAACTTGTTCTTGGGTTTGAGCATCGAAAAGAAGAAACCCTGCTCTATCGAACCCAAGCGTACCCTTAACGGCTTTAATAGACAGCCTGAGCAAATCATCTAAATCTTTAGCGTTAGACAGTTGAGCATAAGCTTTATTTAATTTGCGCAAATAGGACATAAACTTTTATACGCCTTAGCCGATAAACCAGTTAATAAAGATGGAGTGTGCTGGCTCTGACAATTGTGACCAGCAAGTTGCCAATGTGCCGACACTTTACTACGCTTTGAATCAATATCACAGTAAGGGGTTTCGAATGTCTACAACCGAAATGTGGGTCGTTGTTCAACTCAACGGCGAGCCGTTGGCGTTTCCGGCTACGTTGATTAAAGAAGTCGTTCCATGGCAGCCGTTAAGCCCTGTACCAAGCCATGCGGTCGGCGTAATGGGGCTTATTAGCCTACGAGGTGAAACCTTAGCCGTAATCGATGTGTTGCAAATGCAAGGCAACGAAGGCATTGCTGAACCCAGTTTTATGCTGGTTCTCGATTTCCCGGAGTCTAGAGTTGGCATGGCCGTCGATAAAGTAGAAGGGGTGCATTACTTTAACATTGAAGAAATGGACACCAATATGGCCGGTGGCTATGTTCAGGGCACCGTTACCCGAGAAGATAGACTCTACCAATTGGTAAATTCTGTCGCTCTTGAGCAAATGATGGCGCAATTCACCGACGTTGCAACCCTAGCCAACGGCAGCTATTAACTACCCAGCATGAGCGTTGGTTCGTTATTTATTTAGAAACTCGGTAAAACACGAACCAATCTGCACGTTGTTTGCACATTTGTGCGTTAAACTTGGCGCACTTCTATTTTCCTAATGGGTTGATTGTGTTTTATTCACTTCGAACCAAGTTGTTTCTTAGTATTTTATTTATTAATACGCTGCTAATTGCAACCGTACTGTGGTTGAACAGTACAAGCTTTAACCAAAACTTCGCTGACTACGTTAATAAGCAAGAGGCAAGGCGATTACAGCCGTTGCTAGAATCTCTGGCGGCATATAATCAGCGTAATCAAGGCTGGCAAGCGCTGCAAAACAACCCTAAGCAATGGGTTGCTTTAATTAACCTGAGCTATCCAACACTCATGAATGATCGTCGCCGCTTTAGTCCTCGGCCGCCATACTTAGAAAGGCTGCTGCTGAAATCAGAACAGGGTGAGTTAATTGTGGGCCGAGAAGACCCAAACAAACGCTTTGTATGGGTTCCGATCACTAATGATGCATCGGACACCCTTGGTTACATCGGGTACCAGCCGAATGAGCGTCTCGATGCACAAGTCGACAATATCTTCCGGGCCCAATATAAAGAGCAAATACGCTGGATCGCCGTTGCACTATTAATAACCTCGGCGGTGTTCGCCATTTTTATCTCAGGTGTCATTGCACGTCCACTTCGTAAAGTGTCCACCGCGTTAGCCGAAATGGCGGCGGGGAATTATCATCAAACAATCACTCACAATAGCCAAGATGAATTAGGGCAGTTAGCACAAGATGTGAAGCAGCTGGCGGACACGCTACAAGAGAATCAAAAGTCTCGCTCGCAATGGGTTACCGACATCGCCCATGAATTAAGAACCCCAATTGCCGTGTTGCTTGCCGACATAGAGTCTGCCCAAGATGGCATACGCGAAACCAACGAAGATTGGCTTAAAAGCCTACAATGGCAAGCCGAGCGTATGGGGCGCTTGGTGAATGACTTAAATGAGCTGTCGGGCTCTGAGGTTGGCGCTTTGCAATACAAAAAAGCACCGGTCGATTTAAAACAACTTATGTTTGCCAGCCTGGAGCAATATAGCTCTCGGCTAAACGAGTCGAACATTAAACTGAGCATGAGCACAAAAGGAAAAAATTTCTTAGCGTTTATTGATGAGCAACGTATTGAGCAATTGTTTTCTAATTTAATGCAAAATACATTGCGCTACACCGACTCACCTGGCCAGTTGTCGCTCCAGTTGTTAGAACAAGACTCGATGCTATTGCTGACATGGTCGGACTCTAGCCCGGGCGTTGCAGAGACTGAATTCCCTAAGTTGTTTGATCGGCTTTACCGCGTCGATAGTTCTAGAAACCGAAAGACCGGTGGGTCTGGCTTAGGTTTGGCCATTGTGAAAAATATTGTTCATGCGCATCAAGGTACGGTGGTTGCCAAAAGTAGTGAATTGGGTGGTGTAACGATAGAGTTAACCCTACCTAAAGCTATTCAGGAGTAGTGATGGCACAAATACTCATTGTTGAAGATGAAGAGCGGTTAGCCGCTTTAGAGCGAGATTATTTTAAACAGGCGCATTATGATGTCGTTGTGCAGCACCGTGGTGATGATGCTGAGCAGTGGTTAAAGCACAATCAGCCTGATCTAATTGTGCTTGATTTAATGCTACCTGGGCTGGATGGCATTAGCCTGTGTAAAAAAATACGGGCCAATTCAAGCGTCCCTATCATCATGACGACGGCAAAGGTCGAAGAAATTGATCGTCTGCTCGGGCTTGAATTGGGCGCAGATGATTATCTGTGTAAACCTTTCTCATTAAGAGAGCTGGTGGCTCGCACGAAGGTGATTTTAAAACGAGTTCAACCCAATGAGATAGAACCCCCTCCTAAAACCAAACTGTGGCTCAATACGCAAACAGCACAGGTGAGTTTTGCTGAAAAAGCCAGTGAGCTCACTATTGTTGAGTTGAATTTATTGAGTGCATTAATGGACCGAAGCGGTCATATTTTATCTCGTGATCAACTGATCGATCGAATATACAAAGATCAACGGGTTGTCAGTGATCGAACCATAGATAGCCACATTAAAAAACTTCGCAAAAAACTCAATGAATTAGACCCTGAACACGATTACATTCACTCCGTATATGGAGCCGGGTATCGGTTTGATCCAAAGTAATTGTCATTAAAGTGTCATTGCACATTTCCTCCATATTGTTTGCACCTTGTGCGAATAAAGTATCTTCCAAGCAATACGAAGATTCCCCTCTTCAATGCTGATACAACCTAAACTTGGAGATACAACGATGACAAAAAAACTACTTGCAGGGTTATTAACCGTAACCATGTTAACTACCGCAGGCCTTTCGATGGCTAACAGTGGAAGCGCAGACCAAAACGGTGACAAGCGTGCCAAGCATTCGCAAATGCTAGGTAAAACGGTCAAGTTAGATTATATATTCGGTCAGTTAAATTTAACCGAAGAAACGCAAGCCAGTGTTACAGAGGTGCTTAAAACCTTTCAAGAATCTCAACGTGAGCTTATGAAAGCACAGCGTGAAGCAATGAAAGAGAGCGATAGTAAGCAAAGCCAAGAAGAAATGGCCGCGCTTCGTGAAGCCAAAAAGGCCGAGTTAAGAATCGCATTAACCGATCAATTAAACACTGTATTATCGCCAGAGCAATCTGAAGCGTTAGTTGATTACCTCGAAGCACATTCGAACCCAGCAAAGTTCGCCAAACAGCGACATAAAAAGCAATAAAACATTCTACCTAGTTAAAAGCGCCTCTGTGGCGCTTTTTTTCATTCTGATAAATTACCGCTCATCATCTGCGCGTTTTGGTCGATTACCCTATATAATGGTTATTCACATCTCATTTGGAGCTATTTGTGACGTCTAAAGCCAACTATTCTCAGGGGTTGCTGCTGTTTAGCTTAAAGAATAAGCGTCAATTTGCACTTGGAACCTTAAAAATTCGGGAGCTTGTGCCTTATCGGCCAGTGACACCTCTCATGAACTCGGCACCAGGAATAAAAGGGGCGCTCACCATTCGCGACCAGACGATTTCGGTCGTGGATATGGCTGAGGTCATCGGTTTAGGTGCCCTAACAGAAAGCCAGCTCAAAAGTGCCTACATTGTGGTGACCGATTGTCAGCGTAAGGTTGTTGGATTTATCGTCAGCGAGATAGAAAAAATCGTCGAAACGAACTGGCGAGCCATAAAACAGCCCGATGCGTTGTTGGGTAAAAATGTCTTTATTACCGGCACCGTCGAAGTGGAAGATAAGCTGGTTCAGTTAATGGATGTTGAACTGTTACTGAATAAAATTTACCCACCAGATCCGCAAGCGGCGATGGCCGTTGTGACTGATATTCAACGGGAAAAATTAAAACCGATGAACATCTTAGTCGTTGACGACTCAGCAACCGCTCGACGGCAATTGACCGATGTACTGAGCCTGCTGAATGTACCTTTCCATGTCACGAATGATGGCCAAAAAGCACTCGATTACATGAATACACAGGCCGCGGTAGGTCACCCCGTAAATTTATTGGTATCCGATATCGAAATGCCAGGTTTAGACGGGTATGAATTGGCTTTCGAAGTGCGCAGTACACAAGCATTGGCCGAGGCTTATATTATTTTGCACTCATCGCTGTCGAGTTCAATTAGTGTCAGCCAGGCAACCCAAGTAGGTGCGAATGAAGCATTGACTAAATTTGATGCGCAGGAGCTGGTGCTCTCTTTGATGCGTGGCGTAGAATTTTTTCAGAACAATTAGCGAATAAATCCCATATTTGTGTGTAAGAGTTCGCCATTGAAAGCAAGTGGTGAACTTTATGATTTTAATGATCAAAAAAACCACTAAAGAATAAATGTCCTTTAGGTTTATCAATGTTGGCGCTGGGTTACATTGCCGCGACAACAACAATAACCATAGGACACGCCATGACGTTAATAAAAGTTCAAAAAATAGCCTGCGGGCTCATGTTATTTATCCTCAGCAGTTCTGCTTTACATGCTGCAAACTTTAAGGCGCATTGTCGAGATAGATCGCCAGAGTTGATCCCCACGAGAATGGCTTGTATTGGTCCTGTTGCCGATGTTGTGCAAACGGCGCTGCAACGTATGGGGCATCAAATTAAGTGGGAGCATAAAACTTGGGATGAAACCATTGAAATTGCTGAAACTGGCGGCGTAGATTTGCTACTGCGACATTCAATGAGCGCAGAACGTAAGCAGTTTTTAGATGAGGTGGCTTATGGTTATGAAGTGAGAGAAGTTTTCTATTACTTATCGCCGAGTTATGCAGGGGATGTCCGAAATAAAGCAGAATTGAATAAACTCAGGGTTGGCGCTTTAGAAGGCAGCATCTATTCGGCAGAATTTGCTGAAAACTCTACAGTGACGAAGGTTGAGTTTTCAAACACTAACGATTTAATTGAGGCTTTAGAATCAGGCTCTGTCGATGCCGTAGTCACTTCATCGGCTCATGACATGGATAGGATACACATTGTGCCGCAAGCTAGAAGAGCGAGTTATATAGAGAACTTCTATAATGGACGATATGTCAGTATTCCTAAGGCCTCGAAGCGTTCTAAGTACTTCGAAGAATTTAAGCAAACGATTGAAGCCATGGCGAAATCGGGCGAAGTGACCGAAATTTTTAATCGCTATGGTTTAAAAGCACCCGATCAAATTAATTAAGGAAAGTACCAGCAGGCGGTTTACAATAGCGGTCTGCTGGGTTTTCCAAACTAATCGCGGAAATTATTAAACTGTAAGTCTTGTTCAATTTTTTCTTCACGCAGCATAGCCATAACGCCTTGTAGGTCGTCACGTTTTTTTCCTTCTACGCGAACTTTATCGCCTTGAATGGAAGCCTTTACTTTCGCGCCTTTCTCTTTAATCAGTTTTACAATGTTACGTGCTGTTGGTTGCTCTAAGCCATTTTTAAACTTCATATTGAGCGTAAAAGTTTTACCGACATGGACAGGCTCATCTTCAACCTCAGCAAAAGCTGCACTGATGCCGCGTTTAACACAGTTCTTAGCGGCGATTTCTTCAAGCTGACGTACTTGGAAATCGGATTCGCACTTTAACGTAATGGTATCATCACCGACCAATTCTATACTGGCTTCAACGCCTCTAAAATCGAAACGAGTGGCGAGTTCACGGTTAGCGTTGTCGGCGGCATTGCGTAATTCTTCTTTGTCGACTTCAGAAACAATATCAAACGTTGGCATGGGTCATCCTTAATAACTGGTTTAATTGAGACAAGCTTAAGAGGAAGTGCTTTCAGGAGCAACATCATCGTGCTTTGCAATGGCTTGGCGACATTCGCGCTCGGCGCGTTCTAACTCTATTAAGGTTTGCTCTAAGTCGCGCTTTTGCTGCAAAAGCGTTTCTTTGTGTCCGGTCAGCGTTTCCAAGTACACCTGTAATTGCGGCAATTTGTCATTCGGTGTTTCATAAAGTGTTACTAAGTGCACAATTTCATCCAAGCTGAAGCCCAGCCGCTTACCGCGCAGTATTAGCTTTAGTCTCGCTTTATCTCGTTTATGGTAAATACGCCTCTGACCTTGTCGAGTAGGCGTCACTAGCCCTTTATCTTCATAAAATCGAATGGTGCGCGTCGTAATGCCAAATTCATCGGCCAAATCGCGAATACTAAAGGTGTCATCTTGAGTGTGTTGGGTCATAAGGCTCGTTACAGCGGTCTCTGTTAATCGGGTGTTGTTCTGTTGCGAATTATTTACTGAGTAGTCTCAGCCGTCATTGGCTAACAAGTTGACGCTAACGTAAACGAAAGCTAGTCTATCACGCAAGTGGCTTGGTCAAATTATCTGTAAAACACTGAAAAAGTGACAAAAAATTACAAAAACTGGCTTAAAAGCAAGTTTTAACAATCGTTCAATCGGCTAAGCCAGCCAACAATTATAACAATAATGGCGGGAACACCTACTTCTTTAAGCGAGGGCAATCCCTTCGCCGCTGAGATTTTCCGCTTTTTAGGTCACCTAATAATCAAACAACACCAAGCTTACCCAGCTATTCGTGTTCAGATCGGAGAAATGTATGAGTGATGTGCACCCTTTACGCGTCGTAACCGCTGCTAGCCTATTTGATGGCCACGATGCTGCGATCAATGTTATGCGTCGGTTAATCCAAGACCGCGGTTGCGAAGTAATTCACCTGGGCCATAACCGCAGTGTTGATGACATTGTTAAAGCCGCACTGCAAGAAGATGCCGATGCGATTGCGATCAGCTCATACCAAGGCGGTCATTGCGAATTTTTTAAATACCTCGTTGATCTGCTGAAAGAAGCCGGCGCGGAACACGTCACTATTATTGGCGGCGGCGGCGGTACCATTACCTTAGAAGAAATTGCCGAATTACATGAATACGGTGTTTCCCGGATTTATCACCCGACTGACGGCATGAAAATGGGTCTGGTTGGGATGATCGACGATGCGGTCGATATTTGTAAAAAAGCTAAGCAAGAACGCGCCGAAGCATTATCGTCGAAGGCTCATGTCAGCCTCAAACAAGCCCGAGCGTTGACATTGATCGAACAAGAGCAAACGAAGGCAAGCCATGACCAGCGCGGTTGTCCTACCATTGGCCTGACGGGCACAGGCGGAGCCGGTAAATCGAGTCTTACCGATGAATTAGTGTTGCGATTTGCCACTACTTTTCCAGATCGTAAGTTCGCCGTATTAGCGGTTGATCCTACTCGTCGTCGAACGGGCGGAGCATTATTAGGGGATCGGATTCGAATGAACAGCATTCGCCAGCCCAATGTCTTTTTCCGCAGCATGGCGACGCGCAGGCAGCATCTATCCACTAACGAAGTTCTGAACGACGTCATTACCGAAATGAGTCACCAAGGCTTTGATTTGATCTTTGTGGAAACGGCAGGCATAGGTCAGAGTGATTCTGCCATTGTAGATTTAGTTGATTTGCCCGGCTATGTAATGACGCCAGAATACGGCGCGGCGAGTCAGTTAGAAAAAATTGACATGATTGATTTAGCCGATTGGATAGTGATTAATAAATTCGACCGTAAAGGTGCAGAAGACGCTCTGCGAGATGTGCGCAAGCAGTGGCGCCGTAATCGCAATGAGTTCAGTGCAGACGATAGTGAAGTCCCTGTTTTTGCAACCATTGCCAGCCATTTCTTAGACCCTGGTGTTAATGGGTTATTTAATGCCCTGTGCCAACAAGTTTCGACAAAATCTGAGCAGCCATGGCCGGCCAACTTGCCTGCCGGCCAACCTAAAAGCCATGTGTTAATTCCTGGTAAGCAACAACGCTACTTAGCTGAAATTGCCGAACTAGGGCGGTCTAAAAATGAGCACGTTAAGCATCAAGCTGCCATTGCAGCACAAGCGGAACATCTTTTTGAGAGTTTAAAGGCACTGGGCGTTGAGGTAAGTGACCCCTTACAAACCCTATCTACGGATAGCTTAGACAGCGCATTTAAACCGTTAGTTGAAAAGTATAACGAGCAAATAAAAGCACTCGATCAAGAAAGTAAAGATGCCATAGCCGGCTGGTCTGAAAAAATGACCGGTGTCAGCGCACCAACCTATCAATATCAAGTTCGCAATAAAACGATCGAAGGTGATAATTATCGGCAGAGCTTAAGTCAAAACCCAGTTCCGAAAGTAGTGGCGAACACCAAAAACGATTGGGGTGAGCGAGTTAAGTTTACCGGCCAAGAAAATTTACCGGGTCATTTCCCGTATACAGCGGGCGTGTATCCGTACCGACGTGAAGGTGAAGACCCTACACGCATGTTTGCCGGTGAAGGGACACCAGAGCGAACGAACCGCCGCTTTCATTATCTTTCGCTCGGTCAACCCGCTGCACGATTATCGACGGCTTTTGATTCTGTGACGCTCTATGGTGAAGACCCAAATATCCGACCCGATATATATGGCAAAGTAGGCAACAGTGGAGTATCGATTGCCACTTTAGATGATATGAAAAAGCTGTATTCAGGCTTTGATTTGTGCGCGCCATCGACCTCTGTTTCGATGACAATTAACGGCCCCGCCCCTGTTATTTTGGCTATGTTTTTAAACACGGCGATTGATCAGCAAGTAGAGCTCTATTTAAAAGAAAACGACCAATGGGACTCCGCGCAACAAAAAATTCAGCAGCTTACGGGTCAGCTTCCTCCGCAGTATCATGGCGATTTACCAGAGGGCCACAACGGCTTAGGGCTTGGCTTGCTAGGCGTAACGGGTGACTTGTTGTTAGATGCCGACACCTATAAGGGCATCAAACAACAAACGCTTCAAAAAGTCCGCGGTACTGTTCAAGCGGATATTTTGAAAGAAGACCAAGCACAAAATACCTGCATATTTTCAACAGAGTTTGCTTTGCACCTAATGGGTGATGTTCAAGAGTGGTTTATTCAAGAAGGGGTAAGAAACTTCTACTCGGTCAGCGTCAGCGGTTACCATATAGCAGAAGCGGGAGCTAACCCGATCACTCAGTTGGCTTTTACTTTGGCTAATGGCTTCACCTTGGTCGAGTATTACCGCGCGCGTGGCTTAGACGTAAATGATTTTGCACCGAACCTGAGCTTTTTCTTCAGTAATGGGATGGATCCAGAATATGCGGTGATTGGTCGAGTGGCTCGCAGAATATGGGCCCGAGCCATGCGCGACCGATATGGTGCGAATGCACGCTCACAGATGATGAAATACCATATTCAAACGTCAGGGCGTTCGCTGCACGCGCAAGAAATTCAATTCAACGATATACGAACGACACTCCAAGCCATGTACGCGTTGTTTGATAACTGCAACAGCTTGCATACCAACGCATTCGATGAAGCGATAACAACGCCTACAGAAGAGAGCGTACGACGTGCAGTGGCCATTCAGTTAATTATTAATAAAGAACTGGGCTTGAACCAAATAGAAAACCCTCTGCAAGGCTCCTTTGCTATTGAATACCTAACAGACTTGGTTGAAGAAGCTGTGTTTGCTGAGTTTGAGCGTTTAAGTGAGCGTGGTGGGGTATTAGGTGCTATGGATACCATGTATCAGCGCAGTAAAATCCAAGATGAATCCATGTTGTATGAACACAAAAAGCACTCAGGTGAGCTGCCATTAATCGGTGTAAATACTTTCAAAGGCAAAGAAACTGAGCAAGATGAACCAATCGAGCTGGCTCGATCCAGTACCGAGGAAAAAGACCAGCAAATTGTCGAGTTAGAAAAGTTCCATCAGCTGCATGAGCAACAAGCACAGCAAGCATTACAAACTTTGCAAGAAAGTGCCAAGCAACAAGAGAACTTATTTGACCAGTTAATGAGTACCGTGAAATTTGCCAGTCTTGGGCAAATTAGCCATGCTTTGTATGAAGTTGGCGGGGAGTACCGGCGTAACGTTTAGTTCTAGTGTTATCCCTTGTCGGACGAGTAATCTCGCTCGGCAAGGGATTGCTCAATTTCATCTCGCAGCTCAGTAACCAGGGCAATCTCTTCCTCACTGAAACCGTTTGGTTTGGGCATTAATCCGGAAAAATTCAGTGTTCCAAACACTTCGCCTTCTGGGCTGAGTATGGGTAAGCCAATGTAGGCTTCGAGTTGCATCGCAGTATAAATAGGGTGTAGCACCATACTTCGAATGCGCCCGACATGCGCGTAGCTGATGAGCTTCTGCTGAGCGATCACTTCTTTGCAATAAGTCTCTTGAATAAGATATTGATTACCACTTTGAATGGTATTGATGTATGAAAAAGTTTGCGCCACTGTATAGTGTGCACCCTCTATTTGGCTAATGATCCCGACATCAGTATTCAATAGGTTATTCAATTGCTCCAGCTTTTGTTGGTAGTCCTGTTTTAATGACATGAGAAAATTCAACTGATCATTTGCCCTTAAGCCTAGTTCAGTTTGAAGGCATGTCCATTTATTTTTGTCAGAATAAAGAGCAAATATAGTTACCTTTGTCAGGTTGTTGAATACTAACTAAAAGCGCATGATGGTTATACATTTAGCAAGTTTATAGGCTTAATATGACTAGAACTGTACTTTCTTTAGAAGAGATCCATCCTGCCATTCATTCGAAATTGGGTGGTGGGCACGACGCCGTTTTAAATCAAGTGAAGCAGGCGATAGCGAGTAATAAAGTAGTTGTAATCGGAATGAAGATAAACCCCTTTGTAAAAAAAGCTCGAAAGTTATTATCGGAGCAGGGAATAGAGTTCACCTATTTAGAATACGGAAGCTATTTTGCACAATGGCATCCTAGGTTAGCCATTAAAATGTGGACTGGCTTTAAAACCTACCCACAAGTGTTTGTGAATGGCACTTTGGTGGGTGGGTACAGTGATGTTAAAAAATTGGTCGATACAGGTGAACTGGCTAAGCTGCTTGGCAGCACAGCCCAAGCCTGAATGTGATAAAGATCACAAAAACATACACGGATGCTGAAATGCATCTTAAAATAGGAGCTGGTTCGCTAGAGAGATAATGAAATAGGCTATAGGGCGTGGTAATTTTACGGTACTTAAAGGGTAATTAGATACCGAAATCAGTATAAAAGGAACTCGCTGTGAAAACGCCACTCTATACCGCTATAGCCGTTGCGGCTTTAACTGCTTGCCAAACTCAATCAGTAGATACCACACCAAAAGTGACTGTCGCGCAAGTCAACGCAGAATATTCTATTAATGGAACATTAGTCCCAGACTTTAACGGTACGCAGGTCGTATATACGCAAGCCGATAAGCGCAGTATTCGCGACACCATAAAATTTAAAAACTTTCTAATGAAATGGGCTAACTCTGAAGAAGCCGATATTGCGCGAATTGATTTAAACAAAGCCTATAAAGTGAATTATAAAAAGAAAGAATACAGTGAGTGTGCACTGAGTGGCTGCCAAGAACAATCTATTCTCGATCAGTTTGAGCAATCTGAAGAAGAAACCGAAGACTATCAAGATTACGAAGAGCTAGGCTGCCAAGTGGAGCTAGTGACCAATGACTTTGACGTGACGAAAACTGGCAAACAACGCAAGATCAACGGCTTTGATGTTAGTAATTACCAAGTCATGTGGAAAACCGAATACCAAGATTCTACGGGTGCAAAAGATATAAATCTAATCAGTTTCGATTTTTGGACAACAAACCCCGATGCAAACATACATGAGGTTTGGAGTGTTCATGGTCAATTCCAAGATGCCATTGCGCAAAAAGCCGCAAACGACCCATTAGTTCGTATCTTAGGACCGAAAGGCTACAAAGCGCTCGCGGCTTTTACCGGTGATACCAATAATCAGGAGAACCAGTTTGGCGGTATCGTCGGCAAAAAACTTGCGCAAGTAGAAGGTTACCCCATTTCAATTAAGTTAGAATGGCTGCGTGACTCCAAAGCGTGTCAGGCCGAGAAGCAAGCCTATCAAGAAACGCTTAACTTAGATGAAGGTATAGAAGGTGTTGGTAAGCAATTGCTGGGTAATTTAGCTAAAAAAGGCACCGATAAATTGTTAGAAAGCTGGCAAAGCAAACCTTTAGTGCGATACGTCTATGAAATTAAATCGGTTGCTATGACCAATGTGCACGAAAGTAACTTCTCTGTTCCTTCCGATTACGATTTAGTTGATCGGCAATAAAATTGTTCAAAACCCGGAGGTGCCGACTTCCGGGTTTATTCATGCCTACTCTGGTAGCTTAAGTACCAAAATATCTCTCACAATAGATTCGCTCATACGGTGCGGTGCGGTAAACGCTTGTGCTTTAAATCCATGATTTTCAAAACATTCAATTAACTCAGCGCGTTTAGGAATATAGCTGTTGAATGCCAGCACAATGGCACCGTTTTTCTTTAGTGCTTTCTTCCAGCCAGGGATACATTCATCAATAACCGCGAGCGGGTTTCGAGTTTTGTCAGTCGTAAAGTGCTGCACGCCATAGGGCAAATCGCTGATAATTAAATCAAATTTTTCGCTTTTTATCAGAGTGGCGGCATCGCGACTGTCACCGTTAATAATCCGCATTTTTTGGTCATTGGTGGAAAACTCTAAAAATTTTCCCAGCCCTTTTTTGTTAGCTTTACCAATAAAGCCTTCAAGTATTTTATGTTTTTGACGATGCAGCTTGGTCCACTTTTTTAGGCTCTGTTTTATATCGTCAACGGCTTTAACATCTTGCTCAATACCTTTTGCATTTAACCCGTAGCGGAGCGCCCACAGCAAGGTCGTGCCGCGACCACACATAGGATCGAGAATGTTTATCGGCTGGTTTTGAGTGGGTAGGTTTGCTAAGCCAACATTAAGTAACAGTTGAGTCAGGTGTTCATTCGTTTTGCCGCGGTATTTTGAACCAAACACAAAGTCGTCATGCAATTGAAAATCTGCTTCACAATCGAGAGGAATGAGTTGGTCGGCTTCAACTTGAAACACACCTTGCACAAATGACAATCGTATGGCTTGTTTCAATTGTACTTCGGAAAGGTTCGCGTGGAAAAAATGAAATGGGCCGACAGGTTTGTGCTCTATAGCCTCGTCGCCAATGACCGCTTGAAACTCAGCCTGAGCAACGCTCAGTGTGTCCTTAAAATAGGCACCTTGAGCTTGTGGGTTGATGAGTAAAGCGTATCTAATCAATGTAGGGTTCCTTATGCGGTAATTAAGCGCCGATCAAATAAAGAACCCAGTATAACCTGTATGGTCAGATTGGTTAACCGAGGAGCTTTCGAAAAGGGTACCACATCTGTTTAAAGTAACCGCGAGGCAATGGTTTGGTAGTGCCATACTTGGCAGGCCAAACCCCTTTTGGCATGTGATAAGTCCCAAAAACCCAGTCAAACAACGTTGTGTGAGCCGCATAGTTGGTATCAATGGCAGGCTCCTCGGAGCTGTGGTGCCAGTGGTGGAATTGCGGCGTAACTAGGATGTATTTCAACACCCCCCAGTGAATTTTCATGTTGCAATGGATCACAATGGCTTGAATTGCGGCAATGATCACGTAGATATCGAGCGCGACTTTACTTGCGCCTAGCAAGTGCAGTACAACCAAGACCAAAGATCTTTCTACAAGTGTATGAACAATATGAGAACGGGAACCAGCTAACCAATCCATTGTTTCAACGGAATGATGCACAGCATGAAAAGGCCAAAGCTTTTTATGTTCATGAAACAATCGGTGTTCCCAGTACAGTACGAAATCTGCGCAGATAACCAACAAAAGTACTTGCAGCGCTAGAGGCAGGGCCAATACCCAATTATGTAAGGTTGGGTTGGCGACCCAGTCAAAAGAACTGACCACAAAGTTTCCAAACAATAGGAAGACTGAGATAAGTAAATGGTTAACGCAAAAATAGAAAAAATCTGTTTTCCATTCGTCACGTAAAACAACCTGATCTCGATATTTTGGAAACAGTTTTTCTAATGAGGTGAAAATAAAGAACGAGCCCAGCAAGGCAATGACCAGCCAATCCACACCAATGGCCAGTGGAAAGGGCTCTGTTGATCCAGAAGGTGAAACATTGGCGGCCAAGGCAAAGGCAATTAAGGTCAAAGAGACACCTGCAAAGCCTAAACGCTTCTTTTTGTTGATTATAAAATTGGTTAATCCAAACCCCAGTGACAGCCACATGCCGTATTTGAGTATGTATTGTAAGTCACCGATGTTATATATGGCTCGCAATTCTGCTGTCGTTAAATAGGAGGGGAAAAGGTAGGCCAACACCGCAAGTAGGCTAGAAAACCCCAATAATAATGAGAAATATCCACCGAGCCGGCCATTTTCTAGGCGAAGTTCTTTATCGGGTCTGGGGGTAACCTGGCGCTTCTTATACTGATACATATGTTTCTACTCCGATGGTCGATGTCTTATCGTATTTCAATAGTCACGCCATATGCCATAAAAATTATAAAAGTATCACTATAGTGACTATTGGTATCAATATAGTCAACTACTGGGGTTTCATTTAACATGGCGTATAATTACTGAACACGATTAGAGAGGCTCGTTTCATGCATTTCGATCTTATGTCACTAGAAAAACAGCAAGTATACCGCTTATTGACTCATACCATAGTTCCCCGGCCGGTGGCTTGGATACTGACAGAAAACGAAGATGGCAGTTTAAATATGGCCCCTTTTTCATATTTTAATGTTATTGCGAGTGACCCAGCATTAGTCATGATTTCGGTAGGGCAGAAGCGCGATGGTACAAAAAAAGATACTTGGCGAAATATTGAAGAACGTCAATTTTGCACCATTCACATTGCGAATACCGAGTTGATGCCGCAAGTAAATGAAACCGCTCGTGGTTTAGCCGAAGGGGATTCAGAGTTGAATCAAATAGAACATGAATTGGTGGCCGAAGAAAGTTTCACGTTACCTAGGCTGAAGTCTGCACCGGTCGCTATGTCTTGTAAGCTGCACGATATTCACTTAGTAGGGAACGGTCCTCAAGCTGTAATCTATTTGTCGGTAAAGCATATTTTTGTTAAAGACACCTTGTTAACCGATGCCCCATTTACCGTAGATGCTCACAAACTAGACCCCATCTCACGATTAGGCGGAGAAGATTACGCCAGCTTGGGAGAAATCACTACCCTAAAACGCCCGACTTAAATCAAAATTGTTAAGTGTTGTTCGTGCTGTCGTTTGAACCCACTTCACGAAAACGGCTAGGGCTAAGGCCAACTTCTTTTTTGAATCGGTTTGAAAAATTAAAGGCATCTGAAAAGCCCACTCGTTGAGCGAGTTCATTTAACGGCCAGTCGGTCAACGTTAGCAGCTGTTTTGCTCGATCAATACGCAACGAGCGAATAATCTGCTTAGGGCTTTTGCCAAATCGCTCCTTGCAGAGCCGATATAAGTGAGGTTCTGAATAATAGGTTAGTTGCGCAATGTCATTGACCGTCCAAGGTTTATGCAAAGACTGATTCACGGATCTAAAGGCCGCGCTAAGACGATCATCTTTTTCTAAGGTAAGAGAGTTTAAATTGCTCTCAATGTAGCGGGCCAGCTGGTGAAAGCTCTGATCTCTAAACGAGGCCTCAATTTCCCGCTCTTGGTTTATAACGTGACATAAATAGAAAATATTTAGGGCTTGAGAGGTCGGTCGAATCTCAGGTTGATCCGGCATTAATGTTTGCCAATCTAACTTCTCGGGTAACAGTATCCAGCACATGTCCCAATGGTCGTCGTTAATTTCAAATCGGTAATTTGTTTGCGCCGGTAATACAGTCATTGTACCTGGTTGAATAACGGCTTCGGTTGTTTCAGTGGTTAACTTACCTTGCCCCGAAGAGGTGAATAAAAGGGTGTGTAAATTCAACTGAGACCGTTCGATGACATAAGGCGGTTTTAAATGGGCGATTCCGGCCATATGAATGTTATGCAAGGACATTTCTGGCAACTCATCACTGGTCAAAAAAATCTCAAAACACTCTTTGCCAATTTCTAACTTGTTCGAAAATTTCATGAACGTGTCAGCTTCTCAATATTAATATGATAGTTTTGAACATGCTAATAATAGTTGCAGCCATAGCGTTTGACCAGCATGAGATTAGAATTCTGAGACTTTATTTATGTAGAACAACACCATGGCTCTCTCTTTACGACGACAAATTCTAAAATTGGCTCTTCCCGTAGCCATGCAAAGTGTACTGATATCGCTGCTGGGCATGTCAGATGTTTTTATGGTCGCAAATTTAGGCTCGGCGTCTGTCGCGGCAATTGGTATTGGTGCGAAAATACATTTTGTTCTGGTGATGGTTATGGCCAGCCTAGGCTCCGCCATTTCTGTACTGGTCGCCCAGTATTTCGGTCGAGGGAAAACAGACTCCGCACGCAGTATTTTATTGTTAGGCATGGTTTCTGGATTATTTTTAATGCTGCCAGTGGGTTTACTTTTTTTGACGGCTTCTGAATCTGTACTGAGTTTAATGAGTCATGATGCCAGTATGATTTCTAAAGGCGCTTCCTATTTAAGAATTACTGTACCGTTACTGTTCTTTACGCATATCATCATTGCATACGAAAGTGCATTGCGCGCGCAAGGTGAAACGTTACTGCCGTTAATCCTTGCGGCTGTGGCGATAGTTATTAACATTATTTTGAACTATGTTTTGATTCATGGGGTTTGGCTGTTTCCTTCATTGGGCTCAGACGGCGTCGCCATTGCCAGCGATATTGCGAGAGGGCTTCAAGTACTGCTATTTTTTGGGTTTTTGGCGGTGCGAAACCATTCCCTGTCTTTAACCTCCCTTATTTCAGCGCGTAAGGAGGTTCATCAATACAGTAAAAAGTTTTTTATGACGGCATGGCCATTAACGTTGAATTTTACTGTGTGGGGTTTTGGGTCGTTTATCTACCATGCTATTGCCGCAACGCAAGGAACCGACGCATTGGCTTCATTGAGTTTAGTCAGCCCAATTGAAGGTTTGTATCATTCATTGTTTTTTGGTTTTGTTACCGCGTGCGCAGTGCTCATAGGGCAAAATTTAGGGCAAGATAAGTTTGAAATGGCCAAACACCTTGCAAAGCAATTCGTAATCTGGACGCCAATTGGGTCTTTATTTGTTGGTGTCGCAATTTTGCTGTCCAGCCCTTTCTTTTTACCGTTACTGATAGACCCTAACGAGTCTTTGTATCAGCTTGCCGTTCAATTGCTGTGGGTTATGTGTTTAACGTTTTGGCTCAAAGTATTGAACATGACCATCATTATAGGGGTTCTTAGGGCCGGTGGGGATAGCAAATACATGGTGGGTGTCGATATGGTCGCTATGTACATGCTAGGTATACCTGCCGCCTTGTTAGCCGCTTATTACTTAGAGTTAAGTTACGTATGGGTTTATGCCATGGTGCTCGTGGAAGAATTAGCAAAAGCCGTTTTAGTGAGTAAACGTGCGTTTAAAGGGATTTGGATTAAAAACCTAAGTGATTAAAATAACCTTCAAGGCATACCCAGGGTATGCCTTAAGTTTGCCACTATTAATTCTCCAGTTAATCAGTTTCATTGTGTTGGAGTAAAAACTTTTCAGTTTTCTGGTGCCTTAATGCATAGCTAATGCTGCGTTGCAAAAGCTGAGCGTTAATGTCGGCTTTGTCGAGAATATCGTAAACACCCAATTCAATCGATTTCTCTCGAATAATGTCATCTAAATACCCTGACAATAAAATAAAAGCCAATTCCTTATTTTTGTCACTTAGTCCGGCGACTAAATCGAGCCCGGTATGGGCATCGAGTTTGTAATCGGCCAGGCAAACATCGAAATGCTCTTTCGCCAGTAGTTCTCGACCCATCTGGAAACTACTGGCGATGGTCAATTCGTATTTATAAGGATCAAAAGTTTCCTTATTTAACATACGGGTGATCATTTCAACATCAACCTCATCATCATCGACCACTAGAACATGAATGGTATCTTCTTTTGCCATTAAAGCTCGGTTGTTCTGAGTCGCCTTTAACTCTTCTAAATAGGCTTCTAGCTTACTTTCTAAACGTTGGATATCGGTAATGTCGGTAATGGCAATTACACAGCCAAAGGTTACACCATGTTCGTCTGTATAAGGCGAGATATTGATCAGCTTAACTCGCCCTTTTTTAGTAGCAACGGTCGTTTCAATCGGTTCTCCACTGTTACACACTTTGGATATATCGGTTAAGAAGTTATCGTAAATAAGAGAATGTGAAATATGGTGAAACGGGCGACCGACATCGGTCGGTAAAAGAAAAATATCATCGGACGATTCTTGAGTGAACTTTCGAATTAGTAATGCATCATCTAAAAAGATAAAACCGAGTTTTGCTGAGCGGATGATGTTCTCAGTATCTAAATTGGCCTGAATCGTTGCTTCGATTTTCTCTTGGTATTCAGAGTTAACCGAATAGAGTTCTTCGTTAACCGATTGTAATTCTTCGTTAGTACTCTGCAGCTCTTCATTGGCTGCCATTAACTCTTCGTTAGAAGACTGGAGCTCTTCATTAGTTGTTTGAAGCTCTTCGACGGTAACTTGCAAGTGCTCTTGTTTCTTCTTGAGAGCGTCTTCTAAATCTTTAATCAACTGCTGACTGTAGCGTTGTTCGGCGTAGTTGGCATCGCTGCCTTCAGCGTCAGGGCTTGAAAACTCTCCAACCAGCTCAAAAAGCAATACATAATAAATTTGTGCCGACTTGCTATTGCTAATGTATAGAACTCGCAAGTTCGTATGGCGAATATCGCCATGCTCATCAACAAACTGAATATTTTCATATTGCACGTTGTGGGCTTTAGATTGGGCTCGGTATACGGCCGTAGTCACAGCGGTCGATAAACTATCGTTGATTAAATCGCTCAAATTAGCGCTGAACTTACCTGACCGAATTTTTTGAGTAAAGTGGGCCACCTCCCCGAATACATGCAGAACACTCATGTCTTCCGATAAAATGATGGCCGGAGGAGCATAATTTTCGATAATCGATTCATATACTTGCGTGTAACTCGAGGGGCGTTGGCTCTTTTGGAAAGTAGAAATGAGCTGATTTACACTCGGGCTGGCTCCGTTACTTTCCGGAATACTCATCAATGATGGGATTGTGTTGGTTATTAACCTTGCCGAGGTTGTTTTCTGGTAAATCTTAGTTCGATCATTGACTACATCAAAGTTACCAGACATTTCACCCAACGACTCAGAGCTGCCTAAAAATAAATAACCATATTGATTCAGTGCAAAATGTAACATGGCAATAATGCGTTTTTGTGCCTTTGGCTGAAAATAAATCAGTGCATTTCGGCAGGTGGCGAGTTGGCAGTTAGAAAAAGGAGGGTCCGATAACAGATTGTGAGTGGCAAATACCACCTTCTGTCGAATAGAAGGCAATATTTGGTAGTACTCATCGTGCTGGATAAAGTATCGGTTGATTCGCTCTTCGCTCATGTCACTCGCAATGTTGTGCGAGTAATGGCCTAAGCTAGCATCGGCGATAGCATCTGGGTCTACATCGGTGGCGAATATGCGTACGGTTTTGTTGAGCCCTAATCGCTCGAGTGCTTCTTCAATAAGGATCGCGATAGAATAGGCTTCTTCACCGGTAGAGCAGCAAGCCACCCAGATGCGAATAATATCGTCAGTTGTGTGATTCTTTAGAATCTCAGGAATAACCGTTTCTTCAAGCGCAATAAAGGCTTCAGAATCTCGAAAGAATCGAGTAACGCCGATCAACATGTCTTTGGCAAGGGTTTGTAATTCTCTAGGATTTTTTAACAAAAACGCATAGTAATCAGTAATGTTGTCTAAACTGTTAATGCCCATTCGTCGCTCGATGCGCCGTAAAATTGTTTTGCCTTTATACAGCGTGAAATCGATGTCGCTTTTAATTTTTAACAGATCATATATTTCTTTTAATGCATGCTCGGCACGTTCTGTATCGGTCTCTAAGACGGATTTTTCACCCGATACAACCGTATGATTGGTGTAGCTGGTTAATTTTCCGATGATCTCTTGAACATCGCAAATGATGTCGTAAAAACCAGTCTTTATAGCGCTGATCGGCATACCATCGAATGCTGCATTCGTGGGCTCTTGTACCATAACAAGGCCACCAACCTCTTTTATTGCTTGAATGCCGCGCGAACCATCACTGCCGGTGCCCGATAAAATAATCGCGATTGAGCGATGTTGTTGGTCTTCAGCGAGGGCTCGAAAAAAAGCATCAATAGGGTAGTGAGCGCCTTTACTGTCGAGTTGTTCAACCAAAAGTACTTTGCCTTCCGATAACATGACGTTTGTACGTGCGGGGGCCAAATAGATTTTATTGGGCTCTATTTCCATCTCGTCTGTCATTAATAAGATGGGTAACTCGGTATGGCGAGACAGTAATTCAGGCATCATCGATTTAAAATCAGGAGAAAGATGCTGAACAATGACGTAAGCATTGCCAGAATCTAACGATATGTTTTTAACACAGGCTTGGAGAGCCTCTAAGCCGCCAGCAGAGGCACCAATGCCAACATAATAGTCTGGCCGAGAGTCATTCGACATGTTTCTTTCCTAATTATAAATTTATGCTTATTGTTTGATTTTATCGGGTATATCTTTCGCGGCAAGTGGTTTACTGAACAAATACCCTTGATAAGTGTGGCAGTCTCGTTCTTTTAAACACTCTAAAATTTCATCACTGTCTACTCCTTCTGCGACAACTTTTAACTTAAACGCTTCTGCTAACGCTAAGACAGAATCGGTGATGGCGATGTCTTCTTCATCATACGGTAAATCTTTAATAAAGCTGCGGTCAATCTTTATTACGCTAATGGGGTATTTTTTTAAATGGCTCAAAGAAGCGTAGCCTGTGCCGAAATCATCAAGGGCAATACCAATGTTCGCCTCATGAAAGGCTTCTAAAGTGGCTTTTACTTCCAGGTTATCTTGCAATAGAGCAGTCTCCGTAATTTCTATGGTGACATTTTTACCGCTTAGACGTGCTGAGACCATTGAGTTTTTAACACTTTGAAGAAATTGTGAGTCGCGAAATTGCCGTGGACTCACATTAACGGACATTACCGCATCTTCTGAGACTAATTTAGCGTCTATCCATTCTCGTAACTGCATAAAGCATGAGTGCGCTATCCAGCGCCCTACGGGAGCTATGAGTCCTATTTCTTCTAACAAAGGGATAAACTCATCGGGTGCAATAAGGCCCTTTTCGGGGTGGTTCCATCGAATTAATGCCTCAAAGCCGACCACCACATTATCACTGACGGATAGCTGCGGTTGGTAGTAAACTTCAAACTCTCCAAGGTTCAGCGCTCTGTGTAAGCTGTTTCCTAGCTCGAGTCGTCGTTTAGAAACTAAATCTAGGTCAGGTGTATAGTATTGAAAATTATTGCGCCCTTCGGCTTTGGCTCTATAAAGCGCTATATCGGCTTGTTTTAATAGTGATGCGCAAGTGCTCTTTTGGCCTGCGACGGAAAAGCAGATTCCAATACTGGTTGAAATAAAGACTTCTTGGTTATCTATTTCAAAGGGCTCACGTAACGCTTTTAAGATTTTTATCGCAATAATGGAGGCTACTTCAGCCTCTGCGATGCGTTCCAATAAGACGATAAATTCATCACCGCCTATTCGGGCTAGTAAATCTTCTTCACGCAAAATATCGCTGACTCGTTTTGCGACTTCAATAAGCAGCCTATCTCCAGCTTCGTGTCCCATTGAGTCGTTGATATTTTTAAAGCCATCTAAATCTAAACTGAGCAGTGCAACGGCACCGCGACGCTGTTTATGGCTTATCGCGTGCTCTAATCGCTCTAGCAGCAATGTTCTATTGGCGAGTCGAGTCAAGGGGTCTCTTTCGGCGAGGTCTCTTAGCTTGGTTTCAGAGTGATGATAATAGGTGTTGTCGATGATAGACGCGAGAAAACCATCGACATTGCCATTTATGTCTAATAAAGGCCGCGCGTGAAAAATAATCCAACGTTCAGTGCCGTTAGGGCATTCATATTGCAGCTCTCTTTTAAACACTTTGTGGTTTAATAGAGATTTATGTAGGTCGGCTATGTTGGCTTCTGCATTAATTCCTTGAAATATATGTGTCCAGTTGAGTCCGACGGTCTGCTCTTCTTCAATAGAGGTTATCTCAAGCCATTGCTTATTAACATAGCTGGTATGCCAGTATTGATCGGTTTGTAATATACCCATGGGCGCTAAATCTGTGAGCGCTCTGAATCTTTGCAGCTCGCCTTCTAACTGGTTTTGAATCTCGTTAATCTCGGCAAGATTTTTTAATAAAACTAATATGCAAGGTTGGTGGTTCTCTCTAATAGGGACAATGGAAGCCTGCAAAACAACAGTTTGCCCAGCACGAGTGACGCCTTTAATTTGGATGTTGTGGTTTGTGCGTTTTTGATTCGTGTGTGCCTGTACAGAAAAGGTTCTCAGCGCATGCTCATTAGGGTAACTTTCAGGTAAAAGGTTTATAACTGATTTACCAAGCAAATCATGTGCTTCAAAACCGAATATTTGTTCGCTGGCCGGGTTAATTCTTAAGATGTTTAATTTAGAGTCGAGTACTAAAATTCCGCTGGGCGAAAGCTGTTCAATGATGGAATAATTCTCACGAGCACTTTCATCCTCTTTGATGGGCCTAATGTTCGAATGGCTTAAGTTTTCGCGTGTTTCAATAATGCGCAGCATATTGAGTAAGCTCGATAGTAATGGCCAAATGCGCTTGTTCAACTCAATGCGGTATGGCTCAGCACTGTTGCACAGAACTATGAGTGCCTTGGGCTTTCCGCCATCTGAAACAGGAATACTGATCATGCCGTCTATCGCTTGCCAACCGGCTGAAGAAGGAAAATTGCCTATCGTGGTTTTATCGAATACCGCCGCTTGAGTACTCATGTAAATTCGATAAAACTCTTTAGATTTCGAATCAATGGGTAAACGAAAATCAGATAACCTAAAGTCTAAGTCAGTATCGGGAGCTTCAGTGTTATCTTCTGGGTTATGAAAAACACAGCGACACTCAAAGTAAGGCTTCATCTGTTCATCAAAAGCCAACTCAAGTACAAAGGCGAGCGGGGAGTGAGTCAGATGAGAAAGTTCTCTTAACGCAAGGCGATAGGCATTATTTTTCTTTTGAACTTTTTGTCCAATACTTTGCATGCGATTAACCGCATCGCGAAGCTCGGTATCTTTTCGCCGTTTAACACTAGTTGCACTTTGACTATCAGATTTAGCTGACATGACAAATGACTCTTGACGGTGTGATGTCCATACCTGTATGTATCCTTGATACTGCAAACCCAACGGTTTAAATTGACGAATTGCGAAACGCCTTTAAGAAATTTAATAGAAAATACGAGAAAATCAAATAAATAGCGCATTTTGTAAGCTAAACTAGAGCAAAAGGTATGTAAAATTAGCGCTAAGGAGACTGCTAGGAATGAACGCCATTTCGGCTGCTAAAACAAAGAAACCCATATTACTCGTTGACGATGACGATATAGACGTCATGAGCTTGGAAAGGCAGTTTAAAAAACTGGCGATTACCAACCCGTTAGTCCGCAAAAAAAACGGCATAGAAGCCATTAACTATCTTCATGATGAAGGCTTAGAAATTGAATTTGCGGCTATATTAGTTGATATAAACATGCCGAAGAAAAATGGCTTGGAATTTTTATCAGACTTGCGCCGTGAACTGCCAGACAAAGCCCGAAATGTGTATATATTCACCACATCAGACTCCCTTGCCGAACAAAGTACTGCCGAAGCCTTGCATGTATCGGGCTTTGTGTATAAACAGGACATCGCTCAAGGTTTAAAAGGTATTAATTTTGATGATTAGCCCCCCTGGATTGCTTAAACCTAAAGCCAGTGTTGCCGCAGTCTTGCTGTTAGCTGTTTCAGTTTTTTTTACAGTAATGTACGGTTATAGTGTTTACCAACAGGCTGAACAAGAAGCGATAAACGATACCAGCCTATACGCCCAATCGGCGGCACGTGAACTGCGGCAATACTTTGATAAATACACTTCAGATGTGCGTATGTTGGCGAATTCTCCGTTGGTCGCCGATATTGTCGCTGGACAGGCCTATTTCTCTAACAATCCAAATGATGGTGAAAATAACCAACGGCTGGCACGGATCTTTAAAGCTTACATGGGGTCTAATGAGCAAGTTGTGCAAGCACGATTAATAGGCTTGGCTAACGACGGTCAAGAAATTGTGCGTGTGAATCGGCTTAATGGAAAGCTAACAATCGTTGAAGACGACTTATTGCAGTCCAAAGCAAAACGAGGTTACTTTCAAGATATAAGCAAACTAAGCCCCGGTGAAATTTATATCTCGGATATTGAGCTAAATCGCGATTTTGGTGCTTTAACGACGCCACTTCAACCCGTTGTACGCATTGGGGTTCCTCTTTTTACTAAAACAGGTGAGCTTTTTGGCGTTTTGTTGTTGAATGTGGATATGACCATGCGGCTCGATCAAATGGCCAAAGCAGTAGAGACTCATGGCAGTAGCATTCAAATATTATTAATGAATTCAGCCGGAGATTATATAGCACACCCGATAAGTTCTAAAAACTTTGGCTTTGAATTTGGCGTTCCTCAAAAATTTTCAGATGATTATCAAGCGCATTCCGATCTTCAAGTGGTGAGTACATCTACTGAACTTACACGATATTTCATAACGACTGAAAAAATTGAATTAAATCAACAAGACCGTTTTTTGCAGGTAGCGGCAATGACGGCAGTGCGACCAATTGTCATCAAAACCCTAATGTCTGCGATTTATTTAGAAGTTTTGATATTGGTGGTCATCACAGCCTTCATGATTTACCTCATTTACTCAAGTCGATACATGAAACTTGAACAAAAACAGTTGGCACTGAAATCGGAACTTGAATTTGATCTGATTTTTCGAGAAATGATCGAGACAGCCCCTTACGCAAAAATATTAATAAATGAAAAAGGATTGATTGAGCTAGTTAACATAGAGGCTGAGAAAATGTTTGGCTATAAGCGATCAGAGTTGCTGGGTCAAAACATAGATATGCTAATGCCCAAAGATGATCTAGACAGACTGAAAGAACAAAGACAACAGTATCTCGGAATACCATCGCATGGGAAACTCTCCACTGAAATGGCCTATAAAGCAGTGAAACAAGATGGAACCGAGTTTCCCATTGAAATTAGTTTAACCTCCATGGTGACCCCTCAAGGGAGAAAGATTCAAGCAACCATTGTGGATATTTCAGAGCGAGAAAAATTTATTGCTGAACTAAGTCGCCAGAACGAAGAATTGAACCAATTTGCTTATGTCGCCTCTCACGATTTAAAAGCACCACTGAGGGGTATTGATCAAATTGCTTCTTGGTTAGAAGAAGACTTAATGGACAATGTTAGCGCTGATTCACAAAAGCACTTGAAGCTAATGCGTTCAAGAATAAATCGCATGGAAAGTTTACTGGCTGGATTGTTGCAATATGCTCGCGCCGGCAGTGTATTGGGTGAGCTTGAGTCAATCGATTTACATAAGCTTGTGACAGAAGATTTTCACATGATAAACCCGACACAACGGTTTACATTAAAAGTGAAAAATCCGTTACCAACATTAACAACCTCAAAGCCATTAATTGACATAGTGTTTCGAAATTTAATGTCTAATGCAATGAAACACCATGATCGACCTAAAGGTAGAATAACCATTGATTGGCGTAAAAAAGGCGCTTTCTATCAATTTGAAGTCTGTGATGATGGCCCAGGAATACCTGAAGAGTTTCGTGATAGGGTCTTTGGGTTATTTCAAACATTGAAGCCAAGAGATGAAGTCGAAGGCAGTGGAATGGGCTTATCTATTGTTAAAAAGACCATTGAAACCATTGGAGGTGAAATTACTATTGGCGATTGTGACCCTTGCGGAGCGATGATTACTTTTACTTGGCCTATAGAATTAAAGCAAGAACCTGAATCACCCGCCGCCTAAACTAGGCAGCGGGTGGGATTGATAGTTACACTTTAAAGCCCGAAGATACATCATCAACGTTTTCAGCCAAACGGTTCACTTCAACGAACTGGCTTTGAGTTTCCTCAGTTCCCTGTTGAATTTCTTCTGAACTGTTTGCTATGTCTGAAACGGCTTTGGTTATATCGGTAGCAACGGCCGACTGTTCATTGGCCGAAGTGGCAACCATCGTATTCATTTCAGTCAATTGACCAATAGAATTTGTGGTCGACTCAACCAACGTCTTAATGGTATTCATCGCTTCAATAACCGCACTTCGGCTCTCGATAGTCGTAGACATTTCTTCAGAAGATCGCTTAGAGCTGTCGCTGAGCTTGTCCAGTATTTCTCCAATTTCTACGGTACTTTGTTGGCTGCGTTGGGCAAGTGTGCGTACTTCATCGGCTACTACCGCAAAGCCTCGGCCTTGTTCGCCTGCGCGAGCGGCCTCAATTGCCGCGTTTAAAGCAAGTAAGTTAGTTTGCTCAGAAATACTTTGAATAACACCCAGTGCTTGGTGAATACCTTGAACATTCTCGACCAATTCGCTGACCGAACTATCTACGTTATTTAGTACCGTACTTAAATCACTGATACGATCCGTAGAAGTGTTTACCTGTACGAGTACTTCATTGATTTCAGAATGAACTGTTTCCGCAATATGGCTGGTGTTTTCAGCGTTGCTGGCAATTTCTGACGCCGTAGCACTCATTTCCTCAATAGCTGCCGCAACTTGCAACGTATTCTCGCGTTGGCTTTCTACTTCGACAGAGAGTTGTTTCTGCTTAGAGCCTGCCGCAACAGACATTGATTTCAATTCGGTACTGGCCGCTTTTAAGTTTTTAATGTCTTCGGCCAAACTACCTATAAAGGTGTTAAAGCTCGAAGCAATATGGTCTAACTCAGAAATGCCACGCATTGGTAATGTCATGGTTAAATCACCTCGACCACTGGCAAGACCATCGACCGACTCAGATAGCTTATCAAGCGAAGAAGAAATGGTGCGAATCGCCAGCGTGGCTAATACTGCGGTAATCGCAATCACTAAGAAAATACTGAAAGTTGTTTTAGATACACTCGATTGCTGTGCATCGGATAAATCACCATTAATGTTGTTAAGTACGCCTTCAACAGAATCGAAGTACAAGCCAAGACCAATAAACATATTCCATTTGTCGATGCCACTGATGTAAGAAAATTTAGGGCTAGGCTCATCTTCACCCGGCTTGGGAAAGTGGTAAGTATAAAAATTTTCTTTATTGCCCTTGGCGATGTCGACCATGTCTCGGATCAAATATTGCTGAGTTTGGTCTTGTAAATCCCAATAATTATTTCCTAACCCAGCGTCAGATGGGCCAAGTAGTAGTCGGTTGCCTGTGTAATCGTAACCAAATATGTAGCCAACTCCTTCATCAAAAACAAAGTTCTTAAGAAGTTCGATACCTTCTTCTTTTCCAGAATCTCCAGGCATAGCAATGTATGGCTCAAGTAGTGCATTCGCACTGTGAAGCAAAGACTTTAATCGATTTCGCTCGGCATCCATGATGGCGTTTTCGGTCGTACCAAGCACATTCACACCGAGTTGCTTAATTGAACTTGAAGACAAATAAATTGCGGTTATGGCAATTATTAACAGAGGAAGCAATGCCAGTGCATAGATTCTCATTTTGATAGACTTAAACATAGCGTACCCAATTGGTTTCTAAAGGAGGTAGTTCAGTTATCGGCCGAACTCAGTAATTACTTTAGTTGCCAGTTTGGAGTTGCTCCACTTTTTATTTAAAAAAAGCCGTGCAATATTGAGTCTTTAGCATTAATAAGCTAAAAGCTCGGTATTGCTCGTACTAAAGGATGGCTTAAAAAGGGAGCATAAAATAAGTTTACTTTGAAAGTGCCGAACGGCGTTCTCTCAAGGAATCGATTATGAGGGTTTTTATGGCGGGCAGATCACACATCTCTAGCGATTTCACTTTCACGTGGCGCATGTTCTTGCCAGTGCCTTCTAATAAAGACGCAGGGTCTTCTAAGTGAGCGCCTTGGTAAAAACCTAAGTTCACCCAAGATTTGTGCGGCAAAATGTAACAATATCCTTCACTCATTTTTTTAGCGCCAACGCCATAGGTCGCTGCTCGATCTCCCATGCGCACGACTTCGCAAGCAGATGGGTCGATCGATAAAATTAATGCTTTAAGTTTTTTAGCAATAGGCTTGAGAGGCGCTTCGGTGATGATTAATAAATCATCGAAATTATCATTGTTGTTTTTCATGGAACCACTCGCTTGTTAAAGTGTCTTCAGTTTAGGCTAAGACCTAGGGCGATATTAGCAAGCGACTATAAGATTGAATAGTTTTCATGGTTGGGTGAAATTCGTTGAATTTCAATTGTACTGTATAGCCCTGCACTTTAAGGTAAGGCTACACAGCATCTTTATTTAATCTATAGGCTCAAATAGAGTGGACATTTCAGCAAATGAATTTTATTGCAATTCACCGTCTGAATTGTATTTGGCGATAAATACATCACTTGTGCCAATACGAACATTTCCATTTAAACCAACAAATGACTCTCCCGTGACAAAAACATTTCCATAGTTATCTACTTTGATATCGTAGCCATAGGTGGATCCTCCGGAGGCCCCAAATTGTCGGGTCCAAAGTGTCTGACCAATTGAGGTGAGTTTTGAGATAAAGGCATCACCAGTGCCACCATAACTATTACCCGATAGGCTGCTATAGGTGTCGCCTACAATATACATATTTCCACTTGAATCGAGAAAAGCACTTTCAGCACCACTTTGAGCGTTCGGTTCACCATATAGTGCGGTCCACTGCCTTGTAAAGTTAGTATCGAACTCAACAAAGAAAGTATCTTTGATACCTTTAATGGATTGGCTATGAAGTGTTCCAGTCCCAGAAGTATTTCCGACCACTATGAGGTGGCCATCCGAGTCTGTGAGCAAGTCTGTAACGTATAAATCTAGTTGCTCAGCCCCAAACAACTCTGTCGTCTTCTGCGATAAATTTGCATTTAGTTTAGTTATGAAGGCATTGAACCCGGTTCCTGTCATTGAGACGTTGTCAAAACTAGCGCTTGTGCGCCCAGCGATAAAGACATTTAGATTACTGTCTACCGCAATTCCTCCGGGAATTAACTGTTCATTCGTACCAACTGAAAATATTGCCTTATTTAAATCGCCAGTAATGGGGTCTAATTTTGCGACAAACATCTTTGAAGTTTTATTGTCGGGCTGAATTGAACCAGCAACATAAATAAACCCATCTTCATCTAGTACCAATTCGTTAACTTCGGAAACGGTTGATGATTCACCAGTAAACTGAGTCCACTGCCATTCACCATGCTTATCAAACTTGGATATAAAAGCGTCAGAGTCACCCACTAAGGATTCTCCACCAAGGCTACCGGTGGTGAATCCTGCAATATACAGATTGTCATCGTTGTCGATGGTTAAGGAAGAAGGGAAGGTATCACCCTCGCCGCCATGAAGTATGGTTTGAAGACGCTCCCCTAAGGAGCTGTATTTGATTAAAAAAGCATCGTTATGAGCCGTGCCGAGGTTCCCGTTTAAATCACCATCAGTGCTGCCTGCTACCCAGATATTACCTTGGCTGTCGGTTGCTAGTGCGGATCCGCCTGTTTTCGACTCAATCACACCGTTGAGCTTTATGCCTTGCCAGCGATCCGTTGTAAATGAAAACACACTGGCAGGAAGTGAATGGCCTTTAGCACTTTTTATGGTGCCAGCCATAGTCACAGTATAGGTTGTGCCTTCTAAAAGTGGATTCTCTGGCGTAAAGGTGACCGTCTTTTTATCCGCACTGTAGGTAAAATTACCAAGAGTTTCTGGGTCTAAAGATAGGGTAGAGGAGTTGATTGTTGTTGTGTCCATAGCAACGGAAAACTCAACTGAAATAGGACCATGAGTAGGTTGATTGGTCGAATTGTATTCAGGGCTTACGGATACTATCCTGGGAATATCTGAATTATTTTGTTGATTCTCAATTACGTTGCAGCTCATCAACAGAATCGTGACGGTAAAGGCCAGTACTCTATACATCATGATGTAAATCCTATGTTTATTTTTTGTGCGGATTCGTTTTCGATCCGAGGGTATAAATTTATTGTTGGTATTATATCGTTCGAAGCTGAACAGAAGCTTATTTTTTGGGTTTTTTCAGTAGTAAGGTAAAGATAATGAGTCTCCTAATGATAGGTTGGTCTATTTGACCAATCTATCATTAAATAAATGGTGCAGGTTTATTGTGAGTGAGAAAAAGAAATAAAGCGGTGATGGTTTGGGTAACTAACCGCTCTGAACGCTATAAAAGTGAGTGAACTTAGTTCTCTGTTTCAACCGCCGTCTCAATATCAGCCAAGTTCCCCTTATCTTCTAACCACTTCTTACGATCACCCGAACGTTTTTTTGCTAACAGCATATCCATAATTTCCATGGTGTCGCTTTGGTCTGTTTCTTCAATGGTGAGACGAACTAAACGACGGGTATTAGGGTCCATCGTGGTTTCACGTAGTTGCATTGGGTTCATTTCACCCAAGCCTTTAAATCGCTGAATTTGTACTTTGCCACGTTTTTTCTCGGCTTCTATGCGATTTAGAATGCCAATGCGTTCGTCATCATCTAAAGCGTAAAAAACTTCTTTGCCGATATCAATTCGAAACAGCGGTGGCATCGCTACGTACACATGCCCAGTTTCGACCAGCTTTTTAAAGTGTTTAACGAACAACGCACACAGTAAGGTGGCAATGTGGAGACCGTCAGAGTCGGCATCGGCTAATATGCAAATTTTACCGTAACGTAAGCCTTCGATATTATCTGAATCTGGGTCTACCCCTAATGCAACGGCAATATCGTGAACTTCTTGGCTGGCTAAAATTTCGCTGCTGTCGACTTCCCAGGTGTTTAAGATCTTACCACGCAGCGGCATGATTGCCTGAGTCACTCTATCGCGTGCTTGTTTGGCGGAGCCGCCTGCTGAGTCACCTTCCACTAAGAAGAGTTCGCCGGCCATAGCATCGTTGCCGGAACAATCGGCCAATTTACCAGGCAGTGCAGGACCACTGGTAACTTTTTTACGAGCGACTTTTTTGGCCTTGCGCATACGTGCATTGGCATTAGAAATACACAGCTCGGCTAGCAGTTCGGCAACGTCGGTGTGTTGGTTCAACCACAATGCAAAGCTGTCTTTCACTACACCAGAAATAAAGGCGGATGCCTGACGTGACGATAAACGCTCTTTGGTTTGGCCCGCAAACTGAGGGTCTTGCATTTTAAAAGATAAAACGTGAGAACATTTATCCCAAATATCCTCTGGGCTTAATTTTACGCCGCGAGGTAGTAAATTACGATACTCGCAGAACTCACGCATGGCATCCAATAAACCTTGGCGTAAGCCATTAACGTGCGTACCACCTTGCGCTGTTGGAATAAGGTTTACATAGCTTTCGCCAATGCCTTCTCCACCTTCCGGTAGCCATTGTATGGCCCAATCAACGGCTTCTGTTTCACTGCTAAATGAGCCAGTGAAAGGCTCTTTGGGTAGGGTTTCGTAAAATTTGGTTGCACTTGTGAGGTAATCTTTTAAGCCATCTTCGTAAAACCAGGTATCGGTTTCGTCTTTTTCTTCATTGAAGAAATTGATGGTTAGGCCAGGGCATAAAACGGCCTTGGCGCGTAAAATGTGTTTTAAGCGGCTGGCTAAAAACTTGCCTGTATCAAAATAAGATTCATCCGGTTTAAAGCGAAGCGTAGTGCCGGTTTCTTTTTTAGCGCACTTCCCAATCACTTCCATATCGGTGGCTTTATCGCCGTTTTGAAAGCCCATGCGATGAATGGCGCCGTCTCGCTTTACGGTGACTTCTAAGACTGTTGATAATGCGTTGACCACAGAAACGCCGACACCGTGCAAACCGCCTGAAAACTGGTAGTTTTTGCCAGAGAACTTACCGCCTGAATGGAGTCGAGTTAAAATAAGCTCAACACCAGGAATACCGTGCTCTGGGTGAATATCAACCGGCATGCCGCGGCCGTTATCGGTTACGCTGAGCGAGTTATCTTTATAAAGCGTCACGTCTATTTGATTAGCAAAGCCACCTAAGGCTTCATCCACGGAGTTGTCGATCACCTCTTGCGCCAAGTGATTTGGACGAGTGGTGTCGGTGTACATGCCCGGACGTTTACGAACAGGGTCTAATCCGCTGAGAACTTCAATGGCTTCAGCTGAGTAGTTGTTCTTGCTCATGTGACGAGTGCCTCTTAAAAAAACCGAATAAAATCAAGGGGGTTAGGATAACGGAAAAGAGAGCGGCAGGCTATTACTTGGAAAGAGGTTAGGTGTTACCTACTAATAGCCTTGCTGGGTGTAATCTATTTTGAAATCGACGCCTTCGATGCGTGAGATGCTTGTCTCTATATCGCCGTTAGGGTGCAGTGTTAAACATCGGTAGCCTGGCCCGGATGAATCAATACCAAAATCTTTGCTTTTTGGTAAAAATTGAACACAGGTAGATGGGGTTGAAATGTATCGAAAGCCGTTAAACATAACATCACTGGCTTGATGCACATGGCCGCAAACAATGGCGCGTATATTCTTATAAGGCGCGATTAATTGTTGAAATTCTTCTGAGTTTTTCACTCCAATTTTGTCGATCCACTGACTGCCCATCGAAATAGGGTGGTGATGAAATGCAATGAGAATGTGTTTATCGTGGTGCTGATCAAGCGCCGTCTTTAAAATATCTAATTGGTCTTGTGCAAGATTGCCATAGACTTTGCGAGCTACGACAGAATCGAGCATTACAATAACCCAATCGCCAAGCTCAGTAACGGTTTGAGCGTAATCGGTACCCTTTGCTACCGTGGCCATGTTGTCTCGATTATCGTGATTGCCTGGAATCCAACGCATGGGAGCATTGAGCGGTGCAACAAACGATACGAAGTTTTCGTAAGCGCCAACACTGCTGTCTTGAGCAATATCGCCCGTGGCTAAAATGAGATCGATATGGTCCACTTCTTCTTGAACGCGCTCAACAATTAGCTTTAGGCTGTCTTCTGTATTCATGCCAAGCAAGGTTCCATCGGCTTTGGCGTGAAGATGTGGGTCCGTAATTTGGACCAGCGAGAGCGCTCTTTCCATTGCGGTCATTATTCCATGTACGTGAAAAAAAACTGTTATACACAATCAGTGTAGACGATGTCATTAAATGCGGGCAAATACCAGCACAATTCGTGACCTAGTCAACATTTATGCGTCAATTTTTTAACTTTCTGTGGGTTTAACTTGGCGACCACTGCTTTTGACTGAGTCCATGGCTGAGCAGGTGGCTTAGCCATTCTCCTAAAAAGTGGTTGGCCTGGGCTTTTTCATCAATTTGGTACATTTGGTTATTGGGGTATCGGTACACACCGGCCAGTTGCTGGCCCTGGCTTAGCGTGACGACTTCGGCCATTCGTGCATCGTCATACAATCTTACAATAAGCTCTACCGACTTGGCCTGCAAAGGCATGTAATCGAGTGTTTTGGTGAGCTTAATTGTGGTGGTGTATTTAAACCGCTCAAGTACATCAACGTCTACCTTAATAAAGCCATTTTGTGCATCTTGCCAGCTGTAGTGATAGCTCGGTTCAGTAGCATCGCCTAACAAGCGCTGAATGCGCACAAAGTTGGCTTCACACATGGCGGCGTGTCGAGCGACATCGGGTACGTATTTTTTCATAACCACTGTTGCTTTAAACGTTCTTTGTTCAACATAAACCATTGGCAAGCAATGATGCTGGCGGCGTTGTTAATGGTGCCGTTAGCTAGCCATGCTAAGCCTTCATCTATAGAGGGCGTTACAACACGAATATCTTCACTTTCCTCATCTAGCCCATGAATGCCGTAGGCGTCGCGGCTATCTACCTCGGCAACGTATAAGTGAATTCGCTCATTGGTGCCACCAGGGGAAGGGTAGTATTGAGTAATGAGCTCCATTCTGCCTAGCTCTACTCCGGCCTCTTCTTGAGCTTCGCGGCGCCCAACTTCTTCAGGCGATTCGTCTTTATCTATTAGACCGGCCACCAATTCAATGAGCCAAGGATTATCGCCTTGCATGGCTCCAACTCGAAACTGTTCAACAAAAACAAACTTATCGGCGTTGAAATCTACCAGCAGTACGCAAACAGCATCGGGTCTCACTAACAACTCGCGTTTAATTTCTTGCTCGGTACCATCGAAGCGTTGATGGCTTACGGTTAGGCTATCCATAGTGTAAAAGCCTTGGTGAAGTGATTTACGAGCTTTTATCTTGTATTTAAACTGGTCAGTGTCGCGCTGCATCGATAACCTTGCTGTACTGTTGAGTTAGAAGCGTAATTTTAGCAAAAGTTTGGTGAGCTTGCTTGTGACGCATTGGGTCTGAGTAGATCCACATTTCGTGCACAAGCGTAAATAGTGTGCGATAGGGCTGTTATTATGACTTTTGGGTCTTCAGTATAGGGCTATATTCGCCAACAATGCTCCACCATAATGATACTATTAACTCATCTAACTTTGAGAACTTCGCATGCAGACTAAACAATGGATCGCTTGTCTAAGCTTTGTAGCCGCCACAGGTGCTGCCAGTGCCTCCCAATCTATAATCGATACTTATAAACAAGCTCTAGAAAACGATACAGGGCTTGAAATCACGCGCTTACAAGAGCAACTTGCGCAAGAACAGGTGTCCAGCGGTTTAGCTAATTTATTGCCGTCTGTTTCCGCGTCGGCCTCTTATGGCGTGAACAGTGAAAATGGGGAAGATGCTTTTACGCCTTATTTTGGTGTTCAATCGATTGGCGCGGGTGTTTCTCTGAATCAAAATTTGTTTAATTTGGCGGCTTTTAGCGCCTATGATGCACTTAAAGTAAACGCATCGGCGGCAGAAATCGCCACAAAACTGAAAGAGCAGGAACTCATTGTTGATGTCGCTCAAAATTACATCAGTGTAATGCGAGCTCAAGATGCACTTGAAGTAGCTAAGGCGCAAGTAGAAGCCGTAGAGCGCCAATACGATCAAACCAACCAGCGCTATGAAGTTGGCTTAGTCACAATCACCGATGTACTTGACGCAAGTGCCGCTTTAGATCAATCCAAAGTGGCGCTGATTCGTGCCGAAGCGCAATACGATATCGCCATGCAAACGGTTTCTATTTCTACCGGTGCCGATTTCGAAGGTGCAAAGAAGTTATCCGATGCGATGCCAATAAAAGCACCTGCTATTGAAGGCATGCAAAGTTGGATCGACTTCGCAATTGAAAATCACCCGTCCATATTAAAAGCCAAGAAAGATATGGAAAATGGCGAGTTAGCATTGCGCGCAACTAAACAAACCAAACTCCCTTCACTCACGGGTTCAATTTCTGTGAATTATAACGATTCATTTGGAGATGACATTGCAACCGATTACAGCGATGAAACTCATTGGAGTGCGAGCTACGGTTTAAGAATCAGCGTGCCGTTATACACCGGTGGATCTACCGAAGCCGACATCGCCATGAAAGGAATTCAAAATAATATTGCCGAGCAAAGCCTTATTGCGCAGCAGCGTGCTAAGCAGGTGATGGTCGGTAACTATTACCGAACAGTTCGTGCTGACGCGTTAAATGTTGAAGCTCAGCGACAAGCACTTAAATCTCGTGAGAGTGCCCTGCAAGCCACCGAAGTGGGTTACGATGTAGGAACACGAAACATCGTAGAAGTGCTCAATGCTCAGTTGGCGGTTTTCAATGCCCAAAACGCTTTGAATAATTCACGATACGATTACGTGTTAAATCTTTTGCAGTTAAAAAATGAAGCGGGCCAATTATCGATAGCCGATTTAGAAGAGATTGAAAAATTCTTGATCGATTAATTTTAGATTGAAATCAAAAAGCCCTATTAAGGGCTTTTTTTGTGTCTGTTCGTTTTAAAAAGTGGTCTGAATAGATTGCCAATAGTCACGATAAAGTTGAATGGATTCATCGGCCGATATTGGGTTAAATACTACGGTGGCCCCTTGGGTTAATTGTGCCAGTTTATCTAGATCGGCACTGATTACCGCGCCCAGTTTTGGGTAGCCGCCAATGGTTTGCCTATCACGCATCATTACTATGGGTTGGCCTTCACCCGTAATTTGGATAGAGCCTTTGGCAATGCCTTCAGAGTATAGCTCGCGAATAGACGTTGGCACTTTTTCGCCTTCTAAACGAAACCCCATACGATCAATTTGTTTGCTGAGTTTATAAGGTTGGCGGGTAAAAACAGCTAAGGCTTCTTCGCTAAAATGCTTAGCTTGGTAGCCTTTAACAAACCTAAGTTCAACATGCGGCTTCATTGAAGGTTGCTGCAAGTAAGGCAACGATTTTGTCGTGGTGTGATAGCTTTCATGACCTTCTAAGACTTGGCCTTTGGTAATGGGTTTGCCCATTTCTTCACGAACCACCGTAGCGGAACTGTCAAACCAAACCGGCGCAAGAAAACCACCACTAACGGCTAAATAAGCTCGGGCACCCAACGCGGCAAAGCCAATATTTAGTTGATCGTTTTTCTTAAGGTGCAGTGTTTTCCACATGGGTTGTGGTTTGTTGTTCACGGTTATAGGGCAAAAGGCACCGGCTAAGGCAATAGAGCAAGCTGCAAGGCATTTTAGAGAGAGCCCACCTAAGGTGATTTCTAAGGCGGTTTTATCGATATCATTATCGACCAACTGATTGGCAATGGCAAAGCTTCGAGCATCCATTGGGCCGCCTTCGGTTAAGCCTTTGGCCATATGGCCGTAACGCCCTAAATCTTGATACGTTGTCAGCGGTCCGGCTTGGATCACGGTGAATAAGTTCATAACGTGCCGCCCAATTCAATAAACTCCTCTTTGCTTATCGCCATAAACTGTACTTGATCACCCACTTGGTATGGCATGCAAGGATCGGTATTTGGATCAAATAAAACACTGGGGCAGCGCCCGATAATGTTCCAGCCTCCCGGTGTAGCAAAAGGATAGATAGCCGTTTGCTGATCGGCTATAGCAACAGAGCCAGCTGGAATAATTGCGCGTGGCGAAGGCAAACGAGGCATGGCAATGTGAGCTTCAACTTCACCTAAATAGGCAAAGCCCGGTGCAAAGCCAATGGCAAATACATCGTAGATTTTTTGGCAGTGGGCGGTTATCACGGCCTCAGGTTTTATGCTGTGAAACTTAGCAATTCGTTCAAGATCGAGTGCGACCTCTTCGCCATAGTAAACCGGCATGCGAACTAATTTACCGCTCAGTTGTGGGCTATGGTAATCCTTTAGTGAAGGGATCAGCTCCTTTACTTTTTGTCCAACCTGCCGGTGGTTTGTTTGTAAAGGGTTAAACGAAATCAGAATGGACGTGTAAGAAGGTACGAGGTCAACTAAAGAAGCGCCTAAGCTCAAGCGAATAAGATCGCACAGTGACTGTAATCGGCGAATAGAAGCACGGCTGGGTGAATAGGTTACGTACAATATAACCGAATTTTCAGAGGCTACTTCAAGTCTCATCGTTGACTAGCGCTCTAATTTTTTGAATCTGTTTTATTGCTGTTGGGTTGTCACCATGAACGCACAGTGAATCCATTGGCAAAGAAAGTGTCTGCCCGCCATGGGTTGTAATGGTTTTTTTGTGAATCATGTTCGTCACCTGGTCGAGCATCTCGTCTTCTGAAAGTAAAGCGCCTTCTTGCGTGCGGGGCATCAATAGACCGTTATCGGTATAGGCTCGGTCGGCGAATACTTCAAACAATAACGGCACGCCAATATAGAGGGCTTGTTTACTGTGCTCGGCATGATTAGTGGTACTCATGATCATCAGCTGCAAGTCACTTGGGTAATCGGCTACGGCTTGCATTATTGCGGTTAATAACTCGGGGTTCGCCATCATGTCGTTATATAAAGCGCCATGAGGTTTTACAAAACGAAGCGTTAACCCTTGGCATTTGGCCATACCTTCGAGCGCCGCAATTTGGTAGTGCAGTAACGGAGCAACGTCAGGTAGCGCGATAGCCATGCTACGTCGCCCAAAGCCAGCTAAATCTGGGTAAGCAGGGTGTGCACCCACGCAAACATCGTGCTGCTTTGCTAGGTTAAGCGTTTTAGAGATGGTTATCGGGTCGCCAGCATGAAAGCCGCAGGCCACATTAGCCATATCAATATAAGGCATTACTTGGGCTTCGTCGCTCAGTTGCCATTGACCAAAACTTTCACCTAAGTCGCAATTAAGCTGCAAAAAAAGCCTCCAAGGAAGAAATCTAAAAGGTATTAATCAACAGTATAGGTCGGTGCAACAAGCTCATCGATCAAACCTTCGCGAATGGCTTTATTCGAAATGCGCAATTCATTAATGTTGAAACAGTGAAAAAGCCGATTCAAAATAATATAGCCTGCGCCAAACACTGCAATTCTACGAGGATTTAATTCTAATAGATGTGACAGTTGGTGCTGGTTTTCGGCTTGCGTTAATACCGGCAGTAACCGGTCTAGTTGCTCGCGGCGAATGATGCCTTCTTCGGCAATGCCTAAATTGTGCATTGCCCAACTGACCGATTTAATCGTACCGGAAGAGCCCATAGCATCTTCCCATTCGAGGCCATCAAACCGATGCGCGATGGTATTGATTTGCTGGTCTACATACTCGATGCATTTATTCAGTTGATCTTGTGGCAGCTTATCGTAATTTAAAAAACGTGACGTTAAGGTCACGCAGCCTAACTCTAAACTGGCGACAACTTTTGGGTCGCGGCCTTCGCCATAAATCATTTCGGTGCTTCCACCGCCAATATCGATGACAAAACGTTTTTGCTCTGGCTGCCCTTGAGAAACACCACGATAGATATATCGGGCCTCGTCTTCGCCGCTTAAAATACGAATGTCGTGCCCTAACGTAGCTTTTGCGAGTTCAAAGAAGTTATTTTCAGGGTCTAAATTACGAAATGCACTGGTACCAACGGCAGAAACCGCTATAGAGGGAAAGGTTTGTAGGTGGTCGTGAAAATGGGATAAACACCGAAGTGCACGAGATTTGGTTTCGTGGTTCACTTTTCCACCGTCAACGCCAGCCGCCAGACGTACAAGTTCCCGCCGGCAATCTACAGACGTAAGACCATGATTCTCGTTTTTCATGATAACGAGATGGAAGCTGTTTGAGCCCAGGTCTACTGCGGCAAAGTACTGTGGTGCATTCATCAGATATTTTCTTTTTTGTTGACGTCAAATATAGCGTCAATTGGCGATGAGTGCCAGTTTAAGGTGCAATAGTCATCTGTTGTGTGAGCCAC
This sequence comes from Reinekea marina, assembly GCF_030409715.1. Classification (NCBI taxonomy): domain Bacteria; kingdom Pseudomonadati; phylum Pseudomonadota; class Gammaproteobacteria; order Oceanospirillales; family Saccharospirillaceae; genus Reinekea; species Reinekea marina. Next base: position 805,437 of record NZ_JAUFQI010000001.1, read on the forward strand.
GCACGAAAAACGGTCATGGCGCGACTTAACTCGCCATTTTTACGATAGACCAAATAAAAAGACTTAGGTAATTCCAGACTCAGCTCGATAGGCACCAATAAAGTGCCTCGTTTGATTTCTTCGGAGATCAGGTTAGGGTCCGTCAGGGCAATGCCCATGCCATTCCGAGCGGCCTGCGCCGTTAACATGCCGCTGCTCATGTTCATCAGCCGATGCACCGGGTTAAACTCTAACTTGGAAAGCTTAAACCAACTGCGCCATTCATCTGGACGGTCTTTAACTTGCAACAGTCGATACTTCAGTAAATCTCTGGGTTCTTTTATTGGGTGCTGCGCTAAAAAGCTCGGCGAGCATACTGGCACTAATACCGAAGATCGTAAATGTTGGCATTCAATGTCGGGCCAATCGCCATTGCCAAAATACACCGCCATATCTATATCGCTGTTGTTGAGCTCTTGGTTGGTACCTGAGTTTGATATATCGAGTTCAATTTCGGGGTGGCGCTGGGTAAAGTCGGCTAATCGAGGCATTAACCAGCGATCTAAAAATGCCGGAACCACAGAAAGCTTGAGCTCTTCTACGGTATTGGCCGACACCAGCTTATCGGTGGCCATTTCAATGCTTTTAATCGCATGAGAAATAGCAATCAAATAGTCTTTGCCAGAAGGGGTTAGATCGATTCGTCTAACCTTTCGTTCAAACAGATCAGTTCCTAAAAATTCTTCCAGGCTTTTAACTTGGTGGCTGATGGCCGAAGGGGTAACGTATAATTCACGTGCAGCCCCTTGAAAGCTGCCGGTACGACCTGCGGCTTCAAAGGCTTTTAATGCATTTAATGGGGGTAAGCGATTAATGGCCATGTTATAGGTTAGAAAATCTCATCTATTTATTAAATTTCTCATTTGCGAAAAGCCTAGCAGACTTCTAAACTGATGGTCATTACTTAATCGTTGTCTTTGATCAGCCACCGCCCATTTGGGTGCACTGGCTGATTGTTTTAACGCCTCTTCGCTAAATCCAATTTAACGCTTTCATCCCAACTAAACCAATACTGGTGGTTATTAAGCTGATCACTGTAGAAAAGGCTATGATGCTGGCCGCCATATTTGCATTACCCCCCATGGCTCGCACCATCATGTAACTGGCTGCAGCGGTAGGTGTTGCCATCATTAAATACATGACCCCTAATTCTAACCCTCTAAAGCCAAAGTAATAGCCAATTAATACCGACGAATAGGGTATGAGCACTAATTTAAAAGAGGTGGCAATTAACGTGACTCGCCCCGAAGATACAAACCCGCTCCAAGATAAACTTGCGCCAATGCATAGAAGTGCCAGTGGTAGCGTCAATTGAGCTAAATACTCACCAGAGCTGATCACAAAGTTTGGCACGCTAACGCCAGAGCTGCGCCAGGCAAATGCAATAAAGATGGCAATGATTAATGGGTTCTTAATTAAGTTCAGCGCTGTAGACTGAATGTTAGAGCTATCGCCTGGTTGATACGCCCACCTGTTCAACGTAATTACGGCTAAAATATTATAAACCAAGGTAATGCCCGCCAAATATAGCGATGCAAGCGCGCTGGCTTCTTGACCGAAAGCGCTTAAACAATAGGCTAAGCCAAGAATACCCATGTTGCCTCGAAAAGAACCTTGAACAAAAACACCTCGTTCATCGCGGTGTTTGGTAACCCAATAGGTGATTAATGACAGCACCATAAACCAGCCTAAACTCATGGCCGCCGCAAACCCAATGATGGGACCACCGCTGGCTAAAGAAGCATCGGTTTGAATAATATTGATGAACAGTAAGCAAGGCAGGGTTACTTTAAAAACTAAGCTCGAGCCAGCTTGTGTAAAGGCTTCGTTGATCCAGCCAAGGCGCTTAAACCAAACACCAAGCATTATAACGATGGCAATGGGTAAAGATATTTCGATCGAAAAGAGTAGATACTCGAGCACGTAGATAATCTCTGAAGACAGTAATGAGAAATGCTGCGGCATAAAAAACCGCGCAAGATACGTTAAAGGGTATCAGAGCGCGGAACAGGAGTAATCTAAAAAATTAAAGCTTTTCGAGATCGGCTTCAATTTCTTTGATTTTCGACGTGACCACTTTTTCTAGATGACGTAAATCAGCCAAAATTTTAGTTTTCGTATCGACTTCAGGTTGAATTTCTTTCTTAGCAACTTGATCTAACTCTTCAATTACGTAGCGCAAAGTTGGCGCTATTTCAGAGGTTGCATTGTATTTGTTGCTGCCACTGTCTACTTTGACGCGCTTTTGTTGGCGAGGGTATTTAAATTTTTCGCTGCGCGCGAACATGTCGCCTTTTTCGCGTCGGTAGTAAACTTTTAGTACATCGTGGCTGCCCTCAGTACGCACGGTGTATTTTTCGATAGAATCGACCGCCGTTATACCAATGGCTTTAAGGTTTTTATACATAGGTTATCCTGCTTATGCAAAATGAAGTGAATGTTGTCAGGTTAGACCAATTTTGAGCGCATTCCAATGCTTAGCACGCTTCACTAGAACTTTAATTTTAGTGGGTTGTAACCTTGGCCTTACGGTGGTCGCATTTAAGTTAACTTAGGTAGCTTTTACATGAAAATTCACGTCAGATTAGTCGAGTTGCAGCTGTATATGCCAAATATTGGCAGTCAGGCCGATGTCCAAAAAGGATTGGGGCGTTTAAAGCATCATCTAAAAGGCCAGTCACAGGTTGCCTGCAGTGTTGCGCCTTATCAAGAACCAGACCGAGTTACATTAGCACTCACCATCACTGGGTATCAGAAAACCAACGTCGAGCAAGAATCCCAGCGTCTTCTAGAATGGATTGATAGTTCTTTAGAGGGCCAAACCTTGAGCTCACAGATGGTTTGGCTATAGTTAAAGATATTAAATATTATCGAACCATGTTAATTTTTCATCTACGCTATGACAGACCCTTGTCTTTAAGAAGTTCAAATGGCGCAGAACGCGATCACTAGCTCGGAGAGTAAGCAGTGCTAAATTTGTATTGGATACCGTTACTAACCTTTATAGGCAGCTTAGCTCCCTTAGTTACTCAAAAATTTGGTCGCAATGCCTGTGCTAGTGCAACCAGCTTTTTCCCGTTAATAGCCATAGCCATCGTTATTTCAAATATCGGTACCGTGTTTTCTGGGGAGACGCTTCGGTTTAGTGCTCAATGGGTGCCCGCCTTAGGGTTAGACTTAGCGTTTCGTTTAGATGGCTTGGCCATGTTGTTTGCCCTATTAATATTAGGCATCGGTTTGCTGGTGATTTTATATGCCCGCTACTATTTATCTGACAAAGACAATATGGGTCAGTTTTACGCCTACCTTTTGTTATTTATGACCGCCATGCTTGGTATTGTGCTTTCTAATAACTTGCTGCAACTGTGGTTTTTCTGGGAGCTCACCAGCATTAGCTCCTTTTTGCTTATTGGGTATTGGCATCATAAATCTGAAGCTCGTAAAGGGGCTCGAATGGCGCTTGCGGTTACTGGTGCCGGTGGGTTAGCCCTGCTTGGTGGCGTTATTTTAATCGGTCAAACCGTCGGTTCTTTCAGTTTAGATGCGGTTCTAGCCAGCGGTGACTTACTGCGTAATAGTGACCATTACATGGTCATGCTGGTGCTGGTCTTACTTGGTGCGTTTACGAAATCTGCCCAATTTCCGTTCCATTTTTGGCTGCCGCACGCCATGTCGGCTCCGACGCCGGTCAGTGCCTATTTGCATTCGGCCACCATGGTTAAAGCAGGCATATTTTTGCTGGCTCGATTATACCCAGTACTTTCTGGTACAGAGGCTTGGTTCTTAATTGTAACTCTGACCGGGTTAATGACCTTATTAGTTGGCGCGTACGTCGCATTGTTTAAACATGATCTGAAGGGTTTGTTAGCTTATTCAACGGTCAGCCACTTAGGTTTAATCACCTTGTTGCTCGGGTTAGGCTCTGAGCTGGCCGCCATTGCCGCGGTGTTCCATATTATTAACCACGCCATATTTAAAGCCTCTTTATTTATGGCGGCCGGCATTATTGATCACGAAACTGGCACGCGTGATATGCGCATTCTATCAGGCTTATGGCGCTACATGCCGCATACCGCCACCTTGGCGATGGTGGCTTCTGCTTCAATGGCGGGCGTACCGTTGTTGAATGGTTTTTTATCAAAAGAGATGTTTTTTGCCGAAACCATACACCAAACCACTATTGGCTCTTTGAGTTGGATGATCCCAGTTTTTTCAACCATAGGTGCGGCGTTGGCCGTGGCCTATTCGCTGCGATTTATTCACGATGTGTTTTTTGGTGATGATATTAAAGACATTGCCAATGTGCCACACGAACCACCCCGTTATATGCGCGTACCTGTAGAAGTGCTGGTGGTGTTGTGCCTAATTGTTGGTATTTTCCCAGACTTCTTTATAGGCGGTATTTTAAAAGCGGCCTCTTCAGCCGTTCTTGGTGGCGCATACCCAGCCGACTTCCACGTAAGCTTATGGCACGGCTTTAACCTTCCACTACTAATGAGTGCCATAGCAATGGTTGGCGGCTTAGCGTTGTATATGAATCGTGAGCGTTTGTTTAGTTTTCAGTCGCGATTTCCGGAACGCAATGCCAGTGAAGTATTTGATGCCGGCGTTAAACAGTTAAGAGATTACTTCAGAATATTTATTAATTGGTTTGAAAATGGCTCGCTGCAACGTGGGTTGTTTTTCATATTGCTCGTTGCTTTAGCTATGACGATTGTGCCGCTTACTTCTCTGACAACAACCGCCGGTTTACGACCACACTTACCGATGAATACTGTGATGGTGTCGGGCGCTATTTTGCTGTGTGTTTCTGCGGTAGCAACAGTTGCTTGGCATCATATTCGTTTGTTAGCGCTATTGCTCTTGTCGGTTGTCGGGCTCATTGTTTCTGTTACATTTGCATTATACTCCGCTCCCGATTTAGCCTTGACTCAACTTTCGGTAGAAGTGGTGACCATCGTGTTATTGCTTTTAGCGTTACACTTTTTACCTCAGGTGATCATGAATTACTCTTCACCCAGTCGTATTGTGCGAGACTTATCGTTGTCGGTGCTAATTGGTGGTGTAGTGGGTACGGTAAACTATGCATTGATGACTCGCTCAACAGAAACAATCTCTTGGTTCTTTACCGAAAATGCTAAAACTGGTGGCGGCGGTACAAATATCGTCAACGTTATTTTGGTCGATTTCCGTGGTTTTGATACGTTAGGCGAAATTACCGTTTTAGGGATTGCAGCACTTGGCATCTATAAGCTCATTGCCGGAATGCGTATTGCCATGCCTGCCGCCAGTGCCGATGGTATTCCGTGGTCTTCCGATAAAAACCCATTAATGTTTTCAGTAATCTCGCAGGCTTTATTGCCGCTGGCAATTATGGTGTCTTTGTACATTTTCCTTCGTGGGCATAACTTACCTGGCGGCGGTTTTATAGCCGGTTTAATTACGGCCATTGCAATTATTCAGCAATACATAGCGCACGGTACTCAGTGGATGCATGATCGCATTAAAATTAATTATTTAACCTTTATCAGTAGTGGATTATTGATAGCACTAACGACGGGTCTTGGCCCTATTTTGTTAGGAAAAACCTATTTAACCAGCTGGCACGATTACGTTGCCTTTCCATTAATAGGAAAAGTAGAGCTGGCCAGCGCCATGTTATTTGATTTGGGTGTGTATTTAACAGTCATAGGAGCCGTGATGTTAATTCTGGCAAATCTAGGTGGCTTAACCACCTCGAACCGCATACGTGAAGAAGGAGAGAGCTAATGGAATTGGTGTTTTCTTTTTGCGTAGGCATTTTAACCAGTTGTGGCGTTTACTTGTTGTTACGCGGATCAACCTTCTCGGTCGTAGTCGGTTTAACATTATTGTCTTATGCCGTGAATTTATTCTTATTTTCCAGCGGTGGGTTAGCCGTTAATTCTGCGCCCATTTTAGGCCAAAATGAAAATGTAACCGATCCACTGCCGCAAGCGTTAGTATTGACCGCAATTGTAATCGGCTTTGCTATGACCGCATTTGCCGTTATTTTGGCCATACGTGCACGCGGAGATTTAGGCAACGACCATGTAGATGGCAACCCGCCAGAGCTACCCGATCGATACCGTGAGGGCCACCATTAATGGATCATATTTCAATACTTCCAGTAATTGTGCCCGCCATTTTGGGCGTGATCATGCTTATGCCTAGCTTGGCAAAAAGTATGATGCTGCAACGGTGGTTAGGGTTTATTGGTGTCGTGGCGTTGGTCGTTATTTCTGTGTTGCTGCTCAAAACCGTATCACATGAAACCCAAGTGTATGTGCTCGGTGGTTGGCAGCCTCCGTTTGGAATCATTTTGCTGGCCGATAGACTATCCGCTTTGTTAGTCGCCTTAACGTCATTTTTAGCGTTGTGTGCACTAATGTACAGTACGGCAAAAGACGACAGTACCGGTCGCTTTTTCTATCCATTATTTATGTTCCAGCTTATGGGTATAAACGGAGCTTTTTTAACGGGCGATGCGTTTAACCTGTTTGTATTTTTCGAAGTACTTCTTATTGCATCTTATGCGCTGTTGTTACACGGCGGCGGTAAAGCTAAAACAGCGGCCAGCGTTCACTATGTATTAACTAACTTGGTGGGGTCAGCATTCTTTTTATTAGCGCTTGGTACCTTGTATGGAACCCTGGGCACTTTAAACATTGCCGACATGGCCGCGAGAATGCCTTATTTAACGGCCGAGCAGCAAACCTTGGCAAAAGCCGGTGGGTTATTGCTGCTGTTAGTATTCGGTATTAAATCGGCAATGTTACCGTTACAGTTTTGGCTGACACAAACTTATTCAGCCGCATCAGCACCTGTCGCTGCGCTGTTCGCTATCATGACTAAGGTGGGTATTTATAGTATTTACCGGGTATTCGGTTCTGTTTTTGGCGAGCAAGCGGGTGATTTAGCTTTTATGGCATCGGCGTGGATATGGCCAATGGCCATCGGCACAATTATTCTCGGTGCCATTGGCGTATTGGCGGCCCCTTCTTTAAGAATGCTAACTTCAAATGTCGTGTTGATTTCGGCTGGCACCTTGTTGCTCAGTTTTGTAATTAACGAAGGGCAGTCTTTATCGGCGGGCCTGTATTACTTGATTCATTCTACATTGGTCACAGGCGCGCTGTTTTTAATCGCCGATCAAATAGCTGTGCAACGAGGGGCGGCTCAAGATCGCTTTGTTGTATCAAAGCCAATGAATCAAGCACCATTGTTGAGCGGATTATATATGTTATGCGCCATTGCTGCCGTGGGGTTACCTCCGCTGTCTGGCTTTATTGGTAAAGCTTACATATTAGCTTCTGTGAAAAACAGTACTGAACAAGTTTGGGTGTGGGGCTCGGTACTGGTCGCAAGTTTAATGGCGCTGATTGCATTTGGTCGCGCGGGTACGGCCATGTTTTGGCATTTATCTGGCAATAAACCAGGCAAAGAAAAAGCAACACCTATACAAATAGCGGCCATTGCACTGTTGCTTTTGGCAACACCCTTGTTGACCATATTTGCAGGTCCTGTGACCGAGTTTACCGAACAGGCCGCTGCCGACTTATATTCGAGCAGTGCCGTAATTCAGCAAGTCATTGAAAACAGTGAAGGAGTGTCACATGGTCATTAGATACAATCGGCAACGGCCGAGCTTCTTCAATTTTATTTTCTTGTTTGTTATTTGGATACTGCTAACCGGCAGTTACTCGTTAGGTAATGTGTTGTTGGCCGTGGTGTTGTCTATTGCTATTCCGGCGGTCGTTGGTGGTTTTCAGCGTGAAGGCTTGCGGGTACGCAAGCATAGAAAAGCATTTCAGTATTTCTTGATCATGTTATCCGACATTGTCTTGTCTAATTTTGTTGTGGCAAAGCAAGTGCTAGGTAAAACGTCTGCATTGAAACCAGGCTTTATTGCTATTCCGCTAGATATGAAAGAAGCGCTGCCAATTACCTTATTTGCCAGCACCATTTCATTAACGCCTGGCACCGTGAGTACCGAGCTTTCAGCCGATAGAAAAACGCTCTATGTGCATGCGCTGCACATTGAAGATGAACAAGAACTCATCGCTTCAATAAAAAAACGCTACGAAGCCCGGTTAAAGGAGATCTTCGAATGTTAAGTATGGTGGTTATGTTTGTAGGCGCAGTGGTGGGTGTAGCCCTGTTGTTAAACTTATGGCGTTTTATGAAAGGCCCGCACATATTAGATCGCATTATCGCGCTTGATACGATGTACATTAATGCCATCGCGTTGATTGTGTTGCTAGGGTTGTACATGGGGTCGCCGTTGTATTATGAAGGTGCGCTTTTTATTGCTATGTTAGGGTTTGTCAGTACCTCGGCTGTGTGTAAGTTTTTATTACGTGGCGACATCATTGAGTAAAGGTAATTAAGATATGAACGAAATTATAGCCTCGATATTCTTACTAATAGGTGGCGCGTTTTTATTGATCGGCTCTGTGGGTTTATCCAAGCTGCCCGATTTCTACATGCGATTACATGCTCCGACTAAGGCCAGTACTTTAGGTATAGGCGCCATTCTAATTGGCTCAATCGTGTTTTTTTTTGGGCAAGTATCGGGGATAACCGTTAAGGAAATACTGATCACGTTATTCTTGTTTTTAACCGCGCCTATTACCGCGCACATGTTATCTAAAACTGCATTACACACTAAAATTCCACCGACCGAAGGTACGATAAACGCCGACCTTTTCGATAAAATGCGTGAACGTGAATCAAAATAAGCTCAACTGATTTTTATCTTCTTCTTTAAATCTTACACCTAAGCCCATCAACCTAACGGGTTGATGGTTATTATCGAGCGCCGATAATAGCAACGCTTGATAGCTTTCTGAGTCGAGAGGTAAGCAACGCTCAATGGTTGTTTGCTTAAAATCGGCGTATTTAATTTTCATGAATAAACTTCGAATACCTAAATCGGACTTCTTGGCTAGCCGCTTAGACAGTGAATCATACAGTTCTGGGAGTTTATTAAGGCAAGCGCCTAGGGTTGATAAATTAGCGCTAAAGGTATGTTCTATGCTGAGTGATTTTCGCGTTCTATCATTGCTAACGGGGCGGTTGTCGATTCCTCGACTGAGTTCATATAAGCGTAAACCGCTTTTGCCAAACTTATTCACTAATTCAGTGATTGAATGCTGGTGAATATCGCCGCACGTTTCCACGCCAAACTGTTTTAAGCGTTCTGCCGATTTAGCGCCTACGCCAAATATTTTTTTAACCGGAAGCTGGTGCACAAATCTTTCAACATGGTTAGGGCTAATGGTAAAAGAGCCATTGGGTTTATTCCAATCGGAGGCCACCTTGGCTAAAAACTTGTTCGGGGCAATTCCAGCCGATACCGTAATACCCACCTCTTTAAATATCTGTTGTCGTATATGCTCAGCCAATAGGGTAGCGCTGCCAGAAAATAGCTCGGAGCCAGTGACATCCATGAAGGCTTCATCGAGAGATAAAGGCTCTATAGTATCGGTATATTGCAAGAAAATGTCGTGAATGCGCTCAGAAGCTTCACGGTATACATCGAATCGAGAGGGTTGCAGAATAACATCGGGGCATAATTTTACCGCTTGATGCGTAGGCATTGCAGAATGAAGCCCAAAAGCCCGAGCTTCATAATTACAAGTAGATAACACCCCACGCATACTGCGACCGCCCACCGCAACGGGTTTGCCCCTTAAATGCGGGAAGTCTCGCTCTTCTACAGCAGCGTAAAAGCAGTCGCAATCTATGTGAATTATTTTTCGTTGCATTGTGGCACTAGGCTGTATGTTTAACCAGTAGTCTAGCACAGTCATTTAAAATAACCAGACACTGGTTAATTCCTGCTTTGTTCCGAACCTAAGTGCCCGTAAATAACGAAAAAGCAGTCTTTAAAAGGCGGCTACTGTGTCTTTCACACTGTATTTACCCTTTTCATTCACATCAACGGTTCCCATAGCAATGCTTGGGTCGTGTGTGAAAAACAATTTGCCTTCTCGAGCGTTTAAGTCGGCAAGTAAACGGCGTTTTTCATCGATCAAAATTTCAGGGTATCGGTCATAGCCCATGCTCAGGGGTACGTGTACCCAAGCCGTTCCAGGTATGAGGTCTGCGGCAAAAACAACGGCGCCAATTTCACTGTCTATTTCAGTTAGCAGCATGCCTGGTGTGTGGCCATCGCTGTAATGAAAACGAAATGCGTCGCCTAAGAGTTCACAGCGTGTTCCTTGCACTCGGTGTAATTTTCCAGAGGTTTCTAACAAACTGTTTAAGTGCGGAATAAATGAAGCGCGATCACGTGGGTGAGGGGTTATCGCGCGTTGCCAAGCGGCTTCGCTGACGACAACATGAGCATTAGTGAATACGAGCTTTGGTTCTTCGCCCTCTTTATACGCCGTTAGCATGCCACCGGCATGATCGAAATGCATGTGGCTTAACACAATAATATCGATATCTTCTGGCGCTAATCCATGTTCGGCCAAAGAATCGAGAAGCACATGATTCGGCTCTTGAACACCAAAACGATCTTTCATCTCAGGAGAGAAAAACGCGCCCACGCCGGTTTCAAATAAGATGTTTTTACCTTCGTGTTGTACCAATAAGCATCGGCACTGCAAATGAATGCGATTAAGGTCGTCACAGTCGTACCAGCGTTGCCACATGGCTTTTGGGGCGTTGCCGAACATTGCGCCGCCGTCTAGCTTTTGAGAGTTTCCGAGAAGGGATGTTAATTTCATGGTGAAACCTAATTATTAGTTTTATCGTTTAACCATAGAGCGGCCGATTAAATTGTTAAAGGGGTAAGGGAGTTTGAAAACGGTTTTGGCTGTCAAGAATTCGAAACAAAGGCCGTAAGCAGCACCGTAGATAGATGCTGCGGTTTTCTAAGCACTATTTTTTATCTTGTAAGCGCCGCTTAGCTTCTTCGAATATTTTTATTTTGGTGGGTTCTTCAGCGCTTTCCTCAGGAAAAAGCTTTGCTTCGATTCGCTCTAATGCGTCGGCAATTCGGTTCAGTGCCGAATCACTATTGTCGACAGAGACAGTACCTTGAGACGCCTTACTAGAAGTGTGGTTGCCATGAGATTCAGGCATTTCATCACTGGACACTAATAGTTCATCGCGAATTTCTTCGATGTCTTCAATTTGCAGCTTTTTACGGTCTTCAGCAAAAGCGCACAATAGCAACCCATCCGATATTTTGTTAATTAACCGAGGTATCCCCTCAGAATGCTCGTGAATAGCGCTTACCACATCATCCGTAAAAAGGTTCGTCTCATTAAAGCCGGCAACAGCCAAGCGATGATAAATATAATGCTTAGTATCTTCTGGCGATAAGCCTTCTAAATGGAAGAAGAGCTTTACCCGTTGAGTGAGCTGAGGTATATCAGAGATGTGCTTTTTAAGCTCAGGCTGGCCTAATAGTATTACTCGCAATATCGGACCATCAGGTCCTTCCATGCCTGCAAGCATGCGGATATCTTCAAGGTTCTCATGGCTTAAGTTTTGCGCTTCGTCAATGGCCAATAATACTGGCTTGCCTCTCGCTGCCATTTGCTTAAAGTAATCGTTAATCGCAAAAAGCATGGTCACTTTGTTAGGCTCGGCTACTTTTAGTGCGGCCTGTTGCATAATTACCTGGAATAAATCATCGCCTTGTAAATTGGTGTAGGCAATGTGAAACAGCTGAACACTGTCTTTTAAATCAGAAATGGTTTTCTTGAGCAGAGTCGTTTTTCCTGAACCAATCTCACCGCTGATGACCACGAATCCTTCAGGGCTCCAAACAGCCGAATCCATAAACACAAAGGCGCGCGAATGTTGGCGGCTCATGTAAAGGAAGTCTTCCTCAGGCGCCATTCTAAAAGGGTGGCGTTTAAATCCAAAGTGGTCGAGATACATAATGTGTTCCTATTTTTTACTTATAAGCGCCAAAGAGGTACAGCATGCTCGGCAAACTCAAGTTTATTCATAATGCATTTGATGTCAAAAACACCCGCCTGTGGCTTTAAGATGTTTTTAAGCGTTTTTGCAGTAAGCGCTTTGTATTCTTCATGTGCAACGGCAACTACAACGCCAGATAGATCACCTAACGCTTCAAATGGGGACAAAGATAGACCATATACATGTTCGGTATCTTTAACGTTGGCATAAGGGTCGCAGGTTACCACCTCTACGCCCCAACTTTCTAAGCCTTTGATCACATCAATAACTTTTGAATTACGAATATCAGGGCAATTCTCTTTAAATGTGACACCTAAAATCGCAACTTTTGCACCCTTAACGGCTTGCTCGTTCGCGATGAGTTGCTTGACTATTTGCCCGGCCAAATACTCACCCATGCCATCGTTAATACGACGACCTGCTAAAATGACATCAGGGTGGTACCCAAGCTTTTCGGCCTTGTGAGTAAGGTAATAAGGGTCAACACCAATACAGTGGCCGCCGACTAATCCAGGGCGGAAAGGTAAAAAATTCCACTTGGTTCCAGCAGCTTCTAAAACCTCTAAGGTATCAATATTCATGTGATTAAAAATGATCGCCAATTCATTCATTAGCGCAATGTTTAAGTCTCGTTGGGTGTTTTCGATCACCTTGGCTGCTTCAGCTACTTTAATGCTGTTCGCTCGATGAACCCCTGCAGTGACAACAGACTCATAAACCTGAGCCACAATTTCAAGTATGTCTGGCGTTTGGCCCGACACAATCTTGGTAATATTGGTAAAAGTTCTTTCTTTATCGCCAGGATTAATACGCTCTGGTGAATAGCCCACAAAGAAATCTACACCACAGGTCAACCCGGAAGTGCGTTCTAGTACGGGAACACAGTCCTCCTCTGTTGTACCAGGGTAAACCGTCGATTCGTATACAACGATATCGCCAGGTTTTAGATGTGGTCCAATGGTTTCAGAGGCTTTTATTAAAGGGGTTAGATCGGGTTGCTTTGAATCATTAATGGGCGTTGGAACACCCACAATATGAAAGTCGGCTTTGGCAAGGTCGGCTGGGTTGGCAGTAAATAATACGTTGGCCGAGGCTAACTCACTTGGCGCAACCTCTTTTGTACTGTCTGAGCCAGCTTTTAACTCGGCAATACGAGCTTCGTTAATATCGAAGCCAACGGAAAAGGATTGTTTACCAAAGGCTACCGCTACAGGTAAGCCAACGTATCCTAAGCCAATGACCGAAACGGTTCTTCCATGTTGTGCTGTCATTCATTGTCCTTTGCTTTTAAACGAGCTTAATTAACCCGCTGTCTATATTAGTAAAAGTTTCTCGCTGCTCGAAGCTTGTAAGGCTGTCGCTCATAGTGCTGAACTGGAAGTCGTCTATTAAACGTTCTAATCGAGCTTCGCATTTATCTAAATTGGTGTAATGCCGAAACCTAGAAAACCAACTGGCGTTTTCGAAGCGAGGCTGGTCAGGATCGAGCTCCCACGGGTGTAAATAGAATATTTTGGGCGACGTTCCGTTATTACTGGCCATATGAAAAAGTTTTTTAAATACAAAATAGGGGAACTGTCTAAAGTAGCCGCCACCTGCCGCAGGTATAGAAAGCCCGAGGGCGTTTGCGGTGGTAATTGGAAATTCCGTTAATGTTTTGCCCGTTTTGAGCTTAATTTGATACGGATGCGTGGGGGTATCGGGTATGCCGTAGTTATCATGATAAATAGGGAAAATACTCGAATCCCACGTAAAGCCTAGCTCAGAGAGAATGTCGAGTGCCCAAAGCGATTTTTTAGTAATAGAATAGCTAGCGGCTCTATACCCTAAAACGGGTTGCTGAATAATGTCTTCTAAAATGGCTTTCGATTTGTAAGTTTCTTCTCGGAAAACGGATTGGGATTGGCTGTAAATTAGTTGATGGCTGTAACCGTGCGAGGCTATTTCGTGGCCTTGACTAGCAATTCGTTTAACTAAATCAGGCTCTCGTTCGGCGACCCAACCCAATACAAAAAATGTCGATTTTATACCTTTGCGTTCAAAAATATCGAGAAGCCGGTGGGTGTTGTTCACCACACGGGAGGGCATGTTATCCCATTGGGAAGGCTTGATCGTTTTTGCAAACGCAGCGACGTGGAAATAATCTTCTACATCAATAGACATGGCATGAACAATTGTCTGGCCGGCATCCTTGGCTTTTTGCATTTTTACATCCTGTAACATAATGGCTGATCTTGTACGATCACGATTCGTCGTGAAATCGATTAGATTGAACAGAATTCTACTCTGTTTTAACCGTAAATGCATGCGCTAGATGGCAATTTGGGCTTGTAGTTTTGTCCTCTTCGGCGCAAAATATGACCATCTTCAGTCTGGAAGATAAAAAGTGGCGGGATAGCCTCGGAAATTCACAGCAAGGATAGCGACAGTGTCATATATACGGATTCGAAAACACTACCTTCATTTGCCCTACATACTGTTAGGGGCGTTTGAATTCGGCATCCTTTTCCTAAGTTTTTATTTTTTAGAAAATCTTCAGCAAGCATTCAATATTTCTCCAGCATCCCATGTTGAGTACAGCCCAGCTTTAGCCCTTATTTATGCCATCATTTTGAGTTGCGGTTCGTTGGCCATGGGGGTCTATTTAGCCTTAATGCGCGAAGGCTTTTTGGCGATGTTTTTTCGTACGTTGGTTGCATATTGTTTCTTAGGCGCACTGGCACTTACCATTTTGGCAGAAATATGGCCTTATTTTTATGTGGGTGGCAACAACCTCTTTTGGGTTGTAATGCTTTCAACCGGCTTCACGTTAGCTTCGCGGCATTTCTTTAGTAAATTGGTCAACTCAGATCAGCTAACCCGAAAAATTGTGGTCATCGGAACCGGCGCATCGGCTAGACAATTACAGCGAGATTATGAAAAAGATAAGGCTACTTTAGGCGTTAAAGTTATAGGCTATATAGGCTCAGGTCAAAGTGACGTAGCCAGTCAATACTGTTTAGAAAAACCAACCGATTGGCTGTCTTTTTGCCGTGAAAATCGAATCTCTGAAATAGTAGTAGCTCAAGAAGAGCGTCGTAAGTCTGATGGGGTCGTGTTTCCTTTAGAAGAACTTATTCGCTGCAAGCTGGGCGGTATAGACGTGATCAACGCCGTAGGCTTCTACGAACGTGAATTCAACCAAGTTAAGTTGAGCTTACTGAGTCCATCATGGATCATTTTTGCCGATGGTTTTACGGTATCTAAAACGCGCGATTTCGCAAAACGGCTCTTCGATATCTTTATCAGTGTTGCGCTTGGCATCGTGTTACTTCCATTTGTTCTGTTTGCTGCATTTCTCGTTTTTATTGAAACAGGCCGCCCCATACTTTATTCACAAGTACGTGTCGGGCAACATGGAAAATTATTTAAAATATACAAAATTCGTTCAATGCGCCAAGATGCAGAGAAAGGCGGTAAAGCCGTGTGGGCCAGTGCAAATGACTCCCGCATTACCAAAGTAGGTGCTTTTATTCGCAATACACGCTTAGATGAAATACCTCAAATATATAACGTATTAAAAGGTGAGATGAGCTTTGTTGGGCCACGTCCAGAGCGCCCAGAATTTGTGGCCGAATTAAATGAATCGATACCATTTTACTCACATAGACATGCCGTCAAACCTGGTTTAATGGGTTGGGCGCAACTTAATTACCCTTATGGTGCTTCTGTTGAAGATGCCAGAGGAAAACTTGAATACGATTTATATTATTCAAAAAACCACAGCTTTATGATGGATTTTTTAATCATGATCCAAACCATAGAAGTAGTATTGCTTGGCAAAGGAGTGCATTGATTTATGAAACGCTATTCACTGGTTAAGGTGTTAAGCATTGTATTAACCCTATTGGTTGTCGGTTGTGCATCGAGTGGTTCAATTAAAGGCCAGGCACCTGAGCTTACCTATAAAAAGCAGCCGTATGTAATCGGTATAGGCGATGTTCTAATGGTTGATGTTTGGCGAAACGCCGAATTGAGCCGAACGGCTGTTGTACGCCCCGATGGCTTTATCACCATGCCGTTAATGGGTGATGTTCGTTCAGAGGGCCGAACGCCAGCTGAATTGGCGGCTATTATGAGTTCGGCGCTTAAAAAAGTAATTAAAAATCCAGAAGTGACGGTTTCGGTAACACAGCCTGTTAGTACGGCGTATCAGTTTCGGGTAAGGGCAATGGGCCAAGTTAATCAGCCAGTGTCTATTGCTTATGTAGAGGGCATGACTGTAATGGATTTAGTGTTAGCGGCCGGTGGTGTTAGCCCGTTTGGTGCTGCGAACCGCTCAGTATTAAACAGACTCACTGAAAAGGGCTATAAAGAGTACGAAATCAGGGTGCGTGACATTTTAGAAAAAGGAGATGTTACAACTAACTACCTGTTGCAACCCGGTGATTTAATAACCATTCCTGAAAAGAGTATTTGGCGAGGTGAGTTTTAATGGATCCTACTAATATCAAAGAAGTGCTGCATGCATTTAAAGTAGAGCTTCTTAAGTACCGATATTTTGTGGTTGCCGCATTTATTTTTATTTCATCCGTTTCGCTTGCGTTGGGGTTTCTAGCGCCGAAAAGTTATACCTCTAAAGTAATATTATATGCCGATGTAACGAATATTATTGGCAACTTACTCGATGGCAAAGCAGAAATTACTAAAATCGATCGTTCGAAAGAAGCGCGCGATATAATTTTTACTGATCGTATCTTGCGCACAGTGGCGACGAACGCAGGGTTAGAAAACCCAGATCGCCAAATAGCGCATTTACGAAATACCATGCGCATTACCGCAAACAACGATTACGTAACCGTGCAGTATTCATCCAGCTCGCCTGATGTGGCCTTTAATGTGATTGATGCCACGACACAAGCATTTGTCGCTGAAACAGCTCGAAAAAAACGTGAAGAATCTTCTAGCGCTTATGAGTTCATTAACGCACAAGTAGAAACCTACAAAAGCCAATTAGAAGCCGCCGAGCAAAAGCTAAAAGAGTTCAGCTCTAAAAATATTGAAATTACGGAAGCCGGTGTGGCTAACCAAGTATCGAAATATAAAAACGATATTCAGATATTAGAATTTGAAATTCAAGATTTAACGGCAAGATTAGAAAGCTACGAATCTGAATTGGCTGTTGAGCCTGAATTTTTGGCAATCGAACGAGAACGCCCCCAAAGCTTTGAAGAGCGTCAGCTAGAGAACTACGAGCAACGTTTATCAGAGTTACGCCTAAGTTATTTAGACACACACCCAGACATTGTAAGTATTCAAGATCAAATCGCGGCCTTGAGAGCTCAAATTGCTAATCAAAAGAAAGAAAACGCAGCCAACAAAGAGTATGCAAACGTTGAAAACCCTGCGTTTACAACCTTAAAAGAGCTCATTAGTAAAACACGCGCCGATTTAACCGCCGCTAAGCAACGTTTAAACAGTAACCAACGACTGCTGCAGGGCTCTTTAGCCAACGCAGAAACAGTTGCAGCAAAGCAGGCAACCTTTAAAGAATTAACTCGTGATTACGCCGTAACCAAAGATGTATATGAAGATATGTTGAAACGTCGTGAAAGTGCGCGCCTTACCATGACACTCGATATAGAAGGTCAAGGTGTTACTTATAAAATTCATGAGCCAGCGTCGTATCCACTCCATTCTGATGGTTTGCAAACAATTCACTTTGCTGCATTAGGTCCAATTTTGGGTTTCTTAGCGCCATTAGGTGTGATCGGAGTAATGATATTTTTAGATTCAAAAGTAAGATCCGCCACCTTTATGGCCGATAACTTACCTTCGCACATACAGTTAATGACCACGATACCAATGTACAACAATACACTCACAGAGTTGGCGAGCTTAAAGTCTTTGCTAATTTTAGGGGCTATTATTGTGGCCTTTATGGGGATTTATGTAGGCGCGTTTGTCGCGGTACCTTCATTGGGTCTTTTAAATGGTTGATCTGTGTATGAACATTATTTGGAGTAAACATGGATAGCAATAAGCTATTTAAGGCGTACGAGAAAAACAAGGCCAGTCGTCAAGAGCAAGCAGAGACGAAGCCCGCGCCTACAAAAGTTAAAGAAAGCAGTAAATTAGAAGTTGCATTGAAAGAAGTGCAAAATGCCGATCGTTTGTTCGAAAGCAAAGGCTCGGTACAAGACATTCGTAACCCAAACCCGATGTTGGTAAGTGAAATGCGCCGTAAAAAATTAGTCTACTCTGGTATGAAGAATCGAGCGGTTCTTAACGCTTTTCGTGAGCTTAGAATTAAACTAATTGGCAATGGTGATTCTGGCAATATCGCTGTGATGATGAGTTCAGTTGACACAAATGACGCCACCATTGTAACCGCATTGAACTTAGCGATATCTTTTGCGCTCGATGTAAAGTCTTCTGCATTGTTGGTCGATTGTAATCCTTACGGCACCGATTTAGCCGATTTAGTTTCATCTGATCTGCACACGGGCATTACCGATTACATGCAAAGTGATGCCATTAAAATAGAAGATATTATTTACCCATCAGGGATAGACAGAGTCAATGTTATTCCAGCAGGCAACAACCCAGCTTCGGCGGTTGAGCAATTCTCTTCACAAGAAATGCAAAATCTTTTGTATGAATTACGCAACCGATACCCAGAGCGCTTTATAGTTATAAATGCGCCACCCGTATTAGTGAGCAGCGAAGCCCGAGTATTAACTAAATATGTAGATCACACAGTGCTGACTGTGCCATACGGTAAGGCCAATTTAGATAGCATCGAAGATTCAGTTGAAGCGCTTGGCGCAGAAAATGTATCTGGCGTGGTTTATCAACAATAAGGTCTCCGCGATGGGCGCATATGTGAAACTGTTGCCAATAACACTACTGCTAACAATGGCCGCACCTATAGCTTTTTCGCAAGCTGAATGGGGTGCCTCTATTGCGGGGCAAGTCAATAGCGGAGACCCGATAACGTCTCGAATTACGCCAACGGTTACTTTTAATTATGTGCACTCAAAGGTTGCCCTGCAAAGCAGTGCTTCTACGGCACTTGAATCTGCTAACGATTTTATACCAGACAGCTGGCAAAGTAATAATCAGTTGCTTTGGCGTACAGAATCTAATCGTTTAAGCGGCATGCTGGGTTATGCGCACTCAGAAGCCGAAAGCGCAGAGTCTAGTACTGTTACGATAACCGACAACGCCTCGGGCCAAGTCAGTTTAAATATTCCACAATCGCCAACCCTAAGGCACCAGTTTTCAGTGTCTTCTTTATATCGAGAGATCAATCAATCGATAGAAAGCAGCGGCTCCTCACAAGTGAGTGATCGCAGTGAAACCTATAGTTATTCATTAATTCTTGCGGCTAGCCCAAGAGTTTCTTGGCAGGGGGGCGCGCAATGGCGAGCGTCTACTTCAGGCCAACGTGTGGCGAGTGTTAATGCCAGCCGAACATTTCAAACGCCAAACTACTCTATTAATATAGCGGGTGCATTTAACCAGACAGAGATAGAAGACACCACGGCTGAATCATTTACAGGAAGCGCAGCGTATTTATATTCTCATTCCAAATTTACCTTCAACACTGCAGTAAGCCGTAGTATTACCGATACTATTGATGTGTTTACCATTGCAGGGTTAGATAGAACTTTTGAGCAGGTGCAATATGTGCAAGCCGATCAAATACAATTTGGTTTAACAAATATTAAACCAACCGACTCTATTACATTGGCCATGAATTACTCTATAGGGCAAACCAACAGCCTAATTGAGATTGAATCGTTCAGCCAAGATACCGATGTATCGTTTGAGCAATGGTCTGCGCAATCTACCTTCAGCTTTGCTAATAATGCTCAAGTTACACTTCAAGTATCGGACAGCAAACAAGAAGAGTCTCACAGCCAATCATTAACAGCCTCTATACAAAAAGTACTTGGAAGCCATTGGACAACCTCAGCAAGCCTACGAGAAGATCTGCTAAACGATACCGATCTATCTTGGGTACTTTCATTAAACTATCGCCTGTAACTTTGAGTGACCATTGTGAAACAAGACCCGTTTTTCGCTCAAATAGACCCAATTACGTTATTCCAAACGCAAGCCTGGCAACAATCTTGGTTAGAAACCTGGCACAGTGAGCTTCAACACAATACAAAGCTTATAGTCCTGGACGAAGCACAAGCCTATGTGCATAGGCACAAAATAAAGGGCCTACTGCCTGTTGAAACGTTGCATCCATTCAGCCAAGGGTGTGCAGAATTGGCTTCAATACGCAGTGAGTACTTTAATCCTAATGGCATTAACCGTAGTGCCGAAGCCGCATTAAAAACAATGTTAGCCAGCCCATGCAGTGAGTTGGTTTTAAAAGATGTTCCACTTTCTGCTCCTTGGTTAGAAGGTTTTTATAAAACCGCGCAGCAAAAAAATAAGCGGGTGTTTCAACGCGAAGTTGATATAGCTTATTCGGTGAATACGCTCGACACAGACTTTGAAACTTATATCGCGTCTCTAGGCAGTAATACTCGCTTAAAGCTATTTAACCGCCGTAAGCGATTGCAATCAACCCATACCGTCAGTGTTGAGAACATGTGGCCAAACGTAGATGGCTTTATCGAACTGCTGAATAAGTTTCATAGAGACCGTTGGTACAAGCCTTGTTATAAAGGTAAAAACCTAGCCTTCATAAAAGCCTTATTGCCTAAACTGCATGAAGAAGGACACCGTGTTAACTTATCGGTATTAAAAGCCGATGAACAGCCGGTTTCTGTATTATTGGATATCTCCGTAGGTAACCGAACTTATAACCTGCAAGGCGGTTTTATTGAAGATTTCTTGAAGGGTGTGTCTTTGGGCACGCTGCATTTTGGGTACTCTATAGAGCAAGCCTTTTTGCAATGCAATACTCATACCTATGATTTCATGGCTGGCGAAGGTAAAAACTCGAATTACAAAGTAAAATTTGCCAACCAACAATGCGACATGGTGAGCTTAACTATTGTAAACAACTCATTGTTAGCCATGCTCTATAAACTAAAAGGTGATAAGCATGCACGCCTACATCCAAGCCTATAAAAATTTTGGACTTAAAGCCTTACTAACCGAAATTGCGAACTCAGTTTTGAGTAAAGTGGGTATCATTAAAATAGAAAAAATTTTTACTCTGCCATGCCAGCAAGTTCAGGTTAATATAGAAACCGCCATCTGTATTAATCAGGTGAGCTTTGATGAATTAGAGTCATTAAGGCAAGCGCAAGAAATATCGATCTCACCGAGTGATTCCGAGCGTGTAAAAAACAATAAAGTACTGTGCTTCATAGCACGTAAAAATGAACAACTGGTAGGTATAGACTGGTTTGCTATAGAACCCTATCAACATAGCCCCGGGGTTATGGCTTGTTTTAATGAACGGTGGGTGTGTGAATATGGTTTGTGGTTGCACCCTTCCTGTCGAGGCCAAGGGGTAAGAAGATTAATTCTTAATGCTGCCATGCCGATGATTCACGAACGTGGTAAAGAAGGGATCGTGGTGGGTATCTTTTGGAATAACTTCGCCTCTATCCGGTCAAGCAAGAAATTAGGCTATAAACCCAAAGGGTTAAGTTACTGGAACGAGCATTCACAACAAGGTCGCAAAGCCAGTTCGGCGCAAGACTATTGGCTACAACGTAACTAGGCGTTTCTATAAATGGGCTTTTGGCGTTTCAAAATTGCCCAAATGGCCTTGGCAGAAAACTTAAAAAAGGTTTTTAAACCAATGATTCTATAAGCACGCCATAAAAGCTTCGGCTTTAAAAGTGAGATAGCGCTTCTAAATACACCATAAAAATCATTGAAATACCATTGAATAAACGCATTGTTGTGATGCTCTAAAAAGGCATCATCCCGCCCCCATACTTTTTCCATTACATACAAACGCGACAGCATGGTTTCTTCGGCACTAATATTGGTTGCACGAACAACGCCAGGCGAATGCTGTAAAACTAAGGAAGCATCTATAAAGGCAATACTCCCTTTTTGGCAGCACCTGGAACTGAACAGCCAGCTTTGGTTTCTTTTCAAACCAACCTCAAAAATATTGCCAGCAATTAGGTGTTTATTAACAGACAGCGCAGAGAGCGACATATGATCGGCAAGTAGCTGATCATAGTAGAGGTTACCCTCATAGATAGTTGGTAGGTTGTTTTTAGGTTTCATAGGGGTGAGAGCTGTTCGTAAATCACGCTTGTGCGAAGACCAACGGCTAACTCCATTAGGCTTTAGGTTATTATCGTCTGTTCCATCATAAAAATTTGAAAATGTCGCAATTAGAGTAGGGTTTGCAGCATAGGCACGGCGATGTGCCGCTAAATGCCCATCTAGCCACTCGTCATCGTCGTCTAAAAAAGCTATAAAATTGCAGTTTGCCTTGCTTAGACCAATGTTACGGGCAGAGGAAACCCCGCCATTTTGGGCAAGTACGTAATTTAGCTGTGGTTGCTGAAGGCAATAATTTTGAATGCTTTGATAGCTAACAGTAGACCCATCATTAATAAGCCATAACTCGTCACCCTCAAGCATATTCGCTTGCGCGCTTTTTATGGCACGCATAGCGAGTTCTGGGCGGTTGTAGCTTGGAATAATAATAGATAGGTTAATAGTCGCCATTTTCGTTACTTCAACTTTATTGTTTTACATATTGGCAAAGAAAAAATTTGATATTTGTTCTTAAGCTTAAACAGATATTAAGTGAAATGCGCCCTAAACGAAAACTGCCAATCAAGTTTTTACGCAGAATTACAATATTTGGCTTTACACATGAATCTGATGAAGAATATGCTTGAGCCTAGCCTATAAGCATCCGATGTTTAATGGTATTTAAGGAGTAGTAATGTTTAAAGTGGCCCTAGTTTCAGACTGCGCTGTTATTATGGCTGAAGAGTTAGCCAAACAAAATCTACTAGCGCTTGTTGTAGGGTTATCTCCAGACGATTCAAACATTAGGGGTCTAAAAAAAACCGTTATTGGGCATTTAAAAAAATGGTTTGAACCTCACAGCTCAACAAAAGCCGTGGCAAAAACATACGGAATCCCATACCTGCACTTCCCATTCACCAATCAGGAAAACCTAGCCAATTGGATAAAGGATGCGGACATCGATTTTTTAGTCACCTTTAGTGCTCCTATCTTAGAGCAGCCTGTAATCAAGGCTGTTAAAGTCGCTGCATTAAATGCGCACTCTGCGTTGCTTCCCAATTACGCAGGTGGAAACCCATTTTTATGGCAAGTGATAGATGGCGCTGATCAAATTGGTATAACAATTCATAGGCTAAACGAAAAGGTCGATGAAGGTAGCATTTTGTTTCAAAAAGCCATTCCGATGCCTGTTAAACAAGAAAAACACTCCTTGATAAAAGTAACAGATCTTCTTGCGGCTAAGGGAATTCACACTATTATCGAAGGGTATAAAAACAACGGGAACCTAGCAGAGTTAGACGTAGAGCCAGCATTAGGTACCAAAGCGCCTAATTTACAACGTAAAAACTTGAAAGTCCGGTTTGATTGGATGGAGGGCGACGTAGAAGTTTTGTTCAGGATAGTTAAATATTTGGGGAAATGGCCAATAGAAATCGCAGAACCGAAAGGTGTATACCGTTTTCTACCATTAAAAGCGGTATATTATAAAAAGGTCGACGCAAATGAAACACTTGGGCTCGAAGTGTCTAAATCAGGGTTGAAATATGGCGTATCGAGTGGGTTTATTATGTTGCAACCCATATATAATCCAATAGAGATTCTTAGACATGCTAAAGAAGCGCGGCGTATTAAACGTGGCGAATTAAAAGAGCAGTATCTTTAATTTGCCACTATTGACTGGCTGCCCTATTACTTATGAACTATATAATCCCCAATAATAAGTTTATCTAACCCAGTGGAAAAAAAGCATCTTAGAGCATGAACAGGAGACTCTACAATAGGCTCGCCCATAATATTAAAACTGGTATTTAATATAACGGGTATACCAGAAAGTCGGCCAAATTCATTGATCATTTTATGGTATTTCGGGTTAGTGTCTTCGTGAACCGTTTGTAGACGTGCACTCCCATCTACATGAGTAATGGCGGGTATTCTATCTCGCATTTCAGGGAGAACATTGCAAACTTTCAACATAAACGGATCATCGACAGTAATGTCAAAATACTTGTGCTTGTGCTCTGTTGGGCAAGAAGGTGCAAACGGCCTATAAGCTTCACGGTGTTTTACTTCTGCATTTATTTTATCTTTCATTCCCGGCAAAGAAGGGTCGGCAATTATGCTACGGCTGCCAAGTGATCTTGGTCCTATTTCCATTCTACCTTGAAACCAGCCTAAAATATTTCCGTCACGAAGTAATTTTGCCGTATCTGAGCAGACATCATTCGATTTTTCATAGCTTACTTTTGCAGATTTTAGAAGTGCTTCAATATATTCATTTGAATACTCGGTACCCAAATACGGGCTGTTGTGATGTACTCTTTCCGAGTGACCTAAAATTTTATTATAGCAATAGTAGGCTGCGCCAATACAGGTGCCATTGTCGCCTGCACCAGGCATAACATAAACGTCTTTAAAGCGTGTCTCGCGAACAATGCGACCATTTACAACGCTATTCAAAGCAACACCCCCTGCAATGACTAGGTAATCGGCGGATGTCTTTTCTTCCAATATCTTACACATTTGAAGTATTTTTTCTTCTAATACAGATTGGAATGCCGCAGCTATATCATTGTGACGAGTTTCAAATGGCTCTTTTGGACCTCTAGGTTTTCCAAAGGTATCAATAAACTTTTGATTAAAACGTTGATGCCCTTGGTTTTGATAGCTGAAGTAACTTAAATCTACTTGAATTTTCCCTTCGCTTGTCACTGAAACAAGTTTATTTACAGCATCAAAGTATGGATTTGGATCACCGAATGGGGCGAGCCCCATTGTTTTACCCTCATCGTAGTTTGGTTGAAAGCCGCAAAACTGAGTGACAGCTTCATAAAAAGAGCCTAAAGAATGTGGGAAATGGCTTTCAGAAAAAATTTCAATATCACTGCCGCTCGCATACCCCAGCATCGCGGTTGACCATTCCCCTGAACCATCTATCGATAGTAGTGCAGCCTTCTCATAGGGTGAAACAAAATAGCTGCCAGCAACGTGAGATAAATGATGCTCTATAAAATGAACGCTAGGTTTCTTGTGCACTTGTTTCCAATGCTGATTAAACCAACGATTATAGGTAGATTGTTTAGCATAAATACCCCAAAGCTCATGCTTAATAAATGGTTTGGCACTTGTTGTAAGTGAAACCGCATAAGCCAGTTTTTTAAACAGATCTTTGTAGGGAGAAATAGATAAGGCAATATGATCAATATCTTCATATGTTAAGTTAGCAACTTCTAAGCACTTCTCAATTGCATTTTGAGGAAACTGGTAAGTATGTTTTTGACGTGTTAAACGCTCTTCTTCAAGCGCTACGATTAACTCTCCATCTTTAACTATACAAGCCGATGTATCATGAAAGAAGTAATTAATGCCTAGAATAATCATACTTTACCCTCCTCAGTTATTGTTTAATTATTATTTTAACGGTGGTACCCAGCTTTCACAGGTTTGCAATGCCAAATAGTTATCCCACTTTTCCCCGCCTGTGTTTTTAAGGCGTTCGTGTAATCGACTGAGTTTCAACATTCTGTGTATTCGTTGGTAGCGGGCAAGTTCACGCATTGTGTTTATGTTGTTATCTATAAGTTCGAGCTTCCGTTTTTCTAACTGTACCAGATCTATCATCTCTTCTTGTGTTGCCAGCCACTGCAATATATTTTTCTTTTCTTGCGCTAGAGTTTGGTGATACTGCTCAGTTTTTGGATTACTCAATTGCGGCCAGTTTAATAACAATGCAGGCATTAATGCTTCGCGCTTATTGCGTATAGTAGAAAATGTGCTTCTTAACTCACTATAAACTGCATCGGCTTTCAGTTGTGCCGCTTTTAACTTCTTTGCCGATTCCTGGTAAAAAGCGTTGGTCATTGGCTCGCTGTCAAAATCGAACCCTAAAATAGCGGCGGTTTGGTTGTATTGATTACTTGCTGCTGGGTTTATTGTCGATGCCCAACGTTCGCTCCAGTGTTCAATTGCTAGTAAATAGTCTTCACTGGTGGAGCGTGGAATATCGGAGCTATTTCCGTAACGGTAGGCATAGGTATGTGCTTCGTTTAATGAAACAACGCCATCTTCATTTATATCTACCGGTTGAGTCACTGGAGTACCGTTGCGATTTGATCCCGTCAGGGCTGCGTAAAAATAAGAAGCATAATCTCGGTAGTCTTCTGTATTGACGCTTTCTGTGCAGCCTTCTGAAAGCTGGTCATCGGCTACCGCAGTAAATCCGCACACAGCCGCGCCTTCGCTTAGACCCTGCTTAGGGTTTAAGTTTTTAAACGCTAAGCGGTTAAAGCCACCTGAATAGCATTGTGGTAATACGTATCGAACCGTACTTTCGGAGTGTGCTTTTGCCATGGCTTGAGCCATATCAGATACAGATAACTCTGTATTATTCCAAAGGTACAAGAAGTTGTTCTTGCCGCCCTCGGCGCGACCACCATGCCCGCTATAAGTTAAAAACAGGCTGTCATTGGCGTTTAGTTGGCTAATCTGCTCGTTGAGCGTATTTAATAAGGGTTCTTTTTCCGTTGTGCGGTTGTTGTCACTGCCTATCAGAGCTGGCCGAAAACGAATGTTTGCGTCGTTCGCAGAGCCAAATAATATATCGATTAAATCGGTTTGATAATGGCTTTGCGAAACGGCATAACTGATTTCGTTGGCGTTGTTTTGATTACTGCCAAACTGAGTAATAACTTGATCGAAGTTGCCATTCTTGAGTACATCATCAAACCAAATTACGTTAGATTCAATCGAAAACTGAGAGTTTTCTGGGTTTGGACCGCCGCCAAATAAAAACGCATTATCGGCTGCCAAAGCAACGTGAGCATAGAGTGGCGTAATACAAAGCGCGGCAAGAGTAAGAGCTTTCACAGGCGAACACCTCGTATAAAGAGTAAGTTGAGTAACCAGCTGATATAAAATACAAGCAATAATGAAACGTTGAACTGCAACAAATAATAAACCAGTGCTAAGCTAGCCACTAGCATTAAACGTCCAAATAATTTGTTTACGGTATACAGTGCATGGGTAAACAGAGTACTAAAAAACATTATTAAAAATAGTCGCAATCCGTTTTCAACTAAATTCAGCAATATTTCTTTTTTAGACTCGTAAGCGAGCTGCATTAAAAATTCTTGGCTGCCTAACAATGTATCCAAACTAAGCAAGCCTGCCATACAAAGGCTAGTGAAAATACCACTGAGGATGAAAATTTTTATAGGTTGTAGAGTTTGCGGTTTCATTTAACGGCCTTGTTTCTGACTTTGTTTGCAATTGGTCTTAACTTATCTTTAATGTGTGCCCACCAATAGTCGCATTTGCTTCCAAACGTGTTGTTATAAAAAGTTAGCCAATGAACCGTTTGGGTTAATGGGTGCCAACGATCTGCCCAGCTAGGACCAGTGACTAAATTAACTTCGTTGATAGGGCTATGGGCAATGAAAGCCAAGGTTTCAGCTAATAATAGGTTACCAGGTGCGTATTGATGGAATTTCGCATTGTATCCAATTTTTACCATACTCAAACGATTCTGAGTTCGCAAAGCAAACTGCCCTGCAATATATTCATTGTTGGTGTTGCATAAGCAAATAAAGCAGTCACCTGTCTCATTAAAAGCGTTTGCCACTTGCTTGTAAAAGGCACTGAGGGCTGCGCTTTTACGGATGCTTGTGTTTTCACCGGGCTGGCCTTTCCAGCTGCTGTCTTCAATAGCTAAAAACACATCTAGGCTATTTGGTAAAGGGCAAGCGTGCTCAAAAGTAGGCTCGGAGACATCATTAGTTAACTTTCGGCTAAGGCGATTTATGTTTTTTAGGTGCTTTTTAGATAATTTTGCCAATGCTTTGGCATCGCTCACATTAAAGAAAGTATTTTTTAAATAAGGGTCATTGTGAGTTAGGCCGCTGTACTGCTCGTAGAGTTGGTACATAGCTGAGGTTTTAAGCACTGGGCGAACACTAAAACGTTTCCAATGTTGAAATTCAGCGCTGAAAAAACCAAACAATGCGTGCAGCCATTGGATGTTTAAGTGATTTTGATTCAATGTAACATCGAATAAATCTATTTGAGAATGAGACGGCAAAGATACTATACCAGTCTGCTCATTGTGTTCTATAGGCACAACCGATATCAGGCTATCGTCATGGTAGCCTACAACCCATTGCATAGTTGGCAATAGATGTGTTTTTAACGCAAAGTGCCAGCGCCAATCGTGGTAAAAATTGGCATCAATACAATCGGCTTGCAAACTTTGCCATTGCGCAATTAAAGGCGATTGTTGAGTTAGCTGTGAAACGATTTTAAATGAATAAGACATGGATAAAGGTGGTTCGCCGTTAAGGTTTATCGCGCAATAAAACCAGGCTTTTGCCTCGCTCTATCCAGCTGCAATATTGTTTGAAATCGGTCATCGAATGCGGAAACGCAAATCGCTTTAACGAAAAATTATCTATGTTGCTGCGGCGTTTAAAATCTATGTAACCCGGCTCTGCGGAAAGCGCTGAGGTAAAGCCAGCGTTAATGGCCATCTGCTTTTCACGCATACCAAAATCTATATTAGGGCGCCCAGTAGGGTAACAGAACACAGGGCAAGGGTTGCTTAATTCTTCTTGCACACGTTGCCAGCTTCGTTCAATTTCTTTCTTAGCGGAGTCGCCGTCTAGTTGAGAAAGTACATTGTGCGCGCAGGTATGTGCACCAAAACTCACGTATTTTGATTCAGCTTGCTTAGCTTGCTGCCATGTCATTGGCTTATAAGGTTCTGGAGCCGTGGCGGGCACGTCTACTTTTAAGCTGCTGGCTAAGTGCTGAACCGATTTATTGGTTTCCCCAATAGAATAGGATTTTAAATGCCAACGAACTTGCCGAATAAAGAGCCTTTTTTCATGGTTGGAGCTTAAGTTAACGCTAAAGGGGGTGCCGGCTAAAATTACGTTAGCCTTTTTTAGTTGAGTGTTACGCACAATGTATTCGAGCTTGTAATCCCACGACCAGCTTTGTTTATCGAGCATGTCTGTGGCAATAAACAAGGTTACGGGTATTTGGTGTTTTTCGAATATTGGCAGGGCAACTTCGGCTTGCTCTGCAAAACCATCGTCTAGTGTAAACGCAACGGAGTTTTTAGGTATAGGCTTGTTGTTTACGATGGCTTCGCTCAATTGAGCTATAGAAATACCTTGGTAACCCTGTTTTTTTATATATAGGAGAGCTTCTTCAATGCTTTGAGCGGAATGACCAATAATGCCAAGGTTTTTGTCTTCTATGCGGTGTAGCATAAAAATAGGTACGTATTGGGCACGCAGGGGAGACATTAGCGCGCAAATAGGGCGGCTAGCCAGTATCCGTACTGTCAGGTCCGTGAGTGTTTTCCGTAACATTTCAACCATCGGTTCTATTTAATCCTAAGTGCTAACTTTGTCACAAAAACGCGCCAATTTGAAGCGATAAACAAGCAATAACATTTTTTATTATAAGAACGCAGTTACTAAGGTAAATTTCGTATGACAAGCGGACCAATTAAATTGGCTACCCACACCGGAAGGCGTTTCCACACAGCTATCAGAAGCTTAAATTTGGGGTTATCTGGGTTGGTTTGAGCAACATAGCCGCCTTCATCAGATGTGTAATACCAATAGTGAGCAACAGGCTTGGCCCCCCACTGCTTTTTAAACTTGTAGGTACCTGCATCAATGGTTGAGCGACCAAAATCAAAATATTGATAATTTTGGCTAATGGCATGGCCCAAAATTTGGCGATACATCCACATATTAATGTTCATACTGTTTGCAGGCTTAATGGTAGAAGCCCAAGGGATCTCAAGCATAGTGCGATGCGCCGTTAAAAAGGCCGAGCCTACCGGCAGCTTGTTAACATACACCACGACTAACGTAGCTTGTTTACCTAATTGCTTTAACAAGGTTTCGAACCAATGTTTAGAATATACGGGGGTGCCTAAATCTCTCATGTTCCGCGCAAAAACGCGGTAGAAATCGTCTAATAAATTTAGGTGGCCAAACGACACTGTTGGGTTGTTTTCGTTGGCTTTATTAAATTGCGCCCTAACTTTACTGCCTACTTGCTTATCGAGCTGATCAGTTGAGCTTGGCAGCGCTAAAATCATCGATGCTTTTTTATCGGTAAACGGTAAATTGGCATTAGCGACTGTGGTACGAATTTCCGCATGGCTGGCTTGGATTTCATGCAGCAATGGCTTGCTAGCAAGCATTAGAGCCTCAAACACATTACGGTAATCGGTAAGGGGGCCGCCATAATTAAAATAAGGCGTCGATACCAAAAAGGTGCCAAATAACTTACTGCTGAGCTTAGTGAGTGGTAAGCCGCCAATAATTGTGCCGCCACTTTTAGCAACCAGTATGCGCGTTTTGTGTTTAAAAGCTGCTTCTATAGATTCAAAAATAGCCGGTTGATGGCACAAAGAGGTATGCTTGGTCGTATTACAAAAGGCCTGCCACAAATGCCATTCGTTTTTAGGCAGCTCAACAATGCTAAATTCTTCAGAAAATTCAGAGCTTAATGCGCTGAATTGCTCTGGCAAGACCCCTTTATTGTTTTCAGCCTGTGTTGGGCTTTGTTTTGCAATGTTCAGCTTTGCAACGGCGGCTTTATATTGCGCTTCAGCATCGGCTATTTCTTGGCTGATGGCCTGCATTTGAGCTTTAAGGCTAGCCAACTGCTCTGGGTTATTTTTAGCGTTTTTGAATTGGCTAGAAACAGCCCCTTTGCTTTTTTTAAGCGATTTAATGTGCGATTTCAAACTGGCAGGGCTGGGCTTCATCCGTTAATACCTAAGGTGAAACACTTAACGAGAAGCAAAGTGTTTAATCAATCCATGATTAGTGGCGTACAAGCTAAATTTTAGTAAACTAGCGGCATTATACCGACAACGCTTTCTAAAAAGAAGCGCACACAGTGATGGAACACATTATGAAACCCCAAATTAGGCCCTCTATGGCGATATTGCTGTATTTGCTGGCCATTATTGTTATTGCCTTTAGTTTTTTCTTTAACACCTTGCTTTCATTGCATACAAAATGGACGCAATGGGATGAGGCTTATTCGCATGGTTACCCATTATTTTTAATTGCGCTTTACTATTGCTGCGCACAGTTGGTGAGCGCCAAACAGCAATGGCGTGGACATTTAGCATACAGTTTAGTTTCAATCATACCGGCGGTTATTTGGGCTTATGGTGAGGCGACTCAGTTACAAGTGTTGCAGCAAATAGCCCTGCCTATGGCTATTTTTACCTTAGCGCTACCCTTAGTGGGCATGAAAATTGGTTTACGTATAATCCCTGTTTTTTTGCTAATGTCTTTAGCGATACCAGTGTGGGATGTTGTGAACCCCATTTTGAGAGCATTGACGACAGAGGCAGCCACCTTTTTAGTGCGCCTTGTAGGTATAACGGCCTACATTGATGGATTTTCTTTTACTTTGCCTTACGGCACCGTGGTTATTGCGGGTGGTTGTTCTGGGCTGGCGTTTTTTATGATGGCGCTGAGTTTATCGGGCATCAATGCGTTTTATCGTAGGCTTACGTTAAAGTACGCGGTTCTTAGCATTGCCTTACTCGTTACTTTATCGGTTGTAGGTAATTGGTTGCGCGTTACAGCGCTGATTATGATCGCCTATTATTCTAAAATGCAGCACAGCCTGGTGTACGAACACGGCAGCTTCGGCTGGTGGATATTTGCGGGTATTTTCTTTCTGTATTTATGGCTTATACGTAACTACGCAGAGCAGCCCGCAAAAGCGGCTTCAGCACAAGAGGTTAGCCACCTAAAAAATGCTCGACCAGTTTGGGCACTTACCTTGGCCGTTGTATTTATGGCCGCCTTACCCATTTACATGGTCGTGCAAAGTGCTAAAGCAACGCAGGCGCAACCTACCAACAGCATGACTAATAACTATGATGACCAAATTTGGCTGCCTAACTACAGTGGCTTTGATGCCCAAGCCCACACATCTTTAATGCTAGCTAACACTCAATGGCAGGCTTCACAGTTGTTGTACACAACTCAAGAACAAGGCAAAGAACTGGTCAGTAGCGATAACCGCATGGCAACCGAAAACGCAAAGTTAATACATGATGTTATAACGGCCGAAGGCAACAAGCTTAACCTAGATGTCATACAAACCGGCAACCGTTCGCGCATAGTTGTGTGGGCATATAAGCTGGGTAGCCAGCTAAAAACATCGGCATTTTCTGCAAAACATGCACAGTTTATAGAAGTGTTGCGTGGCAACCCCAGTGCCGAGCTGGTGTATTTAACCAAAACCTGCCAACAAGCTAGATGTGAAGCGGAAAAACAAATGCTGCAAGCAAACCTAGCTCAATGGGTGACTGTATTTTAAGCCCGGCTACCCCGCCAACCGCGCTAAAAATTTAAGGCGTGTATTGCTGGCATCTTCATGTATGCCAATGCGAGTTAACTCATGCAACTTGAGTGATGACACATGGTTAATACCATTTTGCGTGGTAACCGCGGCGGTATAGTGCTGCTTTACTAGGCTTAAAGCTTGTTCATTGTAATCGCCATTTGGGAAGCAGAACAGTTCGATATCTTTATTCAGCTTGCTGGCCAGTGTTTCTTTGCTGGTGGCAATTTCGGTGGTTAGGGCGGCGTCGCCCAGCCCTTTATTTAGCCGTTGATGCGTACAAGTATGGCTTTCTACTTGCAAAAAACCCGAAGCCTCACACTCTTGGAGTTCATCCCATGTCATTAAAGCGCGTTGCGAGTTAGTTTCTAAAATGTGTTGCCAATTAATAGCGTTCAGGGCGGTAAAAATTTCAGCTTCGGAATGTTGTTTCAATTGGTTTATGCATTGTGCATTGCGCTCGCGAGAAAAAGCATGCTGGCTGGCTTCAAAGGCAGGCTGCAATAAGGCTTGCTGCGCTAATTCCGGGGCTTTAATGGCAATAAGTTCACTGATGATATTAGGCCAAAAACGGAACGGTGTACCTATTTTGTCGGCTACAGCAAATAACGTGCTGGGTACATTATGTTTTTTTAAAATAGGCAGAGCATACTCGTAGTTATCGGCCCAACCATCATCAAAGGTGATGGCGCATGCCTTGTTGGGCAAGGGTTCATTAGCGCCATGCTGCTTTACCCAGTTGTTTAGGTTTACAAGAGTAAAGTGTTTTTTGAGTTCTATTATTTGTTGCTCAAACGTTTCGGGAGTAACAATCATTCCCGGTTCTTCAAGTGCAAAGCGTGGATCAGCCTTGGGTAAAATGCGATGGTACATAAGCACCCAAAGGCGGGGAGCTTCGCGCTGCTTGGTGTGCTCACCGTAGCTGGCTTTTACCCAGTTACGCGCAAATTTTGCGGTGGCTTTAAGTGCATTGACCATACCCAATTAACCCCGCAGTTCTTTAATATAGTGTTTAAGTTCAAACCAAGCTGGCTTTAAATCGCCAAGGCGGTTTACTTCGTGGCGTTGGTTGAACAGCCTCGGCCATATAAATTGCCCGATACGCTTCAGTTTTTTAGCAGTAGAGTTTGGCCGTTTTAAAAATATATATAAGCTATCGACATCGCCTAAAAGCCACCGAAGGCGCTGACCTATTTTATAAGGCGCTTCTTTTATTGCTGGCTCGTTAAAAAAATGTTGAGTTAACAGCGCCGGGAAGTTCACCCCAGCATCTATTGCCAACTGTAAAGACCCCCAAAAGCGAGTGTTCACTTCCATTAAATAGGCCTTGCCTTCTGGGCTAATACGGAACTCTACCATGGCAACCCCATGCCAATTAACTTGAGTGAGCAGCTTTTCGGAGGCTTCTTTAAGGTGTTCAGGCACTGCCACGCTTTGGCAAAGAACCGAAACCCCGCCTTCGGGTGGCTTTTCTCGTATGCGCTGGTGGGCAAAATACCTAACGGGTATACCGTGGTTATATAAACAGAATACGCCAGCGCCATGGCCGGGTATAAATTCTTGCAGCATAAACGGATGATGGGCTAGGTAGGTATCTTCTTCTAATACTTTGGCCAAATCGGCTTCCGATTTTAAAATTCGAACAGTGGTGCTCACCCATTGGTTATTGGCGTATATTTTTGATTTAGCAGGTTTAAGAACAATAGGGTAAGTAACCTGCTGAACGTTCAGTGCTTGGCTGTTTTCAAAAAACTGTGTGTTGGGCACGCTCACCCCAGCGGCTTGTGCTTGGCGCACCAAATTAGCTTTATCGGCTAGCTCCATTACCGTTGCATAACGGGCAAAAGCCATGGGCAGTTGCTGCGTACTGTAGTTTTGCATCAGCAATAATTGGCTAGTAACCTCAGTAACCGGCAAAATAAGGTCAAACTGGCCGTTCAAACAGTGTTGCTCTACCCATTGAATAAAAGCAGTAGGGGATTCTTTAGAACAAGGTATTTGAAGGTAGCTGTGCGAATATTTCGATTGGCCTGCAAGCGCCATAGGCGCGGCATCGGCCGTGGTGATATGCACATTAGGCAACTGCCCTACCGCACGTGTAACAGCCAACGCACTGCGTTGAGCGGCATCCAAGACCAAAATTTTGCGCATAGTCGATTCCATTCGAGAACATAGTAAGTAACAACAGGGGTATTCTACACCAAGCCATGCTTAAAATGCAGCAACCAACAGACCTAAGCGCATAGACACAGCAAGCCAGTGTGGGTAAAATGCATCCACTTCTTTTATTACTGGATCAACGGAATGACCAGCACAGCAACACCACCTACCATACTGCATGTAATAGACACCACCGGGCCGGGTGGGGCCGAGACTGTTTTCTTAAACCTTGCTGAAAAAATGCAGATAGATGGCTACCGCAACTTAGCATTAATTAAAGGGCCTGGCTGGGTTCAAAATCAATTAGAGCAGCGCGGCATACCGTTTAAAGTTATTAAGCCATTTGGTTTTTTGTCGATCCCTTATTACCGCGCTCTATTAAAATTCGTAAAGAGCGAAAATATAAAATTTGTACAAGCCCACCTGTTAGGTTCAGCGCTTAGCTTTTCTATAGTTAGCTTAATAACTCGTATACCCGTTGTGGCTACTTTGCACGGCCAAGTAGATGTTAACCCCAACGAGCGTTTTATGGTGGTTAAGCGCTGGTTGTTAAAAAAAGGCTTACGCAAAGTAGTAGCTGTAAGCGGCCAATTGGCCGATTACTTAGCCCAACGTAAACTATTCGCGCGTGATCAGCTAAGTGTTATACACAACGGAATAGATGTAGCTCGCTACCAAGTAGAAATAACCAATGAGCTAAAACAACGGTTCAACCTTCCTGACAATGCAACATTAGTGGGCAGCATTGGAAACATTCGCCCAGCCAAAGATTACCCAACCCTAATTGCAGCCGCCAAAATAGTTATAACGCAAAACCCCGATACGCATTTTCTTATTGCTGGGCATGCTAAACAAGCATTGCAAAGCCAACTTGAAACACAAGTTCAAGAGCTTGGCCTAACAAACCACATTCACTTTTTAGGCTTTTTAGATAACACCCCCGGTTTTTTAGCGCAATTAAATGTGTTTGTGCTTTCTTCCGAAAAAGAAGGGTTTTCAATTTCTACGTTAGAAGCCATGGCCGCTAAAATCCCAATTGTTGCTACGCGTTGTGGTGGCCCTGAAGAAATACTAGAGCAAGGCATAACAGGAACCCTGGTAGATATAAAAAGCCCTGCACAACTTGCTCAGGCCATTTTAACTTCACCTACCAGAAGCAATGCTCAAGTAAAGCAGGCTTTTAAAGTGGTGCAAGAAAAATTTAGCGAACAAATATTAACAAACAAATATCAACAATTGTGTGCAAGCCAATTATAACTTCGGAGAAACTCACTAAGTGAAAATTTGGCTACCCAAATTTATAGAAAACTTTATAAATGATCATTTCGGTTCTAAAAAGGGGCTGTTAAAACTGTGTTACCACAATGTATTAGCGGCTTTTGGTTGCTACAGAAAATACTCAATTGAAAACCTAAGCATTGTGCCAGAGCGCTACGTTTTTGTATGTGCAGGAAATATTTGCCGCAGCCCTTTAGGAGAGGTGGTTGCAAAAAGCATGGGAATGCAAGCGATATCCTTCGGGTTAGATACGCGCGGTGGCGATAAAGCAGACCCGAGAGCAATTGAATACGCGGAAACGTTAAACTTAAGCTTAGCCGAACACATAACTACAAAAACCGAAAGCTATAACCCACAGCCAGGTGATGTAATAGTAGCTATGGAACCTAAGCATATTGCAATGTATAAAAATACTAATTTAAAACAACCCATTATATTGCTTGGCATGCATGGGAAAGGTAAAAAGCCATTTATTCACGACCCCTATTGCACAACTGATCTCTATTTTAAGAAAGTTGAGTATTTAGTGGTAGAAAAAACGAAAGCATTGGTGAACCATGGCCAGAACTAAGCCCGAAGATTTTAAAGTAGAGGACTTCTACTTTTTAAAAATAAAAAATATGTGGCGATATTTTTGGAGTGAACATCCTGCTTTTTGGTGTATTTGTGGGTATTTGTTTATTGAGTATTTTCGGCCACAGTCTATTTACCCAGCTATTGATATTTTGCCTTGGGCACAGCTATTTTTACTGGGTGCTTTGGGGTTTAGTTTTCTTGACAAAAAAAGCAAAATTCAATGGACACAGACACATACTTGGCTAGTACTATTTTCACTACAGATATACATATCATTCATATTTGCATATAACATCTCAATATCTATTGAGCAGCATATTCAATATACCCAATGGGTTATAGTTTTTTTCTTGATCGTGTCGATTATTACTTCAAAGGAAAGATATTATATCTTCATTGTTATCTTCTTCATGTGTTCGCTAAAGCTTTCAATAGGAACAGCCAAGATCTGGGCATTTCGGGGGTTTGCATTTACAGATTATGGTATCAATGGGCCTCAAGGTTACTTTCAAAACTCAGGAGAGCTAGCAATCCAAATGTTAATTCTTGTTAGTCTATCTGTTTATTTAGCTAGGTATATGTGGGTGTTTAGTAATCGATTAGAAAAGTTAATTCTTAGTCTAGCTATAATAACACCAATTTTAACCATAGTTGGTGCAAGCAGTAGAGGTAGCCAAATTGCACTAGGACTTATGATAATTGTTTTTTTTAACAAAAATATTTTCAAAATTAAGGTACTTTTAATCTTCGTAATCTTGATGTTTTCTATATTTCAATTCTTACCGGAAGAGCAAATTGATCGCTTTAAGTCCATGGGCGGTGATGGAACATCAACTCAACGAATACTTTACTGGCAGAATGGAATCGAGATGATAAAACAGCATCCGTTTACTGGTATAGGATTCTTTAACTTTCCTGCCTACTTTACGGACTATTACCCTCAAGACATAAACTTTATAAATCATAAGGGTGAAAGAGTTGCTGAGCTACCGCACAATATATTCATTCAAATTGGTACTGACGGTGGAGTTTTAGCGTTAATTTTCTATTTTCTAATATTAAAGAGTGTGAAAATTAAGATTAAGAAAGTGGATGATAATTTATGTTCTCAAATATACAAGGGACTTTTAATGGGCTTGTTTGGATTTTTAGTTGCTGGGCAGTTTGTTAGTGTCGCCTATTATCCGTTTATGTGGGTGTCTGTTACGTTGTTAGTAGCTTTAAAACTAAACTTTAGTAAAACAGAGTCTAAAACTAATATATCTATTCAATAGGAGCAATTTGTGAAGATTTTATGGCTTAGCCATCAGTTGCCTTACCCTCCTAAAGGAGGTGGGTACCAGCGATCCTTCAATATGATAAAGGAGGTCGGCAAAAAACATGATGTTGACTTTATCTCATTAGCAGCAAAATCTGCATTAACAGATAGCTTTGGTGATGTAAAAGTAGGTATAGACATGGCATCAAAGGAGATTGGAAAGTATGTCAATATAGTATCCATCTCGATAATTGGCAGTGTTAATAGGACCGAAAACGCAAAATTTCTTGCGTTGAAATCTATTTTCTCAAGAAAGACTTATGATGAAAATTATTATTCAAGTGAAGAATTTTCAATAGCATTAAAGAATAAATTAAGTGAGGTTAAATACGATTTAATATACGTAGATACTATAGGGCTAATGCCTCTATTGGGCAAAATTAATTCACCAGTAATATTAAACCACCATAATATAGAGTCTTTAATGTTGGAACGCAGACGACTTAAAGAATCAAATATATTTAAGAAAATAGTCTTTTATATTGAATCTCGTAAGATGAAGCAATTAGAACGTGAATACATTGGTAGCGTAAATGCCAATATAACCTGCTCTGAATTAGATGAAAGTCGATTAAATAATATATTGAACTGCACTACATACTGTATTCCAAATGGGGTAGATACCAGTTATTTTAGAAGGCGAACTGAATATAAACCGAAAACAGCTAAAGGCTTGATATTTATTGGTGGTCTAGGTTGGTATCCAAATGCTGATGCTATGAAGTATTTTGCTACAAGCATTTACCCTGAAATTAAAAAAGAGTTTGGTGATATTGTCATAGATATTATTGGGCGAGGTAACCTTTCAGAGCTTGATGCGTTGGCAAGTCGTGATACTAATTTTAGGGTACACGGGTTTGTAGACGATATATTGGCTCCTATGGAAAATGCTGAAGCTTACATTTGCCCAATCCGAGATGGTGGGGGCACTAAGCTGAAAGTATTGGATGCCTTAGCAATGGGCATCCCCTTGATTGCACATCCAATCGCATGTGAAGGCATCGATGTTGAAAATGGAAAGAATGTTCTGTTCGCAAAAACACCTAAACAGTATTGTGAACAACTCGCTAAATTAAAAAGTAGTAGCGAGTTGGCAGAA
Source organism: Reinekea marina (assembly GCF_030409715.1). Taxonomy (NCBI): domain Bacteria; kingdom Pseudomonadati; phylum Pseudomonadota; class Gammaproteobacteria; order Oceanospirillales; family Saccharospirillaceae; genus Reinekea; species Reinekea marina. The sequence goes on from NZ_JAUFQI010000001.1 coordinate 844,433, forward strand.
AGGTTGTCTAGAGAAGGGCAGATTCTCATCAATAAGAAATATAGCTACCATATAATTGGTGAGAACATTAATTCGTTGTTTAAGAAAATTTTTAATGAAGCCTCACGTGCTCGTTGAACTTAGATGCAAGAGGGTGGTTGGAAAGTGAAAAACCTATTTAAATATCTACCTAATTATATTCAAAACACCATAGTTTCGAATTATGGTGTTTATCAAACTAATATAAGATATAAAAGGAACTTAGGTAAACCATACAGTGACATCTACTCCAATAATACAGTTGAAGACGAAGAAAAAATTAACATACTATTGAGGTCGATAGTAAAGCATGCCGTAGAAACGGTTCCTTTTTATAAAAAAATATACCGTTTAGACCCATTCAAAATCGAAAATTTTACTAAAGATGATTTGGTTAATGCGTTTCCAGTGATTAATAAGGAAATTGTCCAAGAAAACTTAAATGATTTTATTTCAGAAGATTATAAAATGAATTCCTTAATTGAAATGCGAACCAGTGGTACTACTGGATCGCCTGGCAGGTACTTCGCCTCTAAAGGTGATAGGGCAAGGAATTACTTCTTTTTTAGAAATATATTAAAATCTCTAGGCGCGGATTACAATTCTAAAAGCTGTACAATAGCAGCTAGACCAATCGGAGGTATAAAGCCGAAACAAATCTCTAATATGGATTATTATAATAATACTTTATATCTTTCGAGCTTTAAGTTTAATAAAGACACTATTAAGTACTACATAGAGGCGTTAAATAAATTTAAACCAATATACATAGATAGCTTTCCGTCCTCAATTCACTCGATTGTTTTGTTAGCTGAAGCCCAAGGTCTGAAATTAAACTTTAAATTAAGATTCCTAATTCTATCGTCCGAGACAATATCAGAGAAACACAGAATAGCTATTAGGCGGTTTTTTAAAGACCCTATACTGATTGACCAGTATGGTAGTGTTGAAATGGTAGCAAGCTTATGGAGAGCAGATAGAGCCCCATTTCATCTGGATTCCTACTATTCAATCCCAGAGTTTTTAGATGCCGAGAATGGAGCTTTTAACTTTATTTCAACTTCACTAATTAGAAAAGCCATGCCACTAATAAGATATGATACTAATGATCTGGTGCATTTAAATAAGAAAGAAGAAGTAGTAGAGATAATAGGGCGTGTTGAGGATACGATAGTTACACCTAATGGAAATAGAGTGCAAAGGTTTGATTCTATATATAAAGGAATAGAAGGAATAAATGAGGGGCAGGTAGTTCAAGTTAGAACTGATTTAATTGAGGTTAGAATAGTTGTAACGAGTAAATTTAATTCAAATGATGAACTTCAAATTAAGAAAAATACTGAATATTACCTCCAAGACAAAGTAGAAGTTAAGGTAAAATGTGTGAGTGAAATACCTCGTACTAAAAGTGGAAAATTTAAAGCAGTTGTATCGTTATAAGGTCTTCAATATGACACTCGTAATTCACGTTTTACTAAAGATTTTTGACACTATCTTATCTTTGATTCTAAGGCTATATAAAAATGTTAGTATAGGGAGTGGGTTTAGAGCTAAAGGTATACCACTGTTAAATGCTTGGGACGGAGGAGAGATTGTTATTGGCAACAATGTTCAGCTAAATTCTAGAAACCGCGGCTATCATGTGAGTATGTATTCGCCCGTTAAATTATTCGCTGAATCAAATAATACCCTTATTCGAATTGGAGATAGGACAAGAATTCATGGGTCTTGCATTCATGCAATAAAAAGAATCGAAATTGGAAAAAACTGTTTAATCGCAGCTAATTGCCAAATAATGGACAGCAGTGGTCATGAGTTATGTTTAGAAAACCCTGAAGATCGAATAAATTCTAAAGGAAAAGGAAAAGCGATCTTTATCCACGATAACGTTTGGTTGGGGACGGGTTGTATTATAATGCCTGGCGTAACAATAGGGGCTGGGACGGTAGTTAGCGCAAATAGTGTGGTCATCAGGGATTTACCACCTGGCGTTGTTGCTGCGGGAAATCCTGCGAGGGTCATTAAAGAAATAGTGCATGTATAATTGTATTATTGACGTACACGGTTAGATTTAAAACCTATCACGCCGAAGAATTGACTTAATATGTTTAGTTGGTTGAATTCAATTAAAAAGTAATTCAAATTAGGATACTCATCACAATTTTCATCTATTCAACTATAAAAAATTTCAATTAGTACTAGTCTTCAACCACAATTTTGATAAATAGGTAGTGAGCTACTATGAAAACGCAAATTATATTGTCTACATTTTTAGTAGCATCCTTAGTAAATGCTGAGCAATCGATCATAGGCAATGCAGATTTTATCTTAGAAGATAACTTCGAAAGCCTTACAGAGAGTAGTTTCTGGACATCTGATGCATGGGCAGACCGGGCAGCGAATTGCCCAGGTAGTTCTGAATATGGTAAGTCCTTGGTCTTTACTTATGCTCCTGACCGACCTGAAGAAGGTTCTGGTTGGTCAGAACAGCGATTTGAAATACCTTTAAATGCGGTGCAAATTGAAATGGAGTATGATTTGTTTGTTCCAGCCAATTATGTCAAAGCTCCAGGAAACCATAAAAATTTCGTGTTTTGGTCTGGTACTTATGGAATGTCTTCAGGAAATCTAGCGCTAGTTAGTGAGTCATGGCCTACTGATGGCGGCAGTACACCTTCATTGTCTATAGGGCTTGACGGCAATGTTTACGGTCATACAATGAACAATAACGATGATAATTTATATGTAGATGGTTTAGGTGGTTGGATAAACGTACACGTTTATATTGAGCTTGCAGACGCTGAAGATGATTTCGGAGTTTTCGACATTTCTAAAAATGGGAATTTAATTAACGGTACATCACATCCAAATGTTGAGGAAAATTGGGGCGCACCGATTATAAGTGAACAAGTCTCATACTCTAGTCGTGGTAATTATTTAAAATATGGGTACTTATTAGGTTGGGCGAATGGAGGGTTTAGCGAGGTAACTCAGTTTTGTATTGATAATTTTAAATTTAAAGCTAATTCTACTATAAAGGCAACGGAAGGCGTCCCTGAGATAAGTTACCGGCCATTGCTACCTGGAGTCGAGAAGCAAATAAGTAATGACTAGTTCTTTATTTGCCTTACCGGCATTATGATTTAAGTAGGAAATTGAAATAGCTAGTTGCCTCTTGTTTTGACCATATCCCTAATTTTACAAGAGGCCATTTGCCAACCTGGTTAATATTGACCGCTGAAGCACGGTGAAATCTAGCAGGTATCGTTTTAGTGTCCAGTGAGGCGAGAACAATAGCCCTATGAAAGCCTCCACCTCCTATTATAAACCTACTTTCATTATCATCAGTCAAAAACGTAGTGCCAATTAGGCCTAATGATCGATCATACCCATTGATTTTAATATTTTTATAAAGGGATGTAAGTCGATTAAACTCTAACCTTCCTTTTCTAATATTAACGGGGCCTGAGAAAGCCCACCCATCTTCAGGAAAGCGGAGTTGAGGCGCGCCGTGTTCTGCATTATCTTTATTATTCCACCACCGACCATCGTGATCTACTTCTTCTGGTGTTAACGATGACCATGGAGATAGAAACATATAGTGTGGTGGTAGTGTTTTTAATTCTTTAGGAGCGTTGTTAAATCCCTTAAACATTTCTGCAGCACTTTTCGGTTGCCAACTATTATAGAAGTCACACAAAATTGAATCTTCATACTTTAGATTAGGATTCTTTTCAAATTCTCTTAGTGTTTCTACAAATGGATTCCAATCGCTTTTTGAAAAGCCAATTCCTGTATGATGGGTGCAAAGTTCAGTAGGGCAGTAGAAACCTGCTTCTTTACCGCCTTGGGTGAATAGTAGTGCTTCCTCTGGGTCATCAAACATTTGCTCAATTGGTTTTGGAGCATCTTTCTTTCTTAGTTCTAAGTCGAATACAGACAAGGCACCATTTATAATATTTTTAGAGACTTTTTTGATCATCAATTCTAAAGGCCTCCTTGCTTTTCGGCTTCAACTGCTCTAAGCAATGATTGGAACTCAATTGAGCTGTCTTCAAGGTCCTTGTAGGTCCCGCTATCTTTTACGGCACCGTCTTTAAATACTAAAATTTTATTTGCTTTCTCAACGGTAGATAACCTATGTGCTATCATAATAACCGTTCTAGATTGTGCAAGGGCGTGAATATCCCTCATTATCTGCCTTTCAGTTCTATTGTCTAAGGCACTGGTGGCTTCGTCGAAGACAAGTATTGCAGGGTCTTTATAAAGTGCACGAGCAATACCGATTCTCTGCTTTTGCCCGCCACTTAATCTAGAGCCTCTTTCGCCGAGAATAAAGTCGAAGTTGCTTTCACATTCGCAAATAAAGTCATAGATATTAGCCATCTTAGCCGCCTGTACCAAGCGATTTTCATCTATTTCATTTTCTGGAATACCAAGCGCTATATTTTCCCGAATTGATGCGTCTAGTATAAAAATTTCTTGCGCAACATAGCCTATTTGGCTTCGCCATGCCTTTATATTTGTTTTATCTAAATCTGTAGCACCTACTGTAATTTTACCATTTGTTGGCAGCATTAACCCAAGTAGTAGGTCTATAGCAGTGCTTTTCCCTGCACCAGATGTACCTACCAATGCAGTTACTTGATTCTGTGCTATGCTAAAAGAACAGTTTTTTAATGCATACTTATCGGTGCTCGGATATTTATATTCTACGTCTGAAAATAAAACTTCGCCTTTTGGTGCTAGCTCACTACCGAGTTCTTTTAAAGGGCTGTAATGGTTTTTACTCTTAGTAATCTCTCTGTCTAAATCTAAAACTACTGAGCCGTTTGCTTTAATTTGTGAAATCGACTTATAGATTGACTGGGCAGCGGGAAGAAGTTTATAGCCTGCCATGGCATACAAACTAATTATTCCAAGAGCTTCACTCGCTGTTCCCGAGGTTAATAGTATGTATATTGCTAGTGCTAGAATTGAAGCAAATATCACCGTCTCGACTATAAATTTCGGTAAGTCTCCTGAAAGTACAATATACGATGATGCGGCGAGCCCTTTTTCAGTGACTGTTTTAACATTGTCTAAGTAAAAGTTCTCATTGCCTTTAAGCTTTACTTCTTTTATTCCACCTATACTTTCATCTAGTAATTTCAGCTTTTGTCTATTTAACTTTGATACTAACTTTCCGCTTTTTACGATCTTTGATCTTATCGTTTTGAAAATTAATAAATATAAAAGTGATACGATAGCGGTTGCCATTAACGATATTTTGATATCAATAATGAGCAGTCCTATAATGATAATAGCTGCAATAAAAACTTGAGATATTAAGGTAAAGATTGGTTGAATAACCATGTACACCATTCTTGGTACTTCTTGGGTTAGCTGAGAGACTAATCGACTACTATTATTCATGGCAAAGAATGTATAGTCATTACTTAGATAGCTTTTATATACGGTGCTTTGTACATGTAAGCCTAATTTAATTGATATTTGTATTAGTTTCCAAAGGCTATATGCGGCAGTAGAATTACCTATTATTAGCAATGCTACTACGGCTAATGCATATATAACTATAAACTGAGTCAGAGAAGTAAATTCATACAACGAATAGAGGTATGAAAGTAATGCGTTGGTATTTAGGGATTCCGGATTACTGACTAATGTAATGAATGGAGCGAGTGATGCGATACTTATAACTTGAAGCAATGCCGTCGTTAAAAATAAGAATTGAAGTAAAATAATTTTCTTTCTATTCTCGCGCCCAACTAGTCTGATAAGTGCTTTAAAAAGCATACTACAGCACCTCTAATTTGTTGATTTTATGATTCGATTTTTTTGTTATTGCATTAGAAATTTTCATAATTTGATTTTTCTTTGAAAACAGATTGATTGCACGTGCTCTAGAAGCGAGGCTATGAGATTGGTGCTTTTGGGGATTGTTCGCATACTCTGTAATTAATTGTGAGAGTTGAGTGTGATTTCCTGGTTGAATATATTCACCGCACTCGCCTGGTACAATAGTTTCTTTTAAACCCTGTAGCTCTGACACAATAACAGGAAGCCCAGACGCCATCATTTCTACACTAGACATTGTAAATGAATCCCACCCGGTAGATGCTATTGCCCCTAAAAAAGACGATCTCATTAGTTCTGCTATGTCATTCCTATAGCCTGCAAAAGTTACATGGTCTATGGCATTAGAGTTTTGGAGCAAGCTTAAATATGGTTCACTTTCAGTTCCCTTATTTCCACAAATAAGAAGATGAAAATTTATAAGATTGTTGCTTCTTTCTAGCTCTAGCATAGCATTTATAAGTACTCTTACACCCTTTCTTTCTTCCATGTGCCCAGAATAAAAGATAATGCGCCTATTGCTTGGGATATTGAATAAGGTATGGGCATAAGTGCTATCTTTTTTGGGGTAATATATTGAAGTATCAACGCCAAGTGGTATTACAGCGGTGTGTTTCTTTGGCACTCCTCTTCCATGTGTTGCGGTTTTTAACATTGAGTTGGATTCAAAAATAAACAGATTTGGAGCGTGTTTTCTTCTGAATATCCATTCGAACCTTTTATAAGCTAATTTTAATCCGGAATTAATTGAGCTCATACTGGCACCCCAATATGAAATTACATTGCTAATTCCAATTTTTCGAGCAGTAGTTCCAATGATTGAAGGGTAGGGAAGATCGAACGCTAAAACAGTCTCAATAGAATATTCTTTGTGTAGCGATTCAAGTTTTTGTGCGTCCTCGTATGATTGATACTCTAGCTTAAATACACGTTCCTGCGGCTCGTTTAAAGATTTATATGACCAAAGAATATTTTCATTACTATAGCCCGCTAAAAGTGCTGCTTGCTTAAATGTTTCTTCTAGTGGTCCTATTGCGTAACCGGTATTTTGTTCACAGTGAAGCATTATTAGTATTGAGGAATTGGACATATTTTTTTGCCAAAAAGTCGAATGATTAATTAAGATATTTAAATTATAAATTGCTCGTTTATATCTATGTCAGTACAGTGCGAAGGTTCCATTTGCACATCCAATTGCATTAACATTAATAGGACTGCTAGTTGTATCGCGGCCGGTCGATGTTACTTGACTTATGAGTGATTCATCTTGAATAGGCAAGGATAGTGCTTTGATCAATGATTTAAGCTGGGTTACTAGTTTAGTACCCAACGCCAACGCCTCCAATGCCACCATAGGCATCCCCTCATGATCCGAACACATCACCACCGCATCTAACGAATTAATATAACTTGGCACATCATCACGGTGGCCATGGAAAGTCACAATATCGTTTATGTCTAATTCTGTTGCATGTTCTTTTAATTGCGCTTCCAATGGCCCATTACCAACTACATGAAAGTGGTAGTCGGTGTGGTTATCTTTTTTGAATAGGGCGGCGGTTTCTAAGAATATGTCTACACGCTTTACGGGTACTAAGCGGCCTATTATGCCTATGTGTTTTTTGTTGGGCTCGGCTTTTTTAAACTCGGTAATGCCGGCTTTGGCTTTGAGCTCTTCTACATCTACGCCGTTCATCACTACTTTAATTTTATGCTCTGGGAAGGTGCCGATCAGTTTGGTTTTTAAATCATCTGATACCGCTATGATTACATCTTGAAAGTGGTTGCCTACCCAGTTATCAAATTTGCGTAGTAGCTGGGTTTTGAAGCCGCCGCTGAATTCGGGTGCGCCGTGCACAGTGCGTACGCAACGGGCTTTTACGCTGGTACTGTTGGCCAGGGCGCCGAGTATGTTTTCTTTTTGGCGGTGGGTGTGAATAACATCGGGCTTGAGCTGTTTTATATGCTTGCGCAGGGATAAAAATATTTGCCAGCTTGAAAGCTTTTGTTCGCTTAAAACGGTTACAGGAATGTTGTAGCCACGTAGGCGGTTGGCCAGCTCGCCTTCATTGAGAAGCACGGCCGATACATCGCACAAGGGCTTTAGGTGTTTAAGTAGTGTGGCGGCTTGAGCTTCGGCGCCGGCCCATAAATCACCTGAAATAACATGAAGCACTCGCTTCTGGTGCGTTGGGCTAGAAATAGTCATGTAAACAACATCCGTGTTTATATATAATCGGGCTATTATGCCTTATGAAGGGGTCTTATGGGTACCCTTTATCGTTGGTTTTGTTCAGTAAAATGGAGTTTACTTTTATGGTTATCTTATTTTGGGTGTTGCTTGTTTGCTCGCTCTACAGTTACTTTCTATACCCTCTCGTATTGCATGTTCTCAGTAAGGCAGTTGCTCAACCTGCTTTGGTTACCGATAGCAACGCACCGCATTTTTACTCTCTCATTGTTACCGTTTATAACGAAAAGCATCGTATACGGCAAAAGCTCGAAAACCTACTGGCGTTAGAATTTAACGCTGAACAATACGAGCTTATTATTGCCTCCGATTCGAGCGATGACGGTACTGATGAAATTGTAAAAGAATATGCCGATAAAGGCGTAACGTTGGTGCGCGCCACCGAGCGTTTGGGTAAAGAAAACGCCCAATTAACGGCCATCAAAGCCGCAAAGGGCTCGGTCTTGGTGTTTTCAGATGTGGCCACCATTATGGAGCCAAATGCTTTAACCAAGCTCGATGCTCATTTCCAAAATGCTGATATTGGCGCTGTTTCTAGTGAAGATCGGTTTGTGTCTAAATCGGGCGAGGTAGCCGGTGAAGGCGCATACGTTAAATATGAAATGTGGCTGCGTAATAAAGAAAGCAAGCTGGCTGGGCTTGTTGGGTTAAGTGGCTCCTTTTTTGCCGCTCGCGCTGAAATTTGTACCGATTGGGATATTCACTCCCCATCCGATTTTAACACCGCCCTTAATTGTGCTCGGGCAGGTAAGCAAAGCATTTCAGCGCCCGATGTACTGGGCTTTTATGAAGATTTAAAAGACCCCTCTAAAGAATACGCCCGTAAAGTGCGTACCGTATTACGCGGCATAACAGGGCTTAGCCGCCATTTAGATGTGTTAAACCCGTTCAAATTTGGGTTGTTCTCCTTGCAGGTGTTTAGCCATAAGCTTATGCGTTGGGGGGTGCCATGGTTTTTAATGGCGTTGCTCGTGGTTACTTCGCTTGTGGTGCATTTGGGTTGGGTCTACCAACTGGCGCTCATTGGCCAGGTGTTGTTTTACGTAACGGCTTTGTTGGCTCACCTTAGCCCTAAATTACAAAGCATCGGGCCTATTAAGTTGGTCTACTTTTTTGTGCAGGTGAACATTGCGTTAATGGAATCCATGCTTAAGTTTGCAACCGGCACACGGATGACTACCTGGAAGCCTTCGGCACGATGATCTTGCAAACGCTACCGCCAGCCGGGAATCCTATTATTACTCAGTTAAGTTCGGCTGCACCTGAAACCGAGCTCAACTGGCCAGGCTATAATTTACAGTGGTTACAATCGGGTACAGCGGCCTTGGCTTTTGCGTTGCTACATAAAAAGGCCGCGTTTAAACATATAGAGCAGCCAGAAGTGATTGTGCCAGCCTATTGCTGCCCCGATTTACTCTCCGCCGCGCAATTTGCTGGGTATGTGCCCGTTGTTGTTGATATAAACCCAAACGATCCAAGCTATAACCTAGAAGCCTTAGAGAAAGCGGTAAACGCTAATACCTTGGCGGTGATTGTCATCAACTTTATGGGTATTAAAGAGCGTTTAGCCCAGTTAATAGACGTGGTTGCCCCCTTTTCACAAGTTTCGATGATTGAAGATAACGCTCAGTGGTTCCCGGTAACACCATCTGAGGCGCAGTTCGAAGGCGATTACGTGTGCTTTTCGTTTGGCCGAGGAAAGGCGGTGAGTTTGTTGGGTGGCGGGCTAGTGGCTTTGAAAGAAAGCTTGCCTCAACACACCGTTGCGGTAAACAAAGCGCAGGTTAATACTAAAAAGTGGCTGTTAAAGGCAAATATTATTAATCGTCTTTCTAACCCATTCGTTTATAACTTGCTGACCAAACTTTCATTTTTAAACATTGGGGCTACGCGTTTCCATGAGCTTTTCGAGTTATCGGGCTTTCCCTTTGAGTCTTTGCAGGTTTTAAACGCAAACCTACATGCCTACCAACAACGTGCTTCTGAAGCCGAACCCATTTTAGATGACGCGTTGGCTCAACTGAATGTGTTGCAGCCTATTAACAGTCAACGAAGAGGGCGGTTATTACGCTACCCTGTGCTGTGTGAATCGGCCGAGCAACGCAACGCCCTGTATGAAGCATTGATAAGTTATGGTGCTAGTAAAATGTACACAACGGCTTTGCCTCAGGTACAAGGCGTGCAGCCAGCAATGTGGCAAGGTGATGGCCATTATGAACATGCGCGGCACTTTGCGCAGTGTTTTTTAACCTTGCCTGTGCACGCGGGCGTTACAGAAAAACACGCCCGTGCGATGGCAAAAATTATTGCGCAGCATTCATAAGCCATAGGCGCCGTTAAGCGCCTAAAATTTGCGCCTTGTGCTGTTGCAGCTCGGTATTGTTTGGGTCTATTTTAATTGCTTTGTTTATGGTTTCTAATGCCTGTTTTTTATCGCCTTTAAGGTGCAGTATCCACGCTAAAGTATCTAAAACGTTGGGCGAATTCGGCGCTAGCTGTGCCGCTTTATTCGCATAACCAAGTGCACGTTCCACTTTATCTTCTTTTAAAAGCCAGGCTAAATTATTTAGCGCTGTAACCGATTGCGGGTTGTTTGCCAGTGCTTGTTCATAAGAGGCAATGGCTTCTACATGTTGCCCTTTTTCTAAGTAGTTGTTGGCAATAAGCACATGCGCTTTATCGTTGTTTGGTTCTACCGATATTAAGCGTTGCAGCTCTTTTTCTACTTCGGTCGGGAGTTCCGATTGTAAGAAGTACAAATAGGCATTCAGTAACGCGCCGTTGGGCTGCTCTTGCCAAACGCTGTCTATGTATTCAAACGCTTTGACTTTGCCTTCTAATTTTTCTATTAGCTGGCTTTTAACGGCAACGGCCGAATAATTGCGGCTGTTAATATCGAGCAGTGCATTAATGCGATTTAAAGCGGCCTCTCCATCACCGGCACTAAACTCAAATTGTGTGGCCAGTAGGGTAAGTTGTGTACTGCTTGGAATAATTTTTAACGCGTCATCAATATGCTTCAGGGCGCTTGGCCAATCTTGTTGTTCTGCCGACGCTAACGCTTGGCCGCGAAGTATATTGGCTTGCATCTCTTTGGCATAAGGGTGATCGGTATTTTTATACAAATTTGCAACGGCGTTGGCTTGATCCATATTTTTACCGTTTACATAAAGTTCAACCAATACCGAATGCAGCGGTAGGGCAATGTCTTTGTTTTGATTCGCTTGGTCCGACAACCATTTAGCTAATTCGCCATAAGATTTTTGCCGAGAAGCATTTTGAACTAAAGCTTGTAAATAGTTTGGGTTGCCTGGGTTCACCTGCAATGCTTTTAACCAATAGTATGCGGCTAAATCGTACTGCTCGGCTTGCTGGTGCATGCCACCTAATGCGTTTAAGGCGTTTTCGTTTGTCGGTGCAATTTTTACCAGTTCTTTTAAGCGTGCAATGGCTTCGTTTAGGTTGCCCATTTTGTAGTCGGTCATGGCGACTAACCAAAGGCTAGCTTGGTCTTTTGGGAATTGGTTGTATAGGCTATCACGCACACGTACGGCTTCACCTTGTTGTTTACTTTCGAGTAAGGTAGCCAAGTAATACCCAGTGGTAGACCAATCATCGGGTGCTTTCGCAAACGATTGTCTTAAATGCCCTAAGGCTAAATCGTATTGATCTTGTTCTACGTAATATTGTGCTAGTAATAAATGTAATCGCGTTCGGCTAGGCTCTAACTGCAATGCTTTGCTAACAGCCGCTAACCCCTGGCGAGCTTCGCCGCTGTTTATCGAAATAATGCCATACAGCGCGAGCAGGGTAGAGTCATCGGGTCTTACTAGTAATGCTCGTTCTAATACATCGAGCGCTTCTTTAGATTTTCCTTGTTCCGATTGTGCCAGCGCGGTAGCACGTATAATGGAAACCGGTGCGGTTTCGGCATCTAAATTCTCACTAAGGAGCGATTCACCGGTTGCAATATCGCCTTCTTCAAGGTGAATTAAGCCCAGTAATAATGCGGCTTGCTGGTTGTTTGGGAACTGTGTGAGAATATCTTCAAACGCGTTTTTGGCGGCGGCTAAATCGCCTTGGCTCGCCGCGGCTAAGGCATCTTTATATTGTTGTTTAGCGGCAAAGGCTTCTGGGTTCGCTTCGCGAATAATCTTCTGGTAAACAAACGCTTCGGTTGAACGGCCCAGTGCGGTTAAGGTAGTAGACAGTAGTTCTAGTACTTGAATTCGCTCTTGCAATAATACGTCGGTTTCTGGCAATTGAATTAACGCTTCCGTTAAATAGCTTTCGGCGTTTTCTAATTGGTTGTCTTCATAGGCTAACTTTGCTTTGTAATATAAGGCTTGGGCATCATTGCTATTTTTAGCCAAACTAAAGTCTACCCATTGTTGGGCTTCGGCAAATTGCTGGTTTTGAATAAGTACGTTAATAAACTCATACATGGCCGCCTTAGGAGCGTTTGGTTTTTTTACAAGGGCGCGTAAATCTTTAAACGCGGCATCTTGCTCGCCCGATAAGTAATCAACCATGGCATTCAAATAATCTAATTGCAGTTGTGTATCGGCTTGGTTACCTATTTCATTTAACACCTTGCTTGCCGATACAAATTTGCCTTGCTTTAACAACGCATCGGCGAGCAGTAAATTTAATGCATGGTTTTTATTGGCCACTTCAGAGAGTAAAGCTTCAGCTTCTAATACACTGCCAATTTTTATCAGCACTTCGGCATAACGCTGAATGTGCTCTAGATTTTCAGGCTCGGCTTGCATTGCGTTACGAATTTCAATCAGCGTTGCACGGTATTGGCCTTGCTTTTCATAGGCTTCACTGCGCTTAATAAAGCCATCGGCTTTTTCAGCCGATTGCTCAGAGTTACAGGCGCTTATTACCAAGGTACTGGCAAGGGTGATAGCAAGCGCTAAGTTCCTAAAATACATGAATCGTTCCTTCTAAGTATTATCGATGGTGAAGTTATATTTCTTCATCATGTCGTAAAGGGTGGGGCGGGTAACGCCAAGTAATTTGGCCGCGGCCGTTACATTTTGCTGGCTAATTTCTAAGGCTGAAGAAATCGCCGAAACCTCGGCTTGTTTACGGGCTTCTTTTAAATTAATTAAATCTACAGTGGGTGTTTCGCTCTCTACTGAAAGATCTAGATCGAACGCTGAAATTGATTTTCCATCGCACAACACCAGTGCCCGCTTCACTTTATTTTCGAGCTCACGAATATTACCTGGCCAATCGTGTTGGCGAATGGCTTCGAGCGCATCGTCGCTTATTTTAAGAGATTTTTGTGCGTAGTTTCCAGCATGCTTGGTGACTAACTTTTTAGCAATTAAGCACGCATCGGAACCTCGCTCTCGCAACGGCGGTAGGTTTACTTCTATTTCGCAAATTCGGTAATATAGGTCTTCTCGGAATGTGCCATCTTTTACCATGGCCTCTAAGTTTTTGTTGGTGGCGCAAATCACTCGTAAATCTACAGCGATCTCTTTACGACCACCCACACGCTCAATGGTGCGTTGTTGTAAAAAACGTAACAGCTTGGCTTGCAGTTGTAATGGCATGTCGCCTATTTCATCGAGAAACAGGGTGCCGCCTTGCGCTTGCTCTACTTTACCAATGGTTTGTTTTGCCGCCCCGGTAAACGCACCTTTTTCATAACCAAATAGCTCGCTTTCCATTAGGTTTTCAGGAACAGCCGCGCAGTTAATGGCAACAAACTCATGTTCACTTTGGCGGCTATTGGCATGAATAGCTCGTGCGAATACTTCTTTACCTGTTCCACTTTCGCCTAAAATGGTCGCGGTAATGTTAGAGCTGGCAATCTTTAAGGCCATTCTGCATATATTGGCCATTTTTGTATCGCTGGTTATAACGCCCTGCAGTGGCTCAATTTCGGGTGAGGTTTGTTGGTTTTCCCACTCCAGTTTGGCAAGTCGAAACGCCTGACTCACTACGTTATCGAGCATATCGGTGTCGACAGGTTTTAAGTAAAAATCGAACGCGCCCAATTCTATAGAGCGCAGTGCGTTGCTGTGATCATTTTTGCCGGTTAGTACAATAATTTTAGTGGCCGGCTTAAGGCTTAATATTTCACGTATACACTTAAACCCTTCGGTTACGCCTTCTTCATCGGGGGGTAAGCCTAAATCTTGTATCACCACACTGGGCTCATATAAACGCACGGCGGCTATGGCTTCGGTTAACGTACTGGCGGTTACGATGGTCGATTCGAAGTCATCGAAGTGCCATTTTAATTGGCGTTGCAAGCCTTCGTCATCTTCAATAATTAATATTGTTTTATCAAATTCACTCATGGTTTTGCTCCTGCAAAGGTAACGGTAAAGCAGCTGCCTTTGTTTAATTCACTTTGAACATCCAGTGTTGCATTTATGTGTTCTAAATAGCTTTTGGTAAGGTGGGCGCCAATGCCCATGCCATTTTCACTTTTTGTGGTTTGAAATGGCTTAAATAAAACGTCTTGAATAAATTGTGGGGTCATCCCTTCACCACTGTCGGTAATGGTGATTTTATTTTGGCTCACTACAACATTAACGGGTTGATCTTCTTGAGAGGCTTCTTGAGCGTTACGCACTAAATTTTTAAGTGACAACGTCAGCTTTTGCTTATCGGCATTCACTGTACAGTCGGCCTCTATAGTAAGCGTGGGTATGGGTTTTTTATCGGAACAAGATTCAACCACCTCGGTCATTATTTCATTTAAACTGAGTGATTCATTGTTAAGTAAGCTGGTAGGATTGAATTTTTGAATTAGATTACGCATACGTATCACAGAGTTATCAACTGTTTTAATCATGTCGCTGATAAAAGCCGGGTTGTCTCGATGTTTTTCAGCGTTTTTACCGATTAACGCTAACTGAGCAATCACATTGTTTACATCGTGCATAATAAAAGAAGATAAGCGATCGTAAGTTTCTAGCTGTTTTGCTTCTAAAATTTGGCTTTCTTGTTGGTGCAACAAAATGTGGCTAGAAAGCTGTGTTGAAAGGTTGGTCATTAAATCTCGATCTTCGTAGGTCACATCTACATTAACGAGCGGCCGCTCAATTATGATGAACCCTATAAGTTTCATTTGAACTATTAAAGGCGTAATGGCCCAAATTTGTTCGCTTTCAAGGGCCCAATCGGGCAGTAGTGCGTTGTTTTCAGCCATACTAGGCGTGCGAGATTGTGGCACAAAGATCCAATTGTCTTTTAGCATGGCTTTTACAAAGGGTTCATCTACCGCCACTTCACTAACGGGTAGGTTAAAAGACAAATTGCTAGTTTTTAAAGCGACGGTTTGACCGTTATTGATCCAAATGGCTCCGCGTTTAGCCTTTAACGCGGAGCATAAAATACGCAGTAGTTTTGAATAGTATTCCTCTGAATCACCAGAGTTGAGTGAGCTCAGCTTACGAATGGCCGATAACCACTCTAGGCGGTAGTCGTACTTTAAAGAAAAGAAGTTTTTGCTAACAAATACATCAAATTGCTGGCGAAACTGCTTAGAGATGAGCAATGCAAAAATTATTGCTACGCCCATTACAAGGAATACGGTAAAGATGTAACTGGCTAAAAAGCCTTGTTGTTGAATATAAAAGCTGCCCAAAGACGCCAATATAACTAAAACAACAGAGGTCAGTGCGGCTGATGAGAAAAACGCCGCCGGGCGAGATACCGTAAATATGGCTCGGTTTGATGTATGTTGTTTGAATATTAGGCTGCCAATACTGAGTGCAATAGAAGCCACCAAAGCTAAGGCCGCACGCGCTTGCCAAACAAACGCGGGAATAGATCCATTGACCAGTTGGTTGCCATAAACAAACAGATCAAACGTAAAAACCATGGTTAAACATAAACCAAGTAGCTTTAAATACCGGTGAGTATTTAGGTTGCGAATGACCTGCTCGGTAAGTACTAACCCTGATATCGCCAAAAACAAAAAGCACAGCGTAAGTAAGGTGTTGGCATGTGTACCTGGAAACAGTATTTGAAGCGCCGTTAAAATATTCACGACGATAACTGAAACCGCCAATACTTTAAGAGGGGTTGGCCACAACCGTAAAACGGCGCGCTTGCGGATAAAAATACCCAGGGTGATAACCCAAAGGGTATAGCGTAGATATTCAGCAATGAGTAGTTGAGTAGGGTTTACCGATTCGCTGAGATAGCTGAAGAATAAGGCTGCAGCCCAAATGAGCTGCCCAAAAAGCCCAATTAAAAGGATACCCTTCCAAAAGTCTTTGATCGCTTGGTACAGCGTTATGCTGCACAGTATTAAGGTTGCTAGGCAAGCAGATAAGAATGCTGATTGGCTAACCGTTAAATAGTCCATTGCTACGGTCTCATTACAAAAACGAATAACGTTTAATCCATGTATCAGCCGAGTATAACTTACCTAATGGTTATGATCATCAAGAGTGACGACTTTTTTTACACTAAGTTATTAGCGGAGGAGAGGGGTGGTACATAGGTGTTTTATTTCGCTACTACAAAGTCACTGTATATTCCGTTGGTATCAAATACAGCCACCTCAAAAACGTATTGATCTGGGTAAGGTACTTCTGGAATCACTAATTGGGTTTGGGAATTGCCTTGAACAACAATGGTGGTGTAACTGGAATCTTTCACGTGCTTGTAACGAATTTCATAGCCGCCAATTTCGTCGCGGGGCATGGGCTCGCCGTTCGCTCTTTCTATAGGCGCTTGCCAGTACAAGGTGACATCACCCCCATTTGCGCCAAATGCCGAAACATCACACCCCGTTAAGGCTGCTGCCAATAGCAATGTAACAAACAGATTAATGAACGAAACTTTCACTTGATAAAAACCCTATGTCGCTTACCTAAAAAAGATGAACAGAGGTAACAAAAAAACCAGTTACCCTAGGTAAGTATGCACAGTTACCTTGTAATTACTGTGATAATAAGGGATTTAAAGAGGATTGTTGAATTATTTTTCTAAATTGTGACAAGATAAAAACTAAAGATGTGATGCACTGCAGGTTTTTCTGAGTGCATCCTAGAAGGCTTTGTCCAAATTAGTTGGCCATTGCCACAACAAAATCAGAATAAATGCCATCGGTGTCAAAAACCGCTACTTCAAACTGGTAGTCTTCGGCGTTTTCTAAGTCTAAAAAGGTGTATTGATCTTCTAATCCATCAATAACCACGTTGGTGTATGTCTCATCGCTTTCTAGCTTATAACGAATCTCGTATCCACCTACTTCTAGCATGTCCATAGATTGGCCATTCACACGCTCAACCGGAGCAGACCAGTATAAAGTGACAGTGCCTGTTGTATTGGTCGGTGTTTCTTCATCTACTGGTACAGTTGGCTCAGTATCTGGAGTGGTATTAGAGGTAGGGTCAGTTACCGCAACCGTTTCATTGTCTGTTGCAGCATTTCCTTGCGCAGTTAATCCTTCAACTTGGCAGCCTGTTAGTGCAACTGTAAGTAACGTGGCTATTAATGTAAGTTGAGTTTTCATAATGCTTTACCTAGTGGTTCTTCGTTTGATTGATAAAGCTATGGTATGGATTTGTTGCTTTCTAACGTGTGACAGGGTTCAAACCGTACTTTTCATTGCGAATTCACGTCATTTGTCTAAATTTTGACTTTAAATTTAATGGGTAGTGTTGAAAAAATGGCGAATACGGTGTTCGAAGATGGTCATTTTAGGTAGGAAAATTAGAAGTTTGCTTTTTGACGCGATAAAGAGCGAATTTCCTGCAAGGTTTTAGGTCATTAAAGTATTTCCAGCAAATAGAGCAGGCCGCTACACTAGGTGTTCTAAAATAAGAGGGTGGATAGTGCTGTCAGTAAAATATTGACAAAACCAAGCTTGCACTCACCTAAACTAGCTCTACAATGCTGCAACATCAAAATTTATCGCTGTATCAAGTTAGGAGAATGGAATGGACGTCAGTGTCGTCGTATTAGCCGCAGGACAAGGCTCTCGAATGAAATCTTCATTGCCAAAGGTATTGCATACCTTAGCGGGCAAACCTTTATGTGACCATGTGGTTAACACTGCGCGTCAATTTTCAAATGACATCAACATAGTAGTTGGCCACGGTGCAAGCCTTGTAGAGAGCTACTTTGCTGAGCAAGATGTCAAATTTTGTACTCAGGCAGAACAATTAGGTACCGGCCATGCCGTTGCTCAGGCGTTGCCAAATTTACCTAAAACTGGTGTGGTACTTGTATTGTATGGCGATGTTCCGTTGACAAAAGCCGCCACTTTAAAAGCATTAATGGAGCAGGTTTCCGATAAAAGCATGGGATTGCTATCGGTCATAGTTTCCGACCCAACCGGCTATGGCCGCATTGTGCGCGATGAAAATGACAAAGTAAGTGCCATTGTAGAGCACAAAGATGCTAACCAAGTTCAGCTTGCTATTAATGAAGTAAACAGCGGCATTATTGCGGTACCCGCTTGGACGTTACATGAATGGCTACCAAAATTGAGCAATAACAACGCTCAAGGTGAATACTATTTAACAGACCTTATCGAAATGGCTGTGCAGCAAGGCATTGAAGTAAAAACCGTACACCCTGATCACGAAGAAGAAACCTTAGGTGTTAATAATCGCATGCAACTGGCCCAGTTAGAACGCTGGCACCAGCAGCAGCAGGCAGAAGCCTTAATGACCGAAGGTGTAACACTAAGAGACCCTTTGCGGTTGGATATTCGTGGTGTGCTAAATGCTGGGCAAGATTGCATTATAGATGTGAACTGTGTGTTCGAAGGTAAGGTTACCTTAGGTGCAAACGTTCAAATAGGCCCAAACTGCGTGATTAAAAATGCCACCATTGGTGCGGGTACGGTTATTGAAGCCAATACCGTTATAGACGACGCCATTATTGGCGAAAGTGCCAACATTGGTCCGTTTGCGCGTATTCGCCCAGGCACAGAAATGGCCAATGGCACCAAGGTGGGCAACTTTGTTGAAACCAAAAAAGCAAAAATTGGCGAAGGCAGCAAAGTGAATCACTTAAGCTATATTGGCGATACCGAAATAGGCGAGCACTCTAACGTCGGCGCCGGCACCATTACCTGCAATTACGATGGTGTGAATAAATTCAAAACCCAGATTGGTTCAAATGCCTTTGTGGGGTCTAACTCAACCTTAGTTGCGCCTGTTGTCATTGAAAGTGGTGCATTTATTGGTGCGGGTTCTGTAATAACTAAAACGGCCGCGGCCGATCAATTAACAGTAGGGCGTGCGCGTCAAGTGTCGCTAAGTCATTGGCAGAAGCCAACTAAGCAAGCGAAATAAATTTAAATAAGGACATAAAAGTATGTGTGGAATTGTTGGCGCTGTTGCGCAACGTGATGTAGTAGAGATCTTAGTCGAAGGTCTTCGTCGTTTAGAATATCGTGGCTACGATTCAGCCGGTGTGGCCATTATTGATGGTGATCAGTTAAACCGTGTTCGCCGCGTAGGTAAAGTTAGTGAGCTTTCCAATGCCATTGCTGAAACACCTGTTCTAGGCGGTACAGGTATTGCGCACACCCGTTGGGCAACGCACGGCGAGCCGAATGAAAAAAATGCACACCCGCACGTTTCAGGTGAGAACATTGCGGTAGTGCACAATGGTATTATTGAAAACCACGGTCCATTGCGTAAACGATTGCAAGAAGAAGGCTATGTGTTTGCTTCAGATACCGATACCGAAGTGATTGCTCACTTAATTGAATTAGAGCTAAAAACCTCCGATTCATTACTGGAAGCGGTTCAAAAAACACGTAAACAATTAGAAGGTGCCTACGGTACTGTAGTTATCGATCGTCGTGACCCATCACGCATGGTCGTGGCTCGTTCTGGCTCGCCATTGGTTGTTGGTTTAGGCATTGGCGAAAACTTTATTGCGTCTGACCAATTAGCGTTGTTGCCCGTGACACAAAACTTTATGTACCTTGAAGAAGGCGATGTTGCAGAAATTACCCGCCAAACAGTACGCATTGTTGATATCAACGATAAAGAAGTGACCCGTGAAGCTAAAGTCAGTGATGTAACGCACGATGCTGGCGACAAAGGTCCGTTCAAACATTTCATGATGAAAGAAATTCATGAACAGCCCGAAGCCATTACCAATTCTTTAGAAGGCCGCATTACCGAAACAGGCGTTGTTACAGAAACCTTCGGCGCTGGTGCTAATGAATTGTTATCGGGTATTGAGCATGTACAAATTGTGGCCTGTGGTACCTCTTATAACTCAGGTATGGTGGCGCGTTATTGGTTTGAAGAAATTGCCGGTGTTACTTGCCAAGTAGAGATTGCCTCTGAGTACCGTTACCGTACTTCTGTGGTACCCAAAAATGCATTGTTCATTACTTTGTCTCAATCGGGTGAAACCGCCGATACGTTGGCCGCATTAACTAAAGCTAAAACGCAAGGTTACGCTTCAACATTAAGTATTTGTAACGTGCCAGGTTCGAGCTTAGTACGTGAATCTGATTTAGCTTTCATGATGCGCGCCGGTGTAGAAATTGGTGTGGCCTCTAGTAAAGCATTCACCGTGCAGCTGGTGGGTTTAATGTTGTTGGTGTTAAGCATTGCTAAGCACCGTGGCGTAGATGAAGCCATTATTGCCAACATTGTTAAAGGATTGCGTGAATTGCCGGGGCAAATTCAACAATCGCTATCGCTAGAGCCGGTCATTGAAGCCTTGGCAGAAGACTTTGCCGATAAGCACCACGCATTATTCTTAGGCCGTGGTTCGCAATACCCAATCGCAATGGAAGGTGCGTTAAAGCTAAAAGAAATTAGCTACATTCACGCCGAAGCCTACGCCGCAGGTGAACTAAAGCACGGACCGTTAGCACTAATAGACAGCGATATGCCGGTTATTGTGGTTGCACCTAATAACGACCTTCTAGAAAAACTCAGCAGCAATATGGAAGAAGTGCGCGCACGCGGTGGCCAGTTGTATGTATTCGCCGACAAAAACGCTCACTTTGAAGCAGGTGAAGGGCTAAAGCTCATCGAGCTAGATCACATAGACGATGCCTTAGCTCCAATTCTGTATACCATACCGTTGCAGTTACTCAGCTACTACGTCGCCATCATTAAAGGCACCGATGTAGATCAGCCGAGAAACTTAGCGAAATCAGTAACGGTGGAGTAAGTTAAAAAGCTTTTAGCGTCTTCACCCACTTCGCAGTGAAGACGCTTTTCAAACTACGCTAAACCTTCCTTCGTCGCGCAACACCTAACCCTGCTATGCCTTATGCCAGCAAGCCAAACTTGGGTGGTATTTGATTTGTTTCTGGCTTAACACCCATTCGGTAAAAACAGCGTTAATTAATTTGATTCTTTGTTTGCGTACATGTCCTGATCGGCTCGATGGATCACATCAGCTAATCCGTTGTCGGTTTGTTCTAACCAGCCAATACCCATGCTAACACTTAATATAATGGGCTCGACCTCATTGGTTTGAATGGGGTGGTTTCTGAGCTGCTCTAGCAAGCGGTTCCGAATGGCGTCGGCCACGTCTTCGTTTGCATCTGGCAGTAATAATACAAATTCATCGCCCCCCAGCCTAGCGGCTAAATCACCTGCGCGAATGCAATCTAATAAAATAGCTGAAAGCGTTCTTAAGCATTGATCGCCAAAGTGGTGGCCATGCAGGTCATTGATCGGTTTAAACTGATCAACATCAATCATAATTACACCGAGTGATCTTTTGTGTCTTAATGCTTGCTCAACTGATTTTGACCCAACGTCTTCAAACCAGCGTCTGTTGGCTAAATTAGTCAGTGGGTCTGTTCGGGCTTGCTCAGTCAATAGTATTTCAAGTTCTTTGCGTTTGTTCAGCTCTGCAATACGTTGCTGATTTAAATGATAAATTCGAGTGGCGATTACCGTAGAAACAACACTAATGGCTGCCAAGGCAAGCAGTGTGTAGCCCACCCATTTAGGCGCTTGTTCGGCGGGCTGAAACAGAAAGGGTTTTAAATCTTTGGTCTCATTTACTAGACCTGTTGCAGTGAATAGGGTTGCAATATTATTTAAGCGGCTTTGGCTGATATAGCCAATTTCAATCATCTCATCTTCTAATAGGTTATTAATGGTTTGTGCTTCAAATGTAAGCGCGAGCCGAGATTTATCGGTGCTATAGTTTTCTAGAATATCACTGATGACTTCTTCAGAGTTTGCTGCCGCGTATTGCCAGCCTTTTAGCAAGGCTTGTTTCATGGCCACGACAGTCTCAGGGTTTTCATCTGCAAAGGCTCGACTGGTAAATAAAGAGTCGCCGTAGTAATCAATGCCATATTCATTGGGCGAAAATATTTGATAATCGAGACCCACTTGAACAGCTAAAAAAGGCTCGGTCGAGAGATATGAGGTAGAGGCATGAATTTCGGGTGTGCTCCCAGGAATTAAACTGCGAATATTGCCTGTGTGGGGGACTAAATTAATTTTGTTTATGTCGACGCCCTGCGCTAATAAAAAAGCCATCAACTCGTCGGCGTGAACTTCCCCCATTAAGGTTTTGCCTTCTAGGTCTTTGATGGTATTAATGCCAGCTTTGTTGCGGGCCAGAATAGCAAAAGGAGTGTGCTGGAAAATAGCGGCCACCATGACAACAGGTTTACCCTCTAAATAGGCAACCAACAGTGAGGAGTTACCCACACCAAACTCGGCTTGGCCAGCTAAAACCTCGTCTACTGGGTCTAAACTAGGGCCGCCTTCGATTAGGGTAACGTTTAACCCGGCATCTTCAAAATACCCTTGAGATATAGCGGCATAAAAGCCCGCAAACTGATATTGGTGCAGCCATTTTAATTGCACTCGAACATTGGTCAGTGGATCAGCACTTACAACGCCCATTAAAAACAACATACAAAACGATAGTCGTGTTCTTTGCCTCGTAAATAAGCACTGTAAAAATGGGGCGATTAAAAACATTAGCGCCATAAAATAGCGATCCAATAAGGTTAAATCGCAGTATAGCGCAAAATTGGTAAGTTATGATGGGCACAGGGTAGCCAAGGTCTTCATTTTAACAGTGGTCCAATATACATGTACCTAAAATGGTATACAAAATGGTCTAAGCTCTTAAGTATGGGCAGACTAGGGACCGCGCAGCATGGACTTCTTAAGTACAAATTTTATGCCTCATGGGCAATGTTATTTTTGGCAACCAACCTTGTTGTTGTCTCACGTAATGGCCGATTTAGTCATCTCAGCTTCATACTTCTCGATTCCGATCGCTATTTGGATCTTCATTAAAAAGAGACCCGATATTGAGTTTCGGCGAGTGCTGTCTTTGTTTGCAGCTTTTATTTTGTTGTGTGGCATTACGCACCTTTATAACGTTTATGTTGTATGGGTAGGGAGCTATGGTGTTCAAGCCATTTTAAAATCGATGACGGCATTGGTCTCTTTCACGACGGCAATATATATATTTAAACTATTGCCAAATGCCATAGCGTTACCTACGCGAGATGAGTGGGAAGCCATGAAGGTATCGGCAATAGAAAAGCGTTATAAAGACGAATCCGAATCGTTCTTTTCTGTTATTGCCGATAGCCTGCACGATGGCATCGTCGTCTGTGATCGGAAGCTCAAGGTGGTTATGGCAAACGCTGCGGCGAACCGAATTTTCTTAAATGGCCAGGGCAGTTTAGTCGGTCACGAAGTAGCTGAGTTAATTCCCGATTCAGTGCATCATCATGATGCGTTTGCTGAGCAGTTCTTTTCAATGCCACATGAATATCAGCACCCTATGGCTCATGGCCGAACGATTAAAGCAAAATCTTTTGGTGGTGATGAAATTGATATAAGAGTAAAGCTCTCACAGTTTGAGTATTTTGATGAATCAATGGTGGCCGTTTCTGTAGAGCAAAATGAACAGAATGAGTCGAGTGAGCAGAATGAAAAATATCAACGCACGATGCGAGCACTGGCCTCAGTGAGTGATGGTGCTTGGGAATGGAATATAAAGACGGATGAAGTATGGTGGAATGCTAAGCATGCTGAGTTAATTGGGGTTGATGTTAACGCAAAGCCCAGTGTTGAGTTATGGCTCAACCATATCCACATGGAGGATCGTAAACGTGTACTCGAATACATAAATGATTCAATTAAGCGCAGTGGGGACTATCAAATTGAATATTTAGGGTTAACGCCGGAAGGTAATTACAATTGGTTTAGAAGCCGAGGAAAAGTGTACCAATTTAATAATGAGTCGGTGTTTATGTCGGGTATGTTGTCTAACATTCAGCATACGCATCAGCTTCAGGCCGAGTTAGACAATAAAACCGAGTTTTTAAATAGAGTGATCGATTCTACGGTAGCCAATCTGTTTGTATTTAACGTGAATGCCAACAGAATTACCTATGTAAATAAAACGCTGAGTAAAACGCTGGGTTATATTGTTGAAATGCTTGCCCATATTAAAAACCCATTTGAGCTTATTCATCCGCAAGATAGACAACCCCTGAAAATCCATGTTCAAAACGTTTTAAGAAAGCCAGAAGTTAGCCACGAAATAGTGGTAAGAGTACGCCATAAAAATGGCCAATGGGTTTGGTGTTATTGTGAAAATAAAGTCAATGATGTTGATACAACGGGGCGGCCTAATTCATTTTTAGGTGCTTTTATTGATATCAGTGATTTAAAAGAGAAAGAGCAGGCTATTCAAGCGTGGGCCGCCGATTTTTATTCTATTTTTAACCAAGCGGCCGTTGGCATTGCATTAGTGTCGTTAGAGGGAACTTTTAAACGGGTTAATGAAAAGTTATGCGAAATGTGGGGTTATCCTGAAGCGGTTTTGTTGAAAAAGTCGTTTTTAGAAATTACTTACCCAGACGATCTAGAAACAGACTTAAAGCACGTGAATGCCTTGTTAGCCGGTGAATACGATTCTTACACGTTAGAGAAGCGCTACATCTCGGCAGATGGTGCCATCTTTTGGGCATTGCTTACAGTGAAACTAGTGAGAGACAGCGAAGGCAAGGCCTCTCATTTTATATCGGTTATAGAAGATATTGATTCAATGAAAGAAACAGAGCGAGCCCTCAGTGAATCGAATAAAGCTCTAGAGATTTTTGCTTTTACCGCATCACACGATTTACAAGAGCCCTTGAGGAAAATCAAAACCTTTTCAGGTCTGCTCCAGGAGCGACTAAAGGGTAAGTTAGACGAACCCGAGGCCCAGTTTGAGCTAGGGCGTTTATCTGGCGCGGCAAATAGGATGAGTAAACTTATTACCAGTATTCTAGAGCTCTCTAGAGCCTCACAAGTTCAACTCGATATTCAGGAAACGAGCCTTAGCGAGTTATTTTTGTTGGTTGAGAATCAACTCGACTTGTCTTCTGAAGACTTAGACTATAGTTACACAGTAGAAGGCGATATTGGCTTTTATGCCGATGCCATACAAATGGCGCGCGTATTTCAGAATTTAATGGTGAATGCCATTAAATATAAGTACGAGAGTCGTCCAGTTAACATAAAGGTTCATGGGCGTTTAGAAAACAATAGGGCCATAATTTTGTTCTCGGATGATGGGCCGGGCGTACCTGAAGATGCCTTGATACATATATTTTCACCCTTTAAACGGCTTGTGGGTAAAGAAAAAGAAGGTTCAGGCATGGGGCTCGCTATTTGTCGCCAAATTGTTCAAAAGCACCAAGGGTCTATCCATGCATTATCCGGCCAAGGCCCAGGCTTGACGATTGAAATTAGCCTACCGGCCAAACCGCGAGGGTTAAACGGATGAGTAATGATTTAATAGTGATCGTTGTTGTAGAAGATGATCCGGATGACCAATACCTGATCCAAAAAGCATTATCGAGCGTAGAATTGGACTTGGATATTCGATTTATTGGCAATGGGCTCGAAGCCGTGCAATTTTTTGAAAGCTCAATAGCCAAGGCAGACGTAGCCAACAGCCTTGTTCTACTCGATTTAAATTTACCCGGGGCTTCAGGTTTAGAGGTGCTTAAGTCAATAAAGTCAGATCCAGAATACCAGCCGTTGCCAGTCGTCATTTTAACCACGTCTGAATTCGATGCCGAAAAACAATCCGCTAAAGCGCTAGGCGCTAGTGATTACATTGTAAAGCCTGATGACATAAATCGTTTCAAAGAAGTGTTGAGTCACGTTATTAAGGCCTATGTAAAAAACGGGGAAACTGAATGATCAATAATATTAAGTTATTGAGTGTCGAAGATGATCCTGATGATGTATACATCTTACAATCTATGTTAGAAAAAGATAAACATACGGTATTTAACTTTACTCATGTAAAAACCATGCACGCCGCGAGCAAAGCGCTCATTAGCGAAAAATTTGATGCAGCCTTGTTAGATTTAGGCTTACCCGACAGCCATGGACCAGAGTCTATTCGTCTCCTTGCGCAGCAGTTCCCTGAGCTCCCTATTATTGTGGTGACCGACCACGATTCGGTAGAGCTGGAAGAAAAGCTAATAGACTTAGGCGCCGAAGACTTCATTTCGAAACGAGATTTAACGAATGGTCTGTTATCACGCGTCATTCGACTTTCAATAGAGCGTAAGCAGCTTCAACTACGAATCGAAAGAAGTGCTCTGATCGATGATTTAACGGGTTTATACAATCGGCAAAGTTTTTATCAGCACTTAAGTGCGGGTATAGCGCAAGCGAATCGCAGCGAGTTTAAAATTGCAGTCTTTTTTATTGATTTAGATAAATTCAAACACATTAATGATGAATATGGCCACCGTGTAGGTGATCAAGCGCTTAAGCAATTCAGTGATTTTATCAAATTGAACTCAAGGGAATCGGATATCGCAGCACGTATAGGTGGAGATGAATTTGCCATTGCGATTTTTAATTATGAATCAACAGAAGATTTAGAGCGTTACTTTGACCGATTGTTTTCTGAGCAGCCTATTGAAATATCTGCACAAAAGAATGACAAAGACTTTAAATTTGATCTGAATTTTTCAACCGGTATATGCGAGTGGACACCCGGTGATTCTGTTGATAAGTTAATAGAATCAGCCGATACCGATATGTATCGGACCAAACGACATAAATCAGAATAGTACTTCGCTGTCTACTTCTGTGGCTCACTTGTTGGGCTAATAACCGGTTAGAGATTGATTAAGATGACACGAGAATATGACCTCATATTAATGGGGGCGACCAGCTTTGTAGGTCAAATAACCTATAGACGATTAGCTGAGTATATCCACCAAAAAGATCCAACCTTAACTTTTGCGATAGCGGGCCGCTCCACTGAAAAACTAGCTTCAGTGCAACGAGATGTGTCGCAACGGCTCAATCTGAAGCTCGATACCCCAATGATAACGGTTAACTCGATGAACGCAGCCGATATGAAGCGGGTTGCTCAGTCTGCGAAAGTTGTTATTTCTACCGTGGGGCCATTCGATCAATATGGTGAACAGTTAGTAAAAGCCTGTGCCGAAAATGGCACTCATTACTGCGATTTAACCGGTGAGCCTAACTTCATTGCTGATATGTTAGAGAGGTATGAAGCTACTGCCCAAAACAGTGGAGCCTGTATTGTTCATTGTTGTGGCTTTGACTCACTGCCTTCCGATTTAGGGGCTTATTATTTGCAGCAACAAGCAAAAGCACTCTTTGGTGAGCCGTGCCAAGAAATTGATATGCGGGTTAATCGCATGGCGGGCACGCTTTCTGGCGGCACCATGGCGAGTATGATTAATATCGTGAAAAAAGCCAAAGACGATAAAGCGCTGCGAAAAACGTTAATGAACCCATATGCATTGGCACCTGACCTGAAAAAAGTTAAGCAAAAGTTTTTTAACAAGGTTGTACAAGATAAGGTTAAACCGGGTTGGCTTGCTCCGTTTATGATGGCCAGCATTAACACCAAAATAGTGTTAAGAACCGCGATGCAACGCCCAGATTTATTTCCAGAAAATTTCCTATACAGCGAGGCCATGCACATGGGTGACGGGCCTGGTGGTAAAAAGCGAGCAAAACGGATGGCGCTAGGCTTAGGGGTCGTAGCCATAGGTGCCGCCATTGCGCCAGCGCGATGGGTACTAGAAAAGTTTGTACTGCCGAAGCCAGGCACCGGCCCTTCTGAACAAGCGCAGATTGATGGCTTTTTTACCATTGTGCATTACGGCACAACCGCCAAGGGTGAAAAAATTGCAGTAGAAGTACATGGTGATCAAGATCCTGGTTATGGATCTACCGCAAAAATGCTTACGCAAGCCGCGGTGGTGTTAGCCAAAGAATTGCCCAGTGACCAAGCCGGTGGTTTTTGGACACCGGCCGCTATTATGGCCGAGTCGCTTATTCCACGGCTAAGTACACACGCTGGCGTATCGATAAAAACCATCGATTAGGCGGGTTTGTCTAGCGACTCTTGTTCTGCATTCGAATTTGCACACACCGGCCTCATCATCAAAGCCGGCTGTGTGAGCTGCATTTATAGTTGAGCTGCTTTCAGATGCGACCCATTGGCAGCAGTGGCAGGGAAAAATGCCCGTTCTTTATAATCATGAATCCTTGCATTAATTATTTAAAATACAGGCACACTGGTACACCCTCAACTTGAGCAATTTCAATGGGCATGTCATACAGTGTTGATAGACAATCGCTGTTGATCACTTGTGCTGGTGAACCTGCTTTAAAGAGCTCGCCTTGCTTCAAGGCAATAATGTGGTCGCTGTAATAACTGGCGAAATTGATATCGTGCAATACCACGACGATACTTTTATCGAGCGCGTAGCACGCTTGCTTAAGGTGCTTCATAATGCTGCCACTGTGCTTCATATCGAGATTATTAAGTGGCTCGTCAAGGAAAAGGTAGGGCGTGTCTTGTGCCCATACCATGGCAATAAAGGCTCGTTGTCGTTGACCACCCGACAATTGATCGAGGTATCGGTCTTGAATGTCTGATAGCTGAAAATAGTGAATCGTTTCATTGATGACAACCCAATCTTCAGGCGAAGGGCGACCTCGGTGATAGGGAAAGCGACCAAAGCAGACTAAGTCCTTCACTGAAATTCGCGCGCCAATTTGGTTGTCTTGTTTTAGGTATGCCAACTGCTTGGCAAGCGTCTCCCTTGGTAAAGATTCTAACGATTGCCCATTAAAGCTGACCACGCCATTGGTTGCCTTTATTTGCGCGCTGGCCACTGATAATAATGACGATTTGCCAGCACCATTAGGACCAATGATTGAAGTGATGCCTTTATTGGGTATGTCGGTTGATAGTTTCGACAATACTTGAGTATCGCCATAGCGCAGTGAAATGTTGTCCAATCTAATCATGTTTTTTCTCTATACATTATCAGCGCCAAAAAGCATAAGCCGCCGAACAGTTCGATAATAATGCTTAATTGCATGCTAAAGTCGAAAACGTGTTGCAGTAAAAAATCGCCCACTACGAGAATGGCGATACCCAGTAAAGCCGCCATGGGTAAAAGCCAGCGGTGGTGGTAGCAAGGTGTTAATCGATAAGCCAAATGCGCCACGAGAAGTCCAAAGAATGTAATCGGCCCGACAAGAGCAGTGGATACGCTGATTAATACCGTGACAATCATGAGAATTTCTTTCGTCATTCTTGGAATGTTAATGCCCAAGTTGGTTGCACAATGGCGGCCGAGTAGCATCACATCCAACGTGGCGTGTTTTCGCCAAATATAAATTGAGCTGAATGTAATGACGCAAATGGAGATCACCAGCATAGTTGAGTCGATGCGACTAAAGCTTGCAAACAAATTGTCTTGTAACACCGTAAATTCCGTTGGGTCGAGCATCCGGAAAATTAAGCCGCTGGCGCTGCCAAATAGAATACCCAAGACGATACCGGCCAGTAATAAAAACTGTAGAGACTGCTGATTGCCTTTGAAAAATATTCGATAAAGTAGCGCCGTACACGCCACCATAGCACTGGTTTCTAGTAGCCATTTTAGGTAAGGGTTAAGCGTGTTGAAGCCAATCACGCCTAAGCTGACAACCAACAAAGCTTGAATGAGCCCGTACAATGAATCGAAACCCATGATGCCAGGCGTTAAGATTCGGTTTTCCGTCATGGTTTGAAACAGCACCGTAGAAATAGAAATCGCCGCACCCACTATAACCAGTGTGATGAGTTTTTTACTGCGATACTTAAGGGTGAATTCTAGGCTGGCTTTCATATCCCAGGTTAAGTAGAGAGCAAATGCGATGGCAAGTAATGCCAGCAGAATAGAAACCCTGACCACAGGCGATTGAAGCATCGAGCGGTTTGTTTGAAGTGTGTTATGCATTTTTTCGATTAGCTTTTATAAGAATGGTAAGGAAAATATTGCTTCCCACGACACCCATGATGACGCCGACAGGCATTTCATAAGGGAATCTAATTAAACGAGCAGTGATATCGCAGACCAGCACCAGACCAGCGCCCAATAAGGCAATCCACGGCAGCGATTTTTTAAGATTGTCGCCTATGATTGCACTGATTAGGTTAGGAATGACCAAGCCTAAAAACGGAATAACGCCGGCAATAACAACGGTGATGCCTGAGATTAATGAGACTATGAGAACGCCCCAGCTTAGATACCACTTATAATTGAGGCCTAGGTTTTGTGAATAACTTTTGCCGAGACCAACCAATGTGAATTGATTAGCCGTGATGTAGGCGAGTAGGCAAAGCCCAGCACTGATCCAAAGCAATTCGTAACGACCTTTAAGGATCATCGAAAAGTCACCTTGCACCCATGTCCATATGGCTTGAACCAGATCGTGTTGAAAGGCAATGAACATCACCACGGATGAAATGATGCCCCCATAAATGATGCCAACTAATGGAACAATAACATTTGAGCGTAGCTTGATGCGACTCAGCAAAAACAAAAAACTTGCAGAGCCAAACACGGAGAATAAGGAAGCAACGATCAGTTTTAAGGTCACACTGGTTTGAGGAGCAAAAATGATAAGCAGTAAAACACCTAGTGTCGCCCATTCAACGGTTCCTGTCGTGGTTGGCTCTACAAATTTATTACGCGCTAAGATTTGCATGATAACCCCCGCGACAGCGAGTGACATGCCAGTTAGAAGTACGGCAATTGTTCTGGGAATGCGCGTCTGAAACAGTAAGCTCCAATTGCTCTCTTGTGCAGTGATATCTATGACGCCGATAAATAAACTGGCTACCGCAAGCGCAGCAACCAGTAACAAGGCTAAACCGAATCGAATCATATGAGGCTTAATTCACTATGGCTTTATGTAACTGCGATACTGCTGAATCAACGGCTGTGAGCCCATAAGCCACCAAGTACCAAGACACGCCATCCACGTAGATAATATTTTGCTGCTTATGAACATCCATCGATTTAATGATGTCATTGTCTAGCAACGCTTGGGCGCTCCCTTGCGCAGTACCAATGGCGGCATCTCTATCGAGTACGATCAACCAGTCTGGGTCGGCGTCTTTAATGAACTCAAATGAAATGGGCTCGCCGTGAGTCGCTTCTTCCACATTGTCTACAGCTGGAATTAACCCTAAATCATCGTGAACCCAACCATAGCGAGAGCCAGGACCAAAGGCAGAAATTTTACCGCCCGAAGTTAGAACAAACAGTGCCTTCCCTGCATTCGGAGCAGCTTGCTGAATATCACGCACTTTAGCTTTAATAGCATCGAGCTTTACTTTCGCTTCGGCTTCTTTATCGACCATTTTCGCTAACGATTCGGTCATGCTGTAAAACTGCTGCAAGTAGTTTTCGCCCCAAACAGAAGAGTCAAAGGTGGGAGCAAACTCTGAAAACTGCTCTTTAAATGCTGCGGTTCTAGGTCCAAGTACAATGACATCGGGTTCAAGTGAGGCCGTCATTTCTACATCGGGTTCAAAAAAGCTGCCCACATTGGCGTATTGATCGTCTTTAAATTTTGATAAGTAGCCAATGGTATGGGGTTTTGTAACGCCGATAACTTTTACACCTAGGGTATCGAAGGTATCTAGTGGGGCAAGGCCAAAAGTAACGATTTTCTCAGGTGTTTTGTCCATTTCAAACTTACCTTGAGCGTCCACCAGTGTACCAGCAACGGCATAGGTCATAAGCGCAAAACAGCCTAAGATTAGGGCTTTCGGGTATTTAAGCATGGTAGCTTCCTTTTTGTGAGTTAAGCGGGATGCGTAATATATGAGAATGATTCTTGTTTGTAAATAAGAATTTATATTGTTTGATGAGTGGTTTGAGTGTCGGTTTTATTTACAATTAAGGTGTTAAAAAATGTTAAGGCGGTCACAGAACGCCTAGTTTTCGCAGGTTCAAGACATTGGCCTAGTTATTGCTGTGTTAAAGAGAAATGACCGAATTTAATTAAAAGGATGTAACCATGAAACTAAAGCTCTTCATAAGCGCCTTCTCTATGTTTCTTTTAATCGTAGGCTCTGCTCAGGCAAATCTTATGAAAGGAGAGGGTGGCACAAGTAAATCACTTGTATCGGTTTCTCAGAGCAAGAGTGATTCTGCTAAAGATATCTTAAGCTTACAGTCTAGTTCAGAGAGCAAGACGAATAAGCCTAGTATCTCTAAGGAGTCAGGCAGCAACCAAGGCGTTCTATTTTTTATGAACAGCCAAGTGAACGAAGGCGGTAAAATTCCTGAATTGCCTATCCAGCAAATTCAGTTCAATGATGACTTGGTTATTATTCCAGAGCCACAAGATGACATTGTTGCTGAAGTACCAGAGCCAGCTACTTTCGGGTTACTTGCTTTAGGCTTAACAGGTTTAGTGGCTTCGCGTCGTAAGCGTAGCGCTTAATCGCGTACCAAATTTTAAAAAAGGGCTCCCTAGAGCCCTTTTTTTTGCCTTTAAAAAAATAGACAAATACACTATTTAATTAAAAGATTCATTCGTTCTTGAATTGTTAAGCCCCTTTAGAATCAGTGTATTTTGCCGTTGACGAACTCATTCTGAGCGCCTAGTGTTACCGGGCTAATTTGTTTAAGGGACGCATCTTTATTTTATGAGAGCATTATCGTTGTCATTCGCAATGGCTTTTGTATGTTTGCAAATGCTTTCAATCGCTGGCGCAGATGAATCTGGACCAAGTTATACTTTTGGTGTGGGCATTGCGCCCATTTATGTAGAAGAGCGCGTTAAAAGTGATTACTTAATAGGTGGTCTTACGGTGCTTCCTATTCATACTCAAATATCAACGGGCTACACCCTCAATTCAGAGTATAGGATTGCACTGAAACTATCGAATGATTGGTATCTCGATGAGCAATCTAGGTTGGTTTCAAGCGGGTTATTGGCGGCAACGGTTCGCTATTCTCCAAATGACTTTCATAGTGTTTATATGCAGGCTGGCGCTGGTTTAGCGCTTAAAAATAGACTATCGACAGCAGAGATGAATCAAGGGTTTGGATTTCTATTGGGTGCAGGTAAGCTTTTAACTGGTAAAATTTCATTAGAGCTAACTATGCGACACCTTTCTTTTAATGAGCTGCAAGTTGATCCTAGCCCAGGAGTATCTGAAGATATTTCTTCATTACAGCTTAGTTTAGTGATGCTGACTTTTTAAGGAGCTTTTAAACATTGGATGTAAACTGCAAGCTGAGAATGGTTCGCCCACTTTGTTTATTATTAATCCTTTTTTCTTTTTACAGTTGCGCTTCACTTGGGTCAAAATCTAACAGTGACAAAGTAGCAAAACTGTCGGGTGAAGACTTCGTTTTGTCTTTAGCATCAGAATCTGTAGATTTTGTTCAGTTAAAGCAATCAAATGAAGCAGGTACATTAATGGCGCTCGTGCCATCGGCCGATAAAGCGATGATTACTAAATTGCATCAAGGGAATCGGAGCTTAACTCAGGTTTTGCAGGTGACAGACCCCAGTCGATCCATTGCTACCAGTTTGGCTAAGCATTACCAAAAAAACTATAATTTGCGGTTTGTTGCCAAAGGGACCATCAAAAATATTGACCCTGACTTTCTTCAGCGCGCCCTTAAAAAAGGGCGGTATGTTTTAGATATTAGGGTTATTGCGCTGAAGTTACTGCCAGATACTAGCCGCACTAGGTTTTACCCTATGGCGGCTTTACAGCTTTCTATTATTGATTCGCAAAAAGCCAAAATAATTGTAGAAGACACTTGTTCGTTCTCAGATCCTAATAGTCTTCAGCGTTTATCGGCTTTCTCAGCCGCCAATGGCAAACTGCTCAGCAGTTTTTTATTAAAGCATGCTAACGACTGTTTAAATTATTTCGCGATTGGCAAACCTATGCCAAACCAAACGTCGTTGCCTTCATCTTCAAAACCCACTAATACTGTAGCCTTTCAAAACAGGTCAAAAGGCGGGCTGTTCGATAGCCAAACTACTACCGCGACTTATCAATTAGGGGCATCTTACAAGTTGGCAAAAGATGCTTTTGATCAAGACTTAAATCTACAAGGGTATAATGTGAGTGGGCAGTGGGTTAAGCCCATGTCAGCCGATGCAGGGCTACTGTTTAAAATAGGAGTCGCTGCTTATCAACAGGAGTCATGGCCAAAATGGTCTAATGCCATTTATGTAGCCGATCTTGGTTTAGGTGCCTCATTTGAATCTAGAAAATTTAATAATGTGCATTATAGCTTGCTAGGCATAATGAAAATCGGTCAGTTTCGGCAAAAGCTCATTTCCATAAGCACCAACAGTTTAGGCATTGAAGGGCAAGTGGCGAAAGTCTTCTTTGATTCGATAGTGCTCTCAGCTCAATATGGCTTAGATAAGCATTTTGGACAAACCAAAGCCTCTAATGCATGGGGGCATACATTCGGCGTGTCGGCAGGCTTTAAGCATTGAGCTTTTTGTTAAAACCTATAGCGAATTGGTTTTAATCGCTCCCAATATCATGTCGATTTTATTTACACATCCGAGAGTCTATAACGCTGAAGTCCACCGCAGATGGGCAGTATTAAAGGGATTTCACTTGATGGCATATATTTTGCTTTGTGTGTGCAATTGACATATTAATATTTAGGGAACACAAAGTGAAATTGCTACCTGGCATTATAGCTCTACCATTATTTTCATTGTTTGTCGGTTCGGCGCACGCCTATTTAATTAGTGATGGGTCTGAAGTCGGTCAATTAGATACTTTTTTAGGTTCTGGGTTAACCAAAAATTCAAATCCAGAGACTGAAATAGCTGAGTTTGATAGTTTAGGACTGTCCTTAGAATATCAAGGGAATAAGACTGAGTCTGTTGAGCTTCATGCAGTTGTCGATGATGCCTTAGGTGAAGACTTTTGGGCGTTTTCACTTAGTTCTGGACCGGGGTATTACATAATTAAGAATGCCAATGGTAAAAAAACCGGTAAGAACGTGTTGTTGTTTGAAAATAACTCATCATACGATTGGGCTGTGGTTCGCTGGAGCGATCTTGAAGAAATTCAGGTAGGTGACGATTTAGTAGTTAGCCATGTCACAGAATTTAACAGTATTATTGAAGTGCCTGAACCAGCTACCTTTGGAATGTTAGCGTTAGGAGTAGCAGGGTTGTTAGGTGCACGTCGTAAACGAACTGCGTAATATTACAAGTTGCAAAAAGGGGCTCTAGATGAGCCCCTTTTTTATGCCAGTTTGAATGACAATACTATAAGCAACTTAGCGTATATTAATCGCACTTGGCTTTAAACATTGAGCTTTGCAACTAGATCTTTAGGAACACTTGGTCGGCCTCTTTCGTTTACGCCAGTACCTAATATTACAGCCTCTAAACACAGTGCATTGTCTCGCTTTCGGTATATCGATTGATTAAACTGAAACCGCACTCTGTCTTTCATCGAAAAGTTAATGCCTACATAGAACTCATCACCACTGGTGAGAGATTGTTTGTAATCTAACTCGGCTCGCACAACCACTAAGTTAAGCCCTTTTTTAGATAACTCTATAAAGTCTACTCCCTTTGATAATAAGAACTCATGGCGGGCATGCTCAAGATACTGTTGATATACCGCATTATTTACAATGCCTTGCGCATCGCATTCGTAATCGCGTACTTTAAAATGTTCTTGAAATTGAAAAGTCATAACTTGCTTCCTTTTTCTGAGCCTTCTTCTAAATCGTTTTGATTAAGTCGACTCGATAAACCTGCCCAGCGGTGAACTTGGTTGGTAATACCTTGCTTCCAAACCGCTGAACTGGCAACAAGCGTGAAAGCATTTTTGGCTCGTGTTAATCCTGTGTAAATTAGCTCTCGTGTTACAATAGCCGAAGCTGCATCGGGTAACACCATGGCGACGTGAGAGAATTCAGAGCCTTGTGTCTTGTGAATAGTCATGGCAAAAACTGTTTCGTGGCTTGGCAGTCGTCCTGGGGCTACCGCTCGATACCCTTCAAGTGACTCAAACCATACCATCAGTTGGCCACTTTCGTTCGGCCATACTAAGCCAATATCACCGTTGAATAATTTTAAACCATAGTGGTTTTGCGTCACCATAATCGGTTGCCCTTTGTAGAACGGTTGGCGATTGATATTCAATTGTTTGCTAATTGTTTCGTTGATTGCTTCAACGCCTTGTTCGCCTTCTCTGTGTGCACATAAAATTCTAAACTGCTTGAGTTGCAAGAAAGCATCGCTAAGGCTCCTTTGGCTTGGCAAGTCTCGGTAATATTCTGCGGTCCACTGTTTAAGGGCTTTATCAAGTGGTGTGCTTAGCCATTCTAAGTCGGTCTGTGTTTCAAATAACGTGATACCTGGTTGCGGTTGACCATTTAAAATGGCTTTCGCCAATTTACCAATGCCACTGCCGCCGTCGAATCGGCGGCTTCGTTTCAATTCGGTAAGATCATCCCTAAAGGTCGATGCTTGAGCGCTAATTTCAGAGGTTTCTATTCCAAACTGAGCTAAAGCTTTGACCCGTTCAGGACTATAACCAGGGTGCGGTCTTTCGATTAAATCGGTCAACACACTGCCCGCTGCCACCGAAGGGAGTTGATCGGCATCGCCTAAGAATATGACTTGTGTGGAGGGCTTTATCGCGCGCACCAATCGGGCCATCAGCGGCAAGTCAATCATGGATGCTTCGTCGATCAATAAAATATCGGCGTTTATCGGATTATTCTCATCATGTTTAAAGTGAATCGAATTAGGGATCACTCCTAATAGCCGGTGAATTGTCGTTGCTTCATCGGGAATGGCCTCACCGACAAACAAATCTAGAGACATGCTTTGTTTAGCTTCGCGAATAGATTCAGCTAAGCGTTGTGCTGCTTTCCCAGTGGGGGCGGCAAGCTGTATGAGTGGCATCGAGGGCGATATAGCCACCAATGTCGCTAAAATTCGAGTCACTGTATAGGTTTTTCCAGTACCTGGTCCGCCTGTAATTAGGCTCACCTGAGAGAATAAGGCGTTTATTGCAGCCGCTCGCTGCCAGTCGATCTCGGCTGACGGCGCAAAAAAATCATTGAGGTACTGTCGTGCAGTGGCTGCTTGTTTTGAATCTAAGGTAATGCGTTGATTGTGGCGCTTAAAGAAATTCAATACCTCCGTTTCAAACTGGAAATATCGACGTAGGTAAAGTCGTTGGTTGTGCAGAATTATAGGCGATTGGCTGTTTGGATCTAAATTGAATTCCGAAAGAGCGGCCATCCAATCATCGGTGGCTGGAAACGGTTGAAAGCCAAAAGATTCCATTTCATTAAAAGGCGATTCCTGTAAACAGTCTTTTAGCGACAAGCAGGTATGTCCCTGTTGCAATGCAAAACTGGTCGCTAATACCGATTGCATGAGTAATTGGCTGTTGGTGGCGTTGTGCCACTGGCAAACACGTTTGGCTAATGCGATATCAATGGGTTGAAACGGCATCGACTGATTGTTCATCATGATGCGGCTCCTTCGTGATTTTTTTGCTCAAACACGTCATCCAGCTGTTTTAAAGTAGCAAAAGACAATGGATCGAAATAAACACCTGTATTGCCTTGAGGGCTCATACCTCGTAAATACAAGTAGTAAACGCCACCAAAGTGTTGTTCAAAATTGTAATTTGGTAAACGCAACGCTAAATAACGGTGCAACGCTAAGGAGTAGAGTAAGTACTGAACATCGTAAAATGCATTTTGTACATTTTCTTTCATGGCATCATGAGAGTAGTCAGTTAGAGCGTCTCCTAAATGCGTTGACTTATAATCGGCGACATAGAATTTTCCTTGATGTTCAAAAATCAAATCAATAAATCCGTGCATCATTCCTTTGAGTTTATGGCGATCAGGCAGAGTTACTGGGTAACCACGACAAGCTGAAACAATGTTTGCGAGCTGTTGTACAGGCGCGCCGTGCATTGGAAAATAAAACTCACTTTCTCGCAACGTTTTATTTTTGGGCAGCTCGGCCAGAGACCCTCCTTGTGTTAGGGGAGTCTGAAGCATTTCTCGAAACCATCGTTCAAATTCGTCTTGGCTAAAAGTGTCAGCCAAACTGCTGTAGCGTTCCTTAGCTTGAATATAGAGAGCTTCTATATTGGGGTTTACAAAATCGGCATGTTCAAAGGCATCGTGTAGTAAATTGCCGGCTTCTGCGCCCTTGGTAAGTCGAAATCGTAGCGGTAAATCTTCTGGTCGCGTTTCAATCTTTTCAAGATCGTCTCTATCGGGGGTGCTATGCCCGCTGTGATTAACATGACGGGTCAGGGCAGAGAAAGAACTTAACCACCAGTCTCTTTCAATGCGGCCAAAGAATTCGCTTGCTGTAACGATAGGCGGTTGATCAATCTCGTTAATGTTGGCTGTTTCAATTTCTGATTCGCGAATCGTTAACATACTAGAATGCGGCTCAAGACACGCTTTTTGTTTTATTTCTTCTGGGTTAAATTCAGCGCATCGCAATGTATGCGCTATTGGTGAATCGGTAAAAGATTTGAATGGCGCCGTGCAAATGTAAAGCCGATTTATTGCGCGAGTGGCCGCAACGTAAAATAGACGAATTTGTTCGGCCTGTTCTTCCTCTTGAGCTAAGACTTTCTCATTATCGCTAGGATTGGCCGTTAAAATGGTCTTTAGTGAGTTTCTATCGTGCAGTCTTGATAGCGCCGGTGGGGTATTTCGCTTGCCAAAATAGCTGGCAAATGGAATAAATACAATCGGGTACTCGAGCCCTTTTGAGCCATGCATGGTGACAATTTTAATAAGGTTGTCATCACTTTCTAGGCGCAACTGCTGTTCAAATGCTGCGCTTTCTTGGTCTCTGGCCTGCTTAAACCAATGTAACAATGCATCGGGCGTTTTGTATTGGCTACTTTCTTTTTGCAGTAGCTCTGCCAAATGAATCATGTTTGTTAACTGTCTATCGGTATTGCTATTACTGGCTTTGAAATGGCTTTGTAGAATTGACAGCAACATGCTCATTAGCCCACGATGCTGCCAATCTTCACGCCATTGTTCAAATTTCAACTGCCATAGCGCCCATTGGTGCTCATTGTGCTGTATGTTATCCAGCTCTTTGGTGGATAACGCAATCCAGTGGCTCGCCAATGCTCGAATAAATAACCGGTCGTTTTCAAACTGCCAAATGCCAGACAGTAAATGAAATAAAGCCGTGGATTCAGCTGTGTGTAAAACATTGGTGCGAGCGCTGAGATAAACCGAAGTTAAGCCAGCGGCTTGTAATTTTTGTTGTAATAATTCCGCTTCAGAATAGCCACGAACGAGCAATGCGATGTCGCCTGGAAGCACATTTTTGTTGGCAATGTGAGTGCCTTGGATGAGGTTTACGATTTCGTTGA
Source organism: Reinekea marina (assembly GCF_030409715.1). Taxonomy (NCBI): domain Bacteria; kingdom Pseudomonadati; phylum Pseudomonadota; class Gammaproteobacteria; order Oceanospirillales; family Saccharospirillaceae; genus Reinekea; species Reinekea marina. The sequence continues at coordinate 884,262 of NZ_JAUFQI010000001.1, forward strand.
CACACCAGTCGGCGATCACTTTTTGAAAGTCTTTAGGGACGCTCTTATTATTACTGGGTTCGATATTAACCCATTGAACTGGGCTGCGTGACGCACTGTCACTGGCTTCGGGTAACGCTTTCCCTTCTGGGGCGCGAACCTCGCGATATTCAATTCCAAATCCAAATGTTTGATCGGGCATCTCAGGTATGTCAGACAGAAAAATTTGATTACATCCGGCAATAACTGAAGGGCTGGATCGATAGTTTGTGTTCATTGTCCATCGGTGGTCTACCTGTTTACCCGCTTGTAAATAAGCGAATACGTCTCCGCCGCGAAAACCGTAAATAGCTTGCTTAGGATCGCCGATCATACAAATAAACGCGTCAGGGCTGTTCTTGTAAATTTGCTGCAATAAGGTGTACTGATCGGGGTCGGTATCTTGGAATTCATCTATCAATGCGGCAGGGAATTGCTCCTTAAGTGCTAACGATAAAGCTTCACCGTTTTCACCCAGTAGTCCTTGTTTCAACTGAATAATAAGGTCATTGAAATCGAGCTGGTCGAGTCTTACTTTATTTTTGTTGATGTGATCCTTTATGTAGTCGACACCCGATAGCGCTATAAGCAGTTGCTCAACTTTTTCATTGGTTTGCAGTGCGGTGACTAATGCAAGTGAATGAGGCAGAGCGGCGAGTTTCTTTTTAGCTTTAAAGCAGCGCAAGAACGTGTCTTTGGCAAAGTGAGCCTGCGCAGGGTCCAAGGCTTGCTCCGCTATGGCATTAAGCTGGGTAAAATCTTCAAGGTTTTGAGTTTTGGTTTCGGCTTTCGCCGTGCTTTTAGTAATGTTTAGAGTTTCGAAGGCCTGTTGCTCTTCAGGCCAGGCCTTTTTAAATGCATCTAATAATGGTTTTAACTCAACACGGTTGGGTTTAGGGATTTGATCTGTCGCGTTTATGGCGTTTTGCCAATATTTTATAAAACTCTCAGGGGTGGGCCATTGCTCATAGAGCGTTTCAAAGCGTGTATCTGCTTGGAATTCTCTGTAAAAATCTTGTGTGGCGGCTATGGTCAGTTCGCTTGAATCGGCTTCCATATTTGCGTTGAAACTGATACCGCTAAAAAAAGCGTGTTGAGTCAAAGCGCGTTTGCAAAAACCATGAATAGTATATATCGCGGCTTCATCGAGTTGTAAGATGGCCGTTTCTAATTTTAATTTGGCTTGGTGTTCTGACACCTTGGCACTTAATGCCCGTATGTCTTTATCGTCGCTGGTGGTCCAAGTGCTGTGGGTAAGCCTTAGAAAATGATTAAGACGATTACGCAGCTCGGCCGTGGCCGCTTTGGTAAAGGTCATTACCAGTATTTGATCAACGTTGAGATCTTTTTCGATTAATAAGCGAAGGTAAATGCGTAAGATGTTATGTGTTTTACCTGTACCGGCACTGGCCTCTATAAGGTGAGAGCCCTGTAATGGAATACAGGTGCTGTCTAATGTTTGCATTATAGCTCCTCACTTGTTGTAGGTTCGGCGGATTCTAGGTTCATACTGGTGATTTTAATGAGCTCACTATAAACATCATTTAGCTGTTGTTCGGTATCTTGGAAGTTAGGACATTCTTTCCAAAAGTGCGCAATGTAAGGGTCAAAGGCAAATCCTTGATCGTTGAAACTATGTTGCCAGCTGTCTTTGTAACTCTTTTCATTGAATTTATCACGGCACAGCATTAGCGCTAGATCGGCGTTGATAAACAAAGCTTGTTGTTGCCCTAGCTTAATGAATTCAAATAAAGCAGCTAACAGCGCTTTAGGAGGGTTTGGCAGTGCCGCGCATTCTATGACTTCATAGGTTTCTTTCGGTCCGCGGTAAACGCCGGTGCTGGTAGTGGGCGTTATGCAATTGGCGAGTAAGTGATGTAGCCACAATGTTGCAATATCTTTGCCTTTGCAGTTAGCTAAGCGCCAAAACAACAGTTGTTTATCTTCAGTTATAGGTAAACTCGCGCTTACCGTGATATTGCCTAATTCCATTGTGATAAAAGTTTCTTCAACGGTATGGGCTTTTAAATTTTGAAGCCGCTGTGCAAACGTAATTGCCTGCGCTTGCCAGTGCTCAATTTCTTGAGGCACTAAGGAGTGAGTAGGCAATTCACTCGACGCCAGTTTAACTTGATAAATGCTTGGTGATTCGTCGTCACTGCCTTTTATCGCTTTCGCAATGGTGTGTGCTTGTATCGAATATCGATCGAGGTGCGTTAAACTAAACGGCTCATTATCTTCTAAGGCATCATTGTTGTATTGCTGCAAATATAACCCTAAGCGTTGTTCACAGAAATACTTCGCTGGATGCGTGAAAAACCGGATCCATTCGCTTAGCTCCCATTCCTTTTTAAGATCGGCTTCAGGCAGTGGCGTATTGTCGTTGTGACTTTGAGATTGGTTGACGAGTGCAATCCAATTAGGATCGAACGATGCGAACCTGCCTTGGTAGTTGCGCCAGTGATAGGGCTGTAAGGGTAATTGGTGAATGTTTGAAGGTTGAAATTCATAACCTTTTTGCAGGTAGTCAAGTAACTCATCAAGCACTAGTGATGGCGGTAAAGGCTCGTTCTTATTGATATCAAACCCTTGATAACTTAAATAAAGCGATTGCCGTGCAGATAATAGGGCTTCTAAAAATAAATAACGATCGTCGCCTCGTCTTGAGCGATCGCCCAGCCGCGGTGGCGTTTGTGCCATGAGATCGAACCCCATTGGCGGACGCGTTCTTGGAAATTCTCCATCGTTTAAACCGAGTATCGCCACTACTTTAAAAGGAATTGAGCGCATGGGCACCATTGAACAAACGGTGATTTGCCCGGTCATAAATTGGCTGCCTGTTTGTTCTGCACTTGCGAAGGCGTTCTCTAGCACATTGCGTACGACACTTAATGGAATGAGCTCTTGGTCAAGATTAGCTTTGTTGGCAAACTCGGTAAAATCGTTGACGGCGCTGAGTATGTAGTAGTTACTGCGCGCGAAAGCATCATCACTGGAGAGTAATGCAATTTGAAGTTGCTCAAGTAAATAGTGTTGCCATTGAGAAGGGGTTCTGGCCTTTACGAGCTCGCTACGGGCGCTTTGCAGTTGCTCAATTATATGAACTAATCTCCCCAGCAGTAAGGCTTGCTCACCTTCGACATGAGGGAGCAAAACTGTGTCATTTACGTAGGTTATTTCATCGGCGTAAGCAAAACCTAGCAGCAGTCTGTCTAAACCTTGCTTCCAGGTAAAATGGTCAGTTTGGTCTCCGTTGACCCACTGCTCTTTATGCTCAGCATTAAGTCCCCAATGAATGTGCGCGTGCTCTAACCACTGTTGAATAATGGTGATATCGTTTGGGTTGAGCTCAAATTTATCGGCGATTGCGGGCACCCTTAACCAGCTCATCAGCTGATTAACTTCAAAGCGGGCATCGGGCAGCTGTAAAAGCTGCAAAAAGGCCGCGACGGTAGGGTCGGCATCTTTTAAATTTCGGTCGGCGATTGAGCAAGGTAGCGGAGGCACGGAGTCATCTAAATGAGCAAAGCTACGAGCAAATACGGCCTGAACAAAAGGTGCATAGTCTTCCACGTTGGGGCACATGACTAACACATCTTTTGGGGTAAGCTCCGGATCATTGTTAAACTGATGTAATAGCCAATCGTGTAATCCTTGCACCTCACGCAGTGCGCTGTGGCCGCTGGCAATGGTAATGCTGTCATCAACACATTCAGGCTTAGGCGCATTCCGTGCGTCTTCTAATGTTAAGATATCTCGCTGTAAATGGCCGAGAAAATTTTCGCAGGTGGGTTCACTAAAGGCAGGTACATCGATTTGTGCTTTTTCTGACAGCATGCGGACAAAGGTTTGGCCTTGGCGACCCAAGCTCGACAGCAATGGGTTGCCCACTTCACTATGTTGAGGTGCTTCAGTAGTCGATTCAGTATTAATCCATTTAGCACGTGCCTTAGCTTGTTGTTTTTCAGATACCAGTCCATCCCAGTAATCGTCGCTTGGGTTTAAATAGAGTAGGTGAATATCGACCTTGGCTTTGTCGGCGATGTCGGTTAAAAACTCTAACCAAATTGGCGCGAGCGCATTAATGCCAAACAAGTAAAAGTGGCTGGGCAGTGACCCTACGGGTTGCTCTATTTTTGCACTGGCGGCTTTCATGAGTCTCAATGGGTGATTGGGGTTTTGCGCAACAAGCTGCTGCCAAAGATACGCTTGCCAGTGGGGAGTTTCACCTGCTTCCCATTGCTCTATCCAATCGGGGCGGAACATTAGGTACTGTTCGAATACATCGGCTATCTGTTCGCTGAGCTGAAAGCGGCGATTGTCTTGTGCACTGAAGTGTTGTTTTTGCCAGTATCGAGTAGGCTCGCTCATCATGGGCTCATTGATGGTGAGGTCGCTGCCGAGTAATTTATAAATGCGCCAAGCTAAAATTTCACGGCTATATACGGAGCGGTCAGGTACCACATCTGGCCCGAGAATAGTTCGTATTAAATCCCAAAAATATCTAACGGGCAGTGGGTATTCGGCATTCATACACAGTTGTCGCTCGGGCAAGTTGGCGAGTGACATGCTTAACCAATGTTGCATACCAGGGTGCTGCACTAAAATGGTATCGGGTTGCAAGGTGTGTTCATGAGGTACTTTCAATAGCTGATCGAGCACCAACACAAGGTTTTCGAGCTTATTGGAAGGATAGGTATAAAGCATTTTGACACCCGCAACGTAAAACCAAAAGTGTACCATACGAGCAGAGCGTGTCACCGCCACAAAAGCGAGCCCACCTCCAAACTAAAAAAGTAGGAGCGTTCGAAGCAAAGCGAAGACGCGAATGTTTTAAGGTTTTACCCGCAGCCCAAAACACGCAGCCCGCATTCAACTATCGCTTCCGCAACGATTCATCCTTGAGCGGTCGCTGTTCGTGCATCCATGCACCGCTAAACTTCGCCTTCCTGGCTCAGATTCCCACTCAATGATAAATCGCCACGAAAACGAGCGCACCACCAAACCAAAAAGTAGGATCGTTCAAAGCAAAGCGAAGACGCGAATGTTTTAAGGTTTTACCCGCAGCCCAAAACACGCAGCCCGCAGCCCGCATTCATCTATCGCTTCCGCAACGATTCATCCTTGAGCGGTCGCTGTTCGTGCATCCATGCACCGCTAAACTTCGCCTTCCTGGCTCAGATTCCCACTCAATGATAAATCGCCACAAAAGCGAGCCCACCCCCAAACTAAAAAAGTAGGAGCGTTCAAAGCAAAGCGAAGACGCGAATGTTTTAAGGTTTTACCCGCAGCCAAAAACACGCAGCCCGCAGCCTTTTATTTTCTAAAAATAACCCTTCGTTTTTTGTTGCCAAATAATCTCAACTTGTTATTCTAAACATCGTTAGCTATTGCTAACTTTTTAACCAAACTTGTTTCGCGTTTATGGAGCGTCCACATGAAAAATATGCATCGGAATTTTAATGCATTGTGGCTGACCACTGAAAATGGTCAGGGCTCTGTATCGACTGAAAATAATTCAGCGAATACGCGATTCATTTAGCTGCCACGCTAAACCGAACCGCGAATAAAAGCGGTTTGGTGTCTAAGTTTTCCTACAAAACATTCGAAATACAAATCACTTTTATTTAGCGGTTCATTATTAATCTCAATTGGAGAAATAAAATGAACTTACTATTAGCTTTTGCACGAATAAAAGGTGTTTTCAATATTGTTCAACGCCCTCAAAAAAACATAGGCGATTTTAATGCGCATATGAGAAAAGATTTGGGGCTTTGCAATGTTCATCAAGAAACACAATCTCAAACCAATGCAACTACCCATTTGGAACTAGTTGGACACGGCATTCTTACGAGAGGACCCTAAGTCATAATAAATATAAGGTGGCCGCCACAAAAAAAAGGCCGCCACCTTTTTTAAAGGTTTAACACGCAGCCCGCAGCTCGCATTCATCTATCGCTTCCGCAACGATTCATCGTTGAGCGGTCGCTGTTCGTGCATCCATGCACCGATAAACTTCGCCTTTCTGGCTCAGGTTCCCAATTAATGATGAATCGCCACAAAAGCGAGCCCACCCCCAAACTAAAAAAGTAGGAGCGTTCAAAGCAAAGCGAAGACGCGAATGTTTTAAGGTTTTACCCGCAGCCCCAAACCCGCAGCCCGCAGCAATCTTTACCCCCAAACACCGTCCCTCCATTGCATTCCAAAAACTCAACCACCTACAATCTTGGCTTGCAGCTTGCAGCTTGCAGCTTGCAGCTTGCAGCTTGCAGCTTGCAGCTTGCAGCTTGCAGCTTGAAACTCGCATTTTCCACTACCCCCCCTTTTCAACCCTCGCTCAACCATCGGTTTGTTTAGGGGTTCTTTATACTGTTTTGGCTGGGCTAGGTTGAATCGAAGAAACGCTGTCTCGCATTGAAGCCATGCTCCACTAATAAAAATAACGATGGAGTGACAATATGAAATTATCTTTCCGCAGGCTGGCATTGGTTTGTTCGATGTCGGTCACCTTGGCCTTTACGGGCTGTTTTCCTGAGGACCATTACTTAGATCGTGATGTCCGTGACGATGTCTTTTATTTTGTGATGCCTGATCGCTTTGAAAATGGTGATTTAAGTAACGATTTAGGCGGCCTGAGTGGCGATAAAATGATCCATGGCTTTGATCTGTTTGATAAAGGTATGTATCACGGTGGTGATATGGCGGGGCTTGAGGCGCGCCTCGATTACCTTAAAGATTTAGGCATAACGGCCATTTGGATGACGCCAATTCTTAAAAACCAAGCTATGCAGGGCGATAGTGCGGCTTATCATGGCTATTGGACGCTTGATTTCACTCAAATTGATCCACACTTGGGCTCTAACGAAGATCTTCAGTCGCTCATCGATGCGGCACACGATCGTAATATGAAGGTGTTTTTTGACATCATTACCAACCATACGGCCGATGTTATTAAGTACGAAGAATGTCATAACCCGGATGGTACTAGTAATGGTGAACCCTGCAGTTACGTGTCACTTGAAGAAAAGGCGGCAGGCAATGGCTTAACGCCGTTTATTCCTGCGGGAATGGAAGATGCTAAAGTTCCTGCCTGGTTAAATGACCCGAAGTACTATAACAACCAAGGTGATTCTACTTTCTCGGGTGAGAACTCAGAGTATGGTGATTTCAGCGGTTTGGATGATATTGATACGCGTCAGCCAGAAGTAGTGGCGGGTATGATCGATATTTTCAAAAACATTGTTTCAGATTTTAAGCCGGACGGCTTTCGCATTGATACCGTTAAACACGTGAATCTTGAATTTTGGCAGGAATTTTCACCCGCAATTTTAGAGCATGCTCACAGTGAAGGGATTCCTAACTTCTTTATGTTTGGCGAAGTTTATGATGGCAACCCACAGTACTTAAGTACGTTTACGACGGTCGGTAAATTGCAATCGGTGTTGGATTTCGGCATTCAAGGTGCGGCCAGTTCTGTGTTTGCAGGTAATGGTGGCTCTCAAGCGCTTGCTGATTTATTTGCGCAAGACGATGTGTACACCGATGCCGATTCTGATGCGTCGCTTTTGATGAATTTTGGTGGCAATCACGATATGGGTCGCATTGGTATGTTTATTCAAAACAGCCAGCCTAATGCCAGCGAGGAAGAAAAGTTAGCTCGAGCTAAGTTATTTAATGCATTTATGTTTTTCGCGCGCGGTATTCCAGTGATTTACTATGGCGATGAACAAGGCTTTACCGGTGATGGTGGCGATAAAGATGCTCGGGAAGATATGTTCCCTTCTAGTGTTGCTTCTTACAATGACAATAATCTAATTGGTACTTCGGCCAGCGTGGCGGATGATAACTTCGACCCGTCTCATCCACTCTACGAATCAATCGCAAGTTATGCGGATATCTATAAGCAACATGACGGCCTGCGCTATGGCTCACATGTCAATCGCTATGCTGAAAGCGATGGCGGCTTGTATGCATTTTCTAGAATTGACGATCGAAGCAGAGAATACTTGGTTATTTTTAACGCGAGCAATACAGATCGCCTGCTTACACTTCAGGCCAGTGCTGCTAAGTATTTTCCAGTGGTCGGATCTGAGAAGTTAAAACGAGATAAAGCCGGAAACATTGAAGTTCATATAGGTGCGTTCGATTTCGCCATATACAAAGCCAATCAGGCTGCAAAAACATCACCTCGTTCTGAGTTTGACATTGTAGGTGCGGAGCCTGGTTCTGCAGTGGCTGGACGCGTTGATATTGCCTTAAGTTTGGCGCAGCCACTGTCTGTTCTGCCAACTTATGAAGCGAACTTTGAAGTGTCTTACGATCAAGGTCAAACCTTTCATCATTTAGCGACGGACAAAACAGCGCCATACCAACTGATGTGGCCAACGCAAGACCTAGCGGATGGCACTCAAGTGGTGTTGAAAGCGAGTTTAGATAATGGGCGGGGTAAGGTCACAACCAATGAAATATCTCTAGTCATTGATTCTCGAGTGCCCGAAACGGTAACGGTTGATTATGAAAATGGGAATGAACGCAGCCGCTTGTATGTTGCGAATCAACAAGGCACTTTGCAGGGTCCTATTGTTAATTCTGGCAATGGCTTTTCTTTTGCTTGGGATGAAAGCAGTGACCAAAATTTGCTGTATTTTGTTGATAAGTCGGGAGATCAATTTGAAATTGATGCGCCGATTTTAATTGACCGTGCAACCATTGTCAGATTGTCCACTGAAAATTCTGAAGGGCAGTTAGATGCGTCTATTTTCGTGAATAACCAAGGCGAGTTAAGTCAGTCCGATAATGATGTGGGTGGTGTTGCTGCTGAATTAAAACTGATCAGCGATGCTCCTGCGCCTTACGGCAGCGATCTAAACGTTCGAGGTGGCTTGAATAGCTGGGGAGCCGATGCGATGGCTTATGTGGGTAACCAAACCTATAAACTAACCCGTTTCGTAGAAAAAGGTGATGTTGAGTTTAAATTTGCCGACAGTAATTGGTCGCCTGTGAATATTGGCGGACCGGTCAGCCAAAATGGATTATTGCTTGGATCAAACCCTGGTAACCTTGTTCATCACTTTGATGAAGCGACGGCATATAGCTTCTATCTTGTCTCAACTGAGTACCAAGGCAGCCCAGTTATTTTGCACTTTATCGAAAAGGAGATCGGACCTGTCGGTGAAACCATTTTCATCAAAGGCGATATGAATGGCTGGAGTAACGAAAACCCATTTACCTATCTTGGTGGCGATCAATACCAAGCCAGTATGACGCTTGCGCCAGGGCAGTATGGCTTTAAATTGGCGAATGAAAGCTGGTCATGGGAGCGAGTCATTGCTGATGGTATTGTTGATTTGGATGTGGCTGAACCTGTTCAACCCACGGGAGCTAACATTAGCCTCACGTTAGATCAGCTTGCCGATGTCACCTTCACGTATGTGTTTGATGAGTCTTTGACGGTTACCGCTAAAATTGCTGGCGATTTAGAGCCAAGCTTTTCTGTTTATTTCCAAAAGCCCGCCCATTGGGGGGAGACTATTAACTTGTACCATTGGAATTCATCGCCAGCACCGGCCACTCAATGGCCAGGCGAGCCTATGATTTCTCTTGGTGATAGCTGGTATCAATACACCTTTGCCGATGGTGTTACTTCGGCCAACCTCATTTTTAATGATGGCTCGGGTAACCAAACGGCAGACTTGATGCGTGAAGCAGAAGGTTGCTATAGCCTTGATACCGGTTGGGTAGATTCTTGCAATCACCCTTAGTTGAATGTTCTAGCGCTGTATGATTTTTGAACGACAAGCCCGCTGAGCGGGCTTTTTTATTGCTGCTCTTATCAAAAATATCAGCTAGAATGATGGGACACTTTAATGAATTAAGTGCTTGTGGATACAAATATGACGAAGCAGTCGCAATGGCTGTTACAAAATAAAGTAACTTTTTTACTGTCAAATGGCTATTTTTCGGTAATCAGCAGTATTGTCTTAGTACTGGCGTTTAGCTATGCCAAATGGGACATGGTAGTTCAAAGCACGGCCTTGAAAGCTTGGTTGGTGCTTGGTTTAATTTTAGCTGCAACTCGGTTAACTCACTTGAGAGTATTTAAAGCTCAAAAAGGTGATGTGAATTACCTGTTTTGGTTGCGAAGCTATCGGGTGTTAACCTTCTTATCAAGCTTACTTTATGTTGCTTTAGTCTATCTTTTCTTCGGAGCTGTTTCGCCAACGTTCCAAGTGGTGATCATGTTTATCGTCGTGGGTGTTACATCTGCTGCGGTTGCTACGCATGGCGTCGATCGAATGACATTCCGTTTGTTTTCTCACACCATATTGTTAAGCACAATGGTCATTTTACTTATTCAGCCCGAGCGCGACTTCAACATTATGTCTGGGTTAATGATTCTATTTGTACTGGTCGTCGAGCGTGCTTCTCAGCAAACGGCCGATACTATGTATAAGAATTTTGAATTAACCTATTCGATGAAGTATCGAGCAACGCACGACCCTTTGGTTGGCCTTTACAATCGCAGCGAGTTAGAGCATCAGTTTGAGCAGCAATTTATAACAAGCCCTCATGGCATCGCGTTATTATTTATCGATTTAGATAATTTTAAATCTCTGAACGATACCCTCGGCCATGCGGCAGGAGACGAAGCGTTAAAAACAGTCGCCAATGCCATTCGTACTCAGATACGCAGCGATGATGTTGCGGCTCGTTTAGGTGGGGATGAGTATGTCGTGTTGTTAGCGTTAGATGATGTTTCTATAGCCGAGCGTATAGCCAGTGCCATTTGTAAAGATATTGAGCAATCGTGTGATTACGATAACCGAATAAATAAAGTCACTAGCAGCATTGGACTGGCCTTTAAAGCCGATTCGGCTATTGGCTTTTCGCGTTTATTGCGCGAAGCGGATATTGCATGCTATGAAAGTAAATCACTCGGAAAAAACCGCGTCACTACACGAATTATTGAATAAATGGATCAGGCTTAGTAAACGTTGTTGCCTGATCCATTTTGCATTTATAGCTGGAACGGATAAATGTTTCCGACACCTGTAATTCGAGTTAACTCATCTAAAGCATTTCTGCTTTCAATCAACAGTTTAGGGTCGGCTAAATCCGCTTGCGTTAAACGATCTCGGTAGTATGTGTCTACCCATTCATTTAATTGCCCATAAAGCGTATCGGTTAGCAATACCCCTTGATGCATGGCTTGATACTCTTGCTCAGTCAATGCTATTCGAAGGCGCAAGCAAGCAGGACCGCCGCCATTTTGCATCGACTGCTTTAAGTCATACACTTGAATGTCGTTAATTGGATTGGTTGTCATGGCGGCCAATTTATCCAAATAGTCGGACACGGCTTTTATTTCACGACACTCACCAGGAACGACCAGTGTCATGCTGCCATCGTCTTGGCTGAGTAGTTGGCTGTTAAACAAATATGATTTAACGGCATCCGATAAACTGACTTCACTGGTCGGTACGCATACCGCTATCAGAGACGTACCTATTAACTTGTCATCCAGCTCTTTTAATACGTTGTCGGTATCGACAAAAGCCTGCTCGTGGTAAAACAGAACATTGCGATTACCTACAGCAATAACATCGTTGTGAAAAACACCTGCATCGATGGTTTCTGGACGTTGTTGAGCAAAGACCGTATTACTGTCATTCAAGCCATGTAAGCGAGCAATGGCTTGGCTGGCTTCTAGTGTTTGGCGAGCCGGGAAATCTTTTGGGGCCGGGTGCGATTCATTAAAGGCTTGCTGGCCATACACGAAAAACTCTACGCCAGGGCCACCGTATTCGGCACAAAAACGAGTATGGTTGGCCGCACCTTCGTCTCCGAATGCCGCCATCGCTGGTAATGCTGGGTGGTGTGCAAAATGATCATCGCTGTTAAAAATAGCGCTCAACATTCGCGTGGTTGTTTCATGTTCTATAGAACGATGAAACTTTGCATTTAAATTTGCCGCGGTAAAATGTACTTTACCATCGGCAGTGTCACCACTGGGAGAAATTGTGCCAGCATTCGCCGTCCACATGCACGAAGCCGAAGACACGGCGCTTAAAATAGCGGGGTTCTCTTTGGCCACTTTTTCTAAAATAGCCGCATCTGTACCGGTATAGCCTAAGCCTTTGAGCGTCCAAATTGCAGGACGTTCGTGAGGGAGCAATATACCTTGCTTAAAGCCAGCATCGGCTAAGGCTTTCATCTTTTTTAAACCTTGCTTCGCCGCCTCTTTTGGGTTTGAAGCCGCAGCCGTATTCGACTTTGAAGCAATGTTCCCGTAAGACAGCCCAGCATAGTTATGTGTTGGGCCGACTAAACCGTCTAGGTTAAGTTCAAATGATTTCATATCGTCATTCCTGGAGGCAGAGCGCCTGGTTTCGCAATGGTTTCACTTTCCATTGAAGCCACTGGATACGAGCAGTAGTCAGCAGCATAGTAAGCACTGGCACGGTGATTACCGGATGCACCAACGCCACCAAATGGAGCCGACGAACTAGCGCCAGTGATGGGCTTATTCCAATTGACAATACCGGCTCGTGATTCTTCGAAGAACCACTCGTAGCGTTCGCGGCTGTTCGTTAATATGCCGGCCGATAAGCCGTAGCGAGTATTGTTGGCGATCGCCAATGCTTGGTCAAAATCGTCAAAGCGATATACCGACAACAGTGGACCAAAATACTCAGTATCGGGCACATCTGTTGCGTTAGTTAAATCGATGATAGCCGGTGACAATAAAGCCGTACCTTCTTGAATGCGCTTCATTTCAAGCAAACTTTTACCGCCTTTGGCAATTAAGTTTGCCTGCGCAGCAAGCAGTTGGTCTGCGGCTTGTAACGAAACAACTGAGCCCATGTAAGGCTGATCTTCTTGATCGAAAGCACCAACCTTTAGTGCAGCCGTTGCGGTAATTAATTTTTCTAAAAAGGCATCCCCTTTTTCGCCAGCTGGAATTAACAATCGACGAGCACAGGTGCAACGTTGGCCAGCTGAAATAAACGCTGAAAATAATACATGGTGCAACGCGCCGTCTTCGTCGATGTCGTTGTCAACAATGAGTGGATTATTACCGCCCATTTCCAGCGCTAAAATTTTCCCTGTGTTTCCAGCGTAGTTTTTGTGGATAATTTCACCCGTGGTAGAAGAGCCTGTGAAGAATAATCCATCAATGCCGATGTGGTTGGCTAAGGCTATGCCTGTTTCGGCCGCGCCCTGCACCAAGTTGATGACACCTGCTGGTAAACCAGCTTGTTCCCATAGCTTAACCGTCTCTTGGGCCATTTTAGGCGTTTGTTCGCTAGGTTTAAATACCACTGTATTACCTGCAATAACGGCAGGAACAATATGGCCATTCGGCAAATGCCCTGGAAAGTTGTAAGGACCAAATACACCCACAACGCCATGCGGTTTATGGCGAAGTACGGCCGCGCCATCGGGCAGCTCTGTGGTTTTAGTACCCGTACGTTCGTTATAAGCATTCACCGAAATTTCTATTTTGCCGACCATCGCACCAATTTCCGTACGTGATTCCCATAACGGCTTACCCGTTTCACTGCCGATGACAAAAGCCAATCGCTCAGTATTTTCTTTTAACAGCGCGGCAAATTTGCGGCAAATTTCAATGCGCGCCTCTAAAGGTTGTTTTTTCCAAGTGGTAAAAGCCTTTCGAGCACTGGCTACAGCATTATCGACATCTTGTGCGGTAGCGCTTTGGCCTTGCCAAACCGATGCTTGCGTTACTGGGTTCAGTGAGTCAAAAGATTGGCCTTGGCCTTGTTGCCACTTACCGTCTATGTATAGGCTTGCTTCAGTCATTATTTATTCTCCGTTGGTCGCAACGAAACAGCTCGAACTTGGCTGCCTTCTTGAACGTTTAAAATGTTTGCTTGCGCCTTACTCAGTACAATGGAACCGTCACTGGCGGCCGCTTTATTAATTAATATGACACGGTAATCTTCGAACCCTCGATTACTGACTAAGAGCAAGCCATGCTTGTCGGTTAAGTCAGCTTCTGGAGCGTTTTCAGAAAGCGCGACATTAAATAGTTTGCTTTCTTTTACGGCTCGAATGTCTTTAATTTTTGCCGAAACGCTTGGTCCGGCATCAAAAATGTCGACATAGTTATTAAATTCAAACCCTTCGGACATCAGCATCGCTAAGGCAGGCTCCGTCTGGGGGTGCACTTTGCCAATGGTTTCTTGTGCGGCCTGAGAGAGCATAGGTACGTAAATTGGAAACTTGGGCATGAGTTCAGCAATAAACGCTTTGTTGCCTAAACCGGTTAAATAGTCGGCGTCAGAAAATTCCATTTGGAAGAAATGACGACCTAAACTTTCCCAAAAGGGAGAGTTGCCGTTTTCATCACTGTACCCACGCATCTCAGCGATGATGCTCTCGCCAAATAACTCTGGGAAATCCGCTAAGAACATATAGCGGCTGCGCGATAAAAGTTGCCCGTTTTGGTTACCACGGTATTCAGGCATTAAAAACAAGGTAGCAATTTCAGAGCTGCCGGTAAGGTCATTACTGAGATACAGCGTTTGCGTAACTTTATGAACACCAATGTCACTTGAAGCATGTACCGACTTACCCACATGGTAGTTGTACCAAACTTCGTCATGGCCAATCGCGGCTTCGAGCGCGCAAATACCTGCCATAGCATTGGTCTTTTCATCCATCAATGCGAATAAGTATTGGCGGTCATGCACTGGACGCGTTTTATCAAATGAGGTGAGCGAACGTTCCAACTTAGCCTGCATTTTTTGCTTGTTGTCAGGTAGGGAGGTAACACCAACACCTGAATTTTTAGCCAGTATGCATAAATTGTCCAGATCATCCGGTTGTACGGGGCGAATATACATAGTGTTAACTCCTTACAACGGTGAATAAGAAATAGAATCGCCTTCTTGCACATTAAGTGCTTCGGCAATTTCTAATGGAATGCGAATGGTTTCACCAATGCCATCGACCAGCGTGCCAATGGTGCAACGGAAATCACTCGCTGACTGGTTGCTGATTAAGTATTTTAGACCGCCGATCACGTTGGACGGCTTTGCTTTTTTACTTTTTAAGGTACGCATGGTGTATGACTGGTGTAGGTTACCCGTTAGCACTGGGCCGCCATCAAATGGATCAATGAATTTTGATTGGCTAAACCCTTCACGGTACAACAATTGGCAAGTTCGATTTGCGGCTTCGTGATTCTTAGCAATGTTGGCGCGTGCTTCGTCTGGTAATAACGGCACGTAAACCGGGTGCTGCGGAATTAGCTCAGACATAAACGTTTTAGATTTAACCGAGCAGTAGTAATCTGCTGTTAAAAAGTCTAAATCGAAAAACTTACGACCCACGGCATCCCAAAAAGCGCAGTCGCCTTTCTCATTAAATATACCCTGAATCTCAACAATGACTTCAGAATTAAATCGCTCTTGCTGAGCCGCAATATAAAGTAGCCGCGCCCGTGACAGCAGTTCGAATGCATCGGTATCTTTTAACGAAGGCGTTATCGTAAACGATTGCAGTAGTGTTTTACCGGTCAGTTCATGCGATAAAAATAAAATTGGCACACGTGAACTGATGTCTAAATGGTGAGAGGCATGCACTACTTCATCTAATCGATAGTTAAAAAATGGGTATCCACTGCCTGCGTGGGTATCAATGCCACAAGTGCCGTGCAACTCATTTGTTTCGGTATCTTCAAGTGCAAAAAGAAATGAAGCGGGTTTATCAGGGTCACCGCTGCCGCCAAACGCATCGTCTGATCGGCTGATTTTTTCTGACAGCTTATCGCGGTCTTTCGGTAAGGTTGTTACCCGGGCATCGGTTTCATTTAATAACCGCTCTATGCTAGGTAGATCGACAAAGGTCGATGGGCGAACAACTAACATAACCTGTCCTCTCAATGGTCGCTAGTGAAAACAAAGGCCGCTGAATCAGTGTGACACTCATTCGCGACCCCTTTTATAAGCTAGCTTTTCGGTTTATTGGTTAACAATTTTCTCAACAGCTTTTTCGAAGCGCGCTAAGCCTTCCTCGATATCCGCATCTGGGATGATCAAGCTTGGCGTGAATCGAATCACGTTAGGGCCTGCCACCAACATCATTAAGCCTTCTTCAAGCGCCGCGTTGACGAAATCTTTCGCTTTACCCGCTAGATCGTCGTTCAGTTCGGCACCGATCAGTAAACCCATGCCACGAATATCTTTGAAGACACCGTGCTTTTCATTAATGCCCGCTAAAGCACTTTTAATTTTTTCAGCTTTGGCTGTCACTTGGTCTAGCACGCCATCGGCTAAAACAACATCTAATACCGCTAAAGACACTGAACAAGCTAAGGGGTTGCCACCGTAAGTAGAACCGTGAGTACCAAAAGCTAAGCTGCCGGCTACTTTATCGGTACAAATCATTGCGCCAATTGGGAAGCCGCCACCTAAGGCTTTAGCCGTAGTCAGTACATCTGGCACTACGCCATAGGCTTGGTATGCGTACAGGTGACCGGTACGGCCAACACCTGTTTGAACTTCATCAAAGATCAACAAAGCGTCGTGTTCATCACACAAGGCTCTTAATCCTTCGAGGTATTCTTGAGTGGCTGGTGTAATGCCACCTTCACCTTGGATAGGCTCTACAATTACCGCGGCCGTCTTATCTGAAATTTGAGCCTTCATGGCGGCTAAGTCATTGTAAGGAACGTGACTGATACCACCTGGAGTTGGCTCGAAACCTTCTTTGTATTTCGCTTGGCCGCCAGCAGACACGGTAAACAAGGTACGCCCATGGAAAGAATTAAGCGTAGAGATAATTTCGTGCTTTTCAGGACCTGACTTTAAGAACGCATGGCGACGGCCCAGCTTTAGCGCCGCTTCATTGGCTTCTGCGCCAGAGTTGCAGAAAAATACTTTGTCGGCAAAGGTGTTATCGGTAATTTTTTGAGCCAGTTCAATAGCGGGCTCGTTCGTCATTACATTCGATAGGTGCCAAAGCTTTTGTCCTTGAGTTGTTAATGCTTCTACAAGGGCTGGATGTGCATGTCCGAGAGCACTCACTGCGATACCGCCAGCAAAGTCAACAAATTCACGACCTTCTTGGTCCCAAATGCGAGAGCCTTCGCCTTTTACTGGAATTACTTTACCGGGTACGTAGTTAGGTACCATTACGTCATCAAATTGCGCGCGAGTTACTTTAGTCATGATCGGTTCTCTTGCTGTTGTGTTTTTGAGGCATTCTTTTAAATGCTGATGCCTCTATTCTAAGAAAAAGTGCTGATTTAGCATTACGGTATGGCGACAGAACCTTATAGGCTAATGCCGCAAATGTGCGCGAATGTGCAAAGATTGGTCGCTATTTTTCAATTTGCATCTTTTGGTTCAGGCTACGATCTTCTGACGGCGTCAACCCATATTGATTACGATAAGCGGTTGAGAAGTGTGCGCCAGAGGAAAATCCACAGCTTAGACCTATGTCGGCAATACTTTCTGCACAGCTAAATAGGCGTTTTCGTGCACGTTCTAAACGAATTTGTAGATAATAGCGACTAGGTACGGCATTTAAGTGCTTTTTGAAGAGTCGCTCTAGCTGTCGCCGACTGATCTTAACGTGGTAGGCGATGTCATCGGTGGTCAGGGGTTCTTCGATGTTGTTTTCCATCAATTCAAGCGCTTCGCCCAGTTTTGGCTGTTCTGTACGTGTGCGTTCACTCAGAATCTGAGGAATGCTGTCTGTTGGCAAGCCTAAGCGTTCATTCACAAAATGTTTAGAAATGGCCTCGGCCGTTTCGGCACTGACTGTTTTTGCAATCCACATCAGCATTAAATCTAGACTCGAACTTCCGCCTCGACAGGTTAGGCGGTCACGATCAATGCAATACTGTTCATTAGCGAGCATGATCGATTTATGTTCTTTCAATAATTGCTCATAAGATATCCAGTGAACGACGCCACGAAATCCGTTCAGTAGCCCTGCTTTTGCTAACGAATAACTGCCCGAAGCCAACCCTCCAATAGCGCTGTTGGCGGCCTTATCGATTATAAAAGAGTCTAAGCCAGGAGTAGCAGGGTGGCGAGCTGGCGAGGTGCCACACACGATCCATAAATCGGCATTGGGAGCATCGGCGAGTGAATACAGTGTATCAACTCGGTTACCAAGGCTCGACACAGTTTTATTGTCGTGTAGCGCCACGGTGAATGTCTCAAACGCTGTTTCGCCCATCAGCTCATTGCACATCAATAAGGGCTCCATGGCAGAGACATAGGTCATTGAGGAATAGCCAGGTAATAAAATAAAACCTATGGATTGAGACAAAGCGCCAGCTCCTTGATTATTCGAATGTGCCCTTACGGACAATGGTTTGATTTTTCATAAGCCATTGACCCATGGCCATAACGGAGTTTATTTCAAACGAGTGAGCATCGAGCAAGAGTAAATCTGCGTCTGCACCAAGCCTTAATTGCCCCTTATGGGGTAACTTTAGCACTTTTGCCGGATTTAGGGTGACCGTTTTAAGGGCGGTCTCCAGTTCGATGTTTTCAATAAGCACGGCATCTTTCAATTCATCATGCAAAGCCGTCATGGCGCCAACTTTTAAGCTGACAAGTTCACCTTGACTGTTAAATTCCGGTAAGCTGGCATGGCCGTCGGTACTGAACGTGATTCGATTTTCATCCGCGCCGGATTGCAGCGCTTGCTTTAAAGCATGGGCACACTTAACTTCGCCGCTGGCGAGAATCTCAGGCGTTGAACTGGCGGTAAAATCAATAACGCCGCCAGCTTTATTAAACCGAATACCTTGATCTAACAAGGCGGCACTGCGATTGATATGAGTCGGATAGAACTGTTTAATAGGGATATCCGTGTGCTCGGCTACCTCAAACAGTCGGGCTAGATGATCTTCTCCAGGGCCGACATGTACTAACACGATGCCTGCTTTGTTAGAACACATGCCACCAACCCGTGCTTGCGAAGCGACACTGGCCAGCTCACGCCAAGTAATTTGGCTACCACGATGATCAGCGATGGCAATTTCACCAATGCCAATGCATTCATCAATAAGCATAATGTCTTTCTGAACAGACCCAGTGAGGGTTTTAACAGGGAAATGGTAGTTGCCCGTATAAAAGTAAGCGCTTAAACCTTCTTCTTTTAGGCTTTTTACTTTAGCGACCAGTTCTTCATGACTGCGAAAAATAGCATCAGTACCTAATGCACCAGTCACCGTTGTTACGCCACCCTTGATGGCGTGCGATAAATTCATTTCAGGAGTACGCGATGCAAAACCTCCTTCGCCACCACCACCGGTGATATGAGTGAGGCTGTCTACAAAACCCGGGCAAACCAGTTGACCCTGTGCATCAAGGGTTTCTATGGGTAGGTTGGTGTCAAGCTCTATGGCTTCGGCAATAGCACTTATGCGACCATGACTGATCAGGATATCTTGCACTCCTAATGGCTCGGGTGCATATAGGTTGGCATTACGAATCAAAATAAAAGACATCAAATACAACTTTTCAGGTGAATAGCGAAATAATAACAGCCTAACTCGTTCAGCCAAGCCAATTTAACGCCTACGACGCGATTGTATAAAGGCGCAGTGATTGCCTGATATTAGGCTTTCTGTGTCAATTGATGTTCTTTAACAATTGCTTTCAAGTCATCGGCATTAGCTCGATCACAAAACACGCCCGAAACGCCCCAAGACAACAGCTTATGCAGCGTGACGGTGTCATTCACGGTATAGCAATATAATGGCATTGCTTCAGAGAGTGTTAACGCCAGCTCTTGGCTGAGATGACTTTGATCGCAATGCAATGACGCAGCCTTTAAAGTCGACGTAATTTCAAGGGCATTGCTAGGCACCTTTTCAAATAATACGCCTATGTTAATAACATCGGATAATGAGCGCAGGTGCGAAAGCGCAGGAATCGAAAAGCTGCTGATTAATATCCGATCGAACATCTCTGTATAGCTCTGCAGTTCTGCCCATATCAAATCGACTTGGCGCTGAGTGTCTAGATCTGGGTTGATCTTAATTTCTAAATTTAAGCCTACGCCGGTTTTGCGTACTAAAGCGAGCATGTCTTCGCAAAATAGTAAGGGCTCACCCGCGAATTCATCACTGAACCAGCGGCCAGCATCTATTTTTTTTAGGGCGTCTTTGTTTAATTTGGCCAGCTTAATGTCGGGTTGTTTGAACAGTCGGCAATCGGGATCATGCATCATAACCAGCGATTCATCACCCGCCATTGTCACGTCTAGTTCTATCCACTCGATGCCATTGTCGACCGCGCTCTGAATACTAGCTGCGGTGTTTTCTGGGGCTAACGAGGGTAGCCCGCGATGTCCGATAAGTGCCGGCAGAGGCGCTAAGTTCATAGGGTTTCCTTTTCTATTTTAACGGAGTCCAGTGGTTGTTAGTCAGTGACGTTAAGACGTGATCGCACCATACGCCATCAACCATTAAATAATTTTTAGCGATGCCTTCTTTTTCAAAGCCAAGCTTTTCTAAAACACGCGCACTGGCTAAATTGTGAGGCTGATAATTCGCCATTAAACGATGCAAGTGTAAATGGTTAAATGCGTAATCGATAGTGGCTTTCAATGCTTCGGTCATGAAACCTTGGCGTTGTAAGTTCTCAGCTAAATTATAACCAATATAAGCGGCTTGAAATGCGCCACGGACAATATTTGAAACGCCAATGGTGCCAATAACCTTGTGTTGCTGTATGAGCATTAAGCGCAGTTCTGTGCCTTGTAACGTGTTGTGTTTCCAAGAGGCTAACATATCTGAAATTTGCGCGGGCGAGGTTCTAGCCGGACCGCCACTGTTACGTAAATGCTCGGCTTCGTTCAGGTAGTATTGAATGATCGTTGCTTCATCGACACGATCAAAAGATTCTAACTGTAAGCGTGGCGTCGTTAAAACAGTAGACATTTCAGTAACCTAACCTATAAAGTAAATCCGTTAGTCTACACTGTCTAAAACAATAAAGTGGAGTAAAGAATATGATCGAGTTAGCAAATGTCAGTATCTGGGTAATTGTCATTGCCGCCGTCATTCAAATGGCAGGTGGAGCAATGTGGTACGGACCCTTGTTTGGGAAGGCTTGGATGAAAGGCATGGGGATTGACCCTAACGACAAAGAGTTAATGGCGGAAATGCAAAAAAGCGCAGGCCCTGCTTATGGCGCGTCTTTAGTATTTGCGATTATTTTTGGTTACGCCATCGACTTATTATTTAACCACATACCTATTGCATCACTTACGATTGCAATTTTCTGGACACTGCTTTTATATGTCGCTTTTACCTTTGCTAATACCATTAAAGGTGTTTTGTGGGGTGAAATTAGTAAATCCGTTTTCATCATCAATACGGGTTTTGAGGTCGTGTTTTTCCTAATCGTGGGCGTTTGTGCTTACCTGATGTAAGAGTCATTACAAGCTATAGTGCAGCGCAATGCTCACTATAGCCGCACGTGATAGGAAAAAGATCTAAAACTGTGGCATGTTAGAGTATTCAAACCAAGAGGAATGCGACATGTGGTGTACTCCGGATTTATGTGATGAAAACCCTAACGATGTATTCGTGTTACCGCCGATGTTTCAATCTTTCGGCGGTAAAAAGGCGTTTTGCGGCAAGGTGGTTACCGTAAAGTGCTTTGAAGATAATTCCCGAGTAAAAGAGTTAGCAGCAACCGATGGTCAAGGCTGCGTTATGGTCGTTGATGGCGGCGGGTCGACTCGAGCAGCACTCATAGGTGATTTGATTGCCGAAAATGCCGTTAAGAATGGCTGGCAGGGCATTATTATTAATGGTTGCTGCCGAGATGTGCACGAGTTAAAAACGATGAATTTTGGGGTGTTTGCAATAGCTACTTTCCCCGTTAAATCAACCCGCAAAGGGGCTGGAGAAATAAACACAGACATTGACATAGCTGGCGTCAAAATTAGCAGCTCAATGTGGGTGTATGCTGATGAAACGGGTGTGGTCGTGGCAAATAAGAATTTATTAAACGCTTAACTATGTTTGGCGTTGCGCTATGACAACGCCGGTTATTATGAACCCTAAGCCCAAAAAGCTTTGTAGTTGAAGCGGTTCCTTCAAAATTGCCGAAATTAAAAACAAACTGATAAAAGGAGAGATAAATATCAGTGTACCAATGCGCGCACTGTTGTTGGTATGTTTTAATGCCAGCTGCCAAAACACAAACGCTAAACCCATTTCAAATAGCCCCACATAGGCGATGGCGGTTAGCCCTTGCCAATGCCATTGCATTTCAATAGTCGGCCAAAACAATATCAGCAAACTGAGAACAGGTAAGCTGATTAAAAAGTTGTGAAACAAAGCGATGATAGGGTCTTTTTTCGATTTAGTATTCAATAACCAATAGCCAGCCCAAAGCAGAGTAGACAATAATGCTAAGGCCAAACCAATGGGGTCTAAATGGCCGGTCACGTTTTTGCCTGCCATAGAAATAATCACTACGCCGGCGTATCCTAGCACCAGTCCCAGTAAATCCCGACGATTCAATCTATGCCCTAAAATGGGCACGCTGAGTAAGGACAGGGTGATCGCCCAAGTATAATTGACAGGCTGGGCAACTTGCGCCGGCAGCCGATCATAGGCTTCAAATAAAATTAAGTAGTAGAAAACTGGATTAATGAGCCCTAGTAAAAAGGTATTAAGATTGAGCTGGGCTAATTGCTTTAACGCCAGTGACAGTTTGCCCTGACATTGCAAAATAACCGCCAAAACAATCACTGAAACCAGCGCTGCACCGAACAGTAAAATAATGGGTGGAACATAATTTAATGCAATCTTGAAGGCCGACGCAACGGTGGACCAAAGCAAAACAGCCGTTAACCCGAAGGCAACGGCTTTTGATTCTGACGGTAAATTTTTTAACATTGTCTAAAATAAAACTTCCACAAACCAACCGCCAGAAAGCTTATCGACATTGGCGGTATTGTCCAGCCATTTCCAAGTAAGCATCCAGCCTAAATTTATGCCTTTCGAGTTGGTTTTTAGGTTCACGGTCGTTTGTACATAATCTTCAGAAGTGAAGGTTCTATCGGTACAGTTGCTGCACTGGTTCGTTAGAGCAGCGGTATAGGGTTGCGCATCTACATAGTAAATATGATTTTCTAAAGCAAAATCTCCGTGCTTCCATAAACGCACTCCCATGCCGACGCCCGTAGTTTGGTAGCTGAGGCTGCTGTTTGTCACTTCGCCACTCAGTTTGCCTATGCCGACAGTGTCTTCACCAGAGAAGGCGACAAATCCAAGACGGTTATCGGCCCAAACGCCGATGCCAAAACGCCCACTGCTGATAGCGGTGGTATCGAAATCGGCGGCATCGTTACCATCCCAAGTATAAGAAAGGCTGACATCAAATTTAGAGTCTGGTTTCTTGGGCGTATCTAGTGGCTCTTTTGGGGGGTTGGGCTGTTCGTTTGAAGTGGGTGGTGCCGAATGGCTCCTTATAACATTGACATCGGAAGTTTGATTGGCTGCAACAATATCAAAATAGAAGTTGCCATCTGCTGTAGTGGTATAGCGACCATCTTGATATTGATCACGTTGACGCCCTTCAAAATCGACATAGATGGCACGTATATCAGATAAATTGCCATGTGACTGCCCAAGTTGAGACATTAGATCGCGTCGAGCTTGGTCGGCTAGGCGGTTCCAGCAGGTTCGAGCTCGGGCTTCATCGATGCATTGTGCGCTGTATTGTGCAGAGATGAATTGCTCGGTACCGATAAGTTGATGAACCGGCGCCACTTCAAGGCTTTGCCAAACTGAGGTGACTTCGCAAATGGTCGTATTGGCGTCGCGTTTACGGCGGCTTTGCGTTTGTTCGATCAATTCCAGCTGTAAATTTGGTTGCTCAAAAAAAACCGATTCTTCAAACTGTAAATAAGCTTCTTCTCGAGCTTGGTTAAACGCCTGAGCACAAGCCGCGTCCGGCAAGTTTCCTTCGCTGCTGGCTTTTACGGTCGTTGTAAATGTAGAGTCTTGCGCAAAGAGCGCACCTGACTGACTCGTTAAAAGTACAGTAATAGCCGCATTAATGGATATAAGAGTGAGTCGGTTAACCATATTTTCGTCCTAGAAAAGCGTAATGTCACTAGATTATCAAAGAAACCTGAACCTAAGCTGAGTGCCGAAAGTCCTTTCTTCCCAATAATGGCTCATTATAAGCAAAGATTATCGATTCTTTCTAAGGTTGATCTAACATTGATGCCTATGATTGTGAGGTAGGTCGCTTTTAGTGGCAAATAAGCACCCGCTGGAGTTTTTAAAAATTGGTCTATACTCCGAAAAAGCCATCATTTTTTGGCTACTAATAAACTTATGACTCAAGAGTTTTGGCGCGCGAACGATACAGTCATAGCGCCCACCCGAAAAAGGCTTTCGCAACATGAATCCAGTTAAATTGTATATCCGATTTTTCACACCCGTTGAGCAGCGTAATAGCGAAGACGGCCATATTGTGAATACATTGCTTTTATTTTATTGCTTTTGTGGTTGGATAATTGGCCTATACAGCTTTTTAAAATGGGGCAAAATTGGCGTGTCTGGCTTGGTTGTGACGTCTATTGCAACCTTAATAGGGGCGTTAGTTGCCAGTGTGATGGTGAAGATGCGAATTAACGCTCAATTCGCGATTCATGCCTTGGTAGGCGGCGTCAGTATTCATGTGTTTAATCTTATATACTCTACCGGTGGCCTTAGCTCGCCGCACATATTGTGGCTTGTGACCATAATGGTTGTTATTTACTTAGTCGGAAACTCAAAAAACAGCTTCGGTTGGTCGAGCCTGAATTTTCTATTTTTATGCTATCTGCAATACGCAGCGCTTAATGGCATTGATTTACACGCCGTGACAATGGAAGAAAAAGCCATGCGTACTGAGATTATCAGTGGCTATTTATTGCCTATTATCATTGCTTGGGTGGCGCAAGGCTATAACTTGTTTTTACGGACGCAATCGATTCAAACCGCGAAAGAGGCTCAACGTGAAATTGAAGATGCCAGCCATGCACTGGAGGCTAATGCGCAGTCAATGAGTAATATTTTAGAGCGCACGGCACAAAGTGTTCGGCAGCTAACCGCAGGTGCCTCAAACTTAAAAAAGCTACAGCAAGCGGTTTCAGAGCAATCGAAAATGATCGAAGAAAAGGCGCACCTGTTAGCAAATTCATCGGCTCACATCAGTGAAGGCATGAGCCAAATGACGGGCTCTCTCGACACTGAGCAAGCCCTAGTGAATACCATTCGTAAAGATTCTTCCTCGGTTAAGCAGCTGACGGAAGAAAGCGGGCAAACCACGCACGACGTAGTTACCGCCATTGAAGAGATTAAGAAAAATAACGATGCTATTGATGCTGCAACGCGAATGATTAATGATATAGCGGCTCAAACCAATTTGCTCGCACTCAATGCCGCAATTGAGGCCGCAAGAGCGGGAGAGGCTGGGCGCGGGTTTGCGGTTGTAGCAGATGAAGTTCGAAGCTTGTCTCATCGCTCAAATATGTCAGCCGACGAAATCCAAGAATTGCTTAAAAAGAGTTCTGCCGGTGTAGACAGAGGCGTGAGTACGTCGGCCAACGCTCGTGATAAATTAAAATTAGTCAGCGAACAAATCGGCGCGATAGATGATGCCATTCAAGGTCTTTCAGAGCAGGTTACTTTGCAAAACGGAGAAGTGCTGAGCATGGCAAGAGCGGCTCACGATTTGGTTGAAATCAGTGACGACCAATCTCGCTTTGCGACTGAGCTGGCCTCGAGTCAATCCTTGTTGTCTGAGCAAGTTCAAGAGTTGCAATCAATCGCTCAAGAGCTGTCACAGTTGTCTAACTAAGTTAAACGCATTACCAACCCGCTCAGCTCGGTGCAGATATTTGCCGAGCTAAGTAGCTCGCGTAATTATCCGTCATCCCTGCGATGGTATCGACCATGCGCTGATAAATTTCGTATTGGCTCATGTTATCTGTTGGGGCTTCCCCCCCCATTAAATCAAAGACGCGCTTAGTTCGGTAAGTTAAAGCCGAGCGGTCTCGTTTTTGATGGAACTCAAATCCTGCCCCAATATAAGTTTCTAGCAAGGTTGATAAAACCGCGTAGGCACCAATTTCGGTTTCGGTTTTTTGAACATCCATAAACACTTTATTGATGGCTAAGTTCTTCGCTCTTTTGATGCCCTCTCTAATAGTGTCGGGGCAGGCTGAAATTAAATCGCCCTTAAAAGTACCACTTAAGATTTCATCCATATGTTTAACAAAGGTTTCCACGACCGCATCCACAATGCAGCCAATAGTAGCGCTTCTTAAAGCGGACAATTGGCGTCCTGAAGATACGTTGAGGCTGTCTTCAAAATTAAGCGATTGAGTACCTTGGATCGCTTGAAAAATATCACGTACTTCGGCAAATTCGATAATTTGCAATTCAACGGCGTCTTCTAAATCTATTAATGCGTAGCAAATATCGTCGGAAGCCTCCATTAAATAACTTAACGGATGTCGAGCGAATTTATTTCCTTCTAACGCGACCAATCCTAATTTATTGGCTAATTCTTGCAGAATGCGATGTTCGCTTTGAAAACAACTGAACTTGCCTTTTTTGCCCGACTCGCTAGCAGGCCAAGGATACTTTAACGAAGCGCCCAAGGTTGGGTAAGTGAGCCTTAGCCCGCCATTGTTTAAATGATATTCCACCTGACTTAAAATTCTAAAGCCTTGGGCGTTGCCTTCGAATTGCTGTAAATCGAGCTTTTGCAGATCGGTTAGACCCGATAAATAGGCGCTGTTGTCAGGCCTTTTAAACCAATCTTGAATGGCGTATTCGCCTGCATGGCCAAAGGGTGGGTTGCCAATGTCATGCGCTAAGCAAGCGGCCTGAACTATTATGCCAAGATCATCTGGCGCAATCCATTCGGGCAGATCGTTCTTTATTTCTTCGGCCACCCGAATGCCTAAACTGCGGCCTACACTGCCTACTTCCATAGAGTGGATTAAACGGTTATGAATATGGTCGTATTTTGCCAAAGGGTGCACCTGGGTTTTGCCGCCCAGCTTGCGAAAGGCACCTGAAAATACAATGCGATCGTGATCTTTATGGAAGTGGCTGCGACCAAACTCATCTTTCGACAATGCTTTATGCCCATGGCGTTCAGTTGTAAGTAGTTTGTGCCATTCCATTTTAGTCATCGTATAAACCCATTCATCGAGAGGTGTTAGATCATAAAAGGTTAAAGGCACTAGGTAAAATCTAATGTGGCTGGTGGGCGGTTATTTTAGCTAACTCACGAGCTTTGCAGATTCAAGCGGTTGTAGTTAACTTGTTTTCTGTATGAATAACCAGTATAAATGCCTGAAAACATGACAGGTCGATGAAGCTAACGTGGCAAAAGTAAAAACTCAATTTGTATGTACAGAATGCGGGGCCGATTCCAGTAAATGGCAAGGTCAATGTGGCGAATGTAAGGCATGGAACACGCTAAAAGAATTTCGCGAGTCTAAAACACCTGCCGGCCGTCCTAATTTCAATCAAGATGAGCGTTTCCAAGGCTATGCGGGGGCGAAATCAAACATTCAGACCTTGTCTGAAGTGAGCTTAGATGAGCAATCGCGCATTGTTACCGGTTTTGGGGAGTTTGATCGCGTTTTAGGCGGTGGCTTGGTAAATGGCAGTGCGGTTCTCATTGGTGGGCACCCAGGCGCGGGTAAAAGTACGTTGTTGTTGCAAACTTTGTGTCACTTAGCGAAGCAGTTGCCAGTGCTGTATGTCACTGGCGAAGAGTCGGCCCAGCAAATCGCCTTACGTGCGCAGCGGCTTAATTTACCGCGCGATGACATAAAAATTCTGTCAGAAACTAACGTCGAAAATATAACCGAAACCGCCAAATCTATCGGACCTAAGATATTAGTCATTGATTCCATCCAGGTAATGCATGCCCCTGGCGTTGAATCGGCACCAGGAAGTGTGTCTCAAGTGCGTGAATCTGCGGCCTGGCTTACTCGTTTTGCGAAGCAAACGGGAACCATATTAATTTTGGTCGGGCATGTGACTAAAGATGGTTCTTTAGCGGGTCCGAAGGTATTGGAGCATATGATTGATGCATCGGTGATGCTAGAAAGCTCTGGCGATTCACGTTTTCGCACATTGAGAGCCATAAAAAACCGTTTTGGCGCAGTAAATGAGTTGGGCGTATTTGCCATGCTCGATGTCGGGCTGAAAGAGGTGAAAAACCCCAGCTCGATTTTTTTGAATCGAAGTGATGAAGCCTCGAGTGGCAGCATTGTAACCGTAGTTTGGGAAGGCACAAGACCCATGCTGATTGAGTTTCAAGCGCTAGTCGATGGTACGAGTATGGGGCACCCGCGCCGAGTTGCCGTGGGTTTAGACGCAAATAGGTTGAACATGATGTTGGCGATTTTAAATCGTCATGGTGGAGTCTTTACGGGCGACCAAGACGTTTTTATCAATGTGGTCGGGGGAGTTCGAGTGAATGAAACGGCCGCCGATTTAGCCAGTATCTTATCAATTCTTTCCAGTTTGAAAGATCGGCCATTGCCTAATGATTGGGTCGTTTTCGGTGAGTTAGGATTAAATGGAGAAGTGCGGCCGGTTCCAAATGGTCAAGAGCGTATCGTTGAGGCCGCGAAACACGGATTTAATCGAGCGATCGTTCCAATTGGGAATAAGCCGAAAAAAGCCATCGAAAATATTGAAGTGATTGGCGTTAAGACGCTTGATGAAGCCTTACAACTTTTAAGAGATGCCTGAATAAGCCCGCCAGCCTATCTAAGGTTGGCGGAAGCCTGATTCGATCAGTGCGTTAAAGCCTGTAGGTACGGCGCCCCTTTTTTATGATCAGCAATAATGTCAGCCAGCGATTGCCCTTGCTTGTTTTGAGCATTCACATTTCGGCCTGCTTCAATAAAGCGATCCACAAAGACCTCAAATACGTCGGCATTCATTCGGGTGTAAGCGCGATATAAGCATTGAAAATCCACGTCAGTGTCATCCAACGGCTGAAAATTTAGGTAATCCTGAAGCTGCTCTTCGCTCCATTGTTCGTCTTCTATGCGCTTTTTATCTTTTTTCATGAAATAATCCAGTAAATTCCTTATAAAACAGGCATATACTAGTGCTCCAGTGCTTTAGTGTGAAATGAACAAATGGCATAGTGCCATTTACAATGAGTATAAGCGTTTGGTTCAGTTTGCATTCAGCGCTTGATGTTAACAATTAGGGTTTATGAAGCATCCATTTTTTATTATTATTTTTTTGAGTCTCATGCTAGCCCAAACAGCGGTCGGCGAAAGTGTGCCTAAAGCCTCCATATGGGATGTCAGCGTTTCTCCATTTAACTGGTCGTTACAAAACGAGTTGCGAACCACCGTTAATGGCTATCGAGAAACACTCAAAGGCACGGGCTTAGAGTTAGGCTATTCGCGCATTATTGCAGCTGAAAAAAAACGCATGCAACAAATGTTAAATAGCCGCGGTTACTACCACGCTGTCATAACTGAATATCGACCCAAAGATGCGCGAAAGCCAACCTACTCGATTGAATTAGGTCGCCGTTATGTTATTCAGAAAATAGCCGTACGAGGTAATTTTCAGCCCTTTAATGATCAATGGAGAATACTAAAGGTTGGAGATGAGTTAGATGCCGTCAGCGTAATGCAACAACAGGCCGCACTGCAAAAACTGATTAAACGTTCGTTTTGTTATTACAATGTTTCCGTAGGCCATCGGGTGGTTCTAAATGAAGAGAACTTCACGGCCACACTGGTGTTTACGACGAAAGTATCTGAGCCTGAGATATTTTCACAAGTAAGCTTTGTCGGCTCTGAGCAAGTCGACGTAGAGTTTTTAAGACGATCCTCAGGTATTCGTCGCGGGCAATGCTTTCAACAAAAAACGGTCGATCAATCGGTGATAGCCTTGTTTGATACTGGCTTATTTAACCAGGTTAAACCTAATGTTACGCAAGTTGATAACGGCGTTGCGGTGCAATATGAGCTATCGCCTAGAGAACCGAGAACGCTAAAGGCTTCGATTGGTTATCGAAGTGACGACGGCTTTGGTGTGACAGGTCTTTGGCAACACCGAAATATAATGGGTGCAGGTCAAGGCTTTACGGCCGATGCTGTGATTCAATCGGCTCGGCAAACGGTAGGTGCGACGATCACCATTCCAAGCTTTTTTGATTTCCGAAATAAATTTACGTGGCGAAATGAAGTTCAGCATTTACTCGAAGACGAAGTTGAATCTCTTCGTTATTCGAGCACGGCGACGCTTAAACGCAAAGCTTCTTTAGTCGACACCTTTGAATACGGTGTGGGCTACAGTGAGTTAACTGAGCAAGCAGAAGATGAGCGCTTGTTTCGTCAAATTCGGTTGCCGACGAGTTATCGTTACGATGATGTCGCCAACCCATTCTCACCCAAAAAGGGGAAGCGCTGGAACGTTTCCTTAGAACCCGTGTTAGAAGTAACAGACAATTACGCAGCGTTTCTTAAAACAGGATTAGGTGGGCAAACCTTTTTTTCAGCGACGCCCCGTTTAGTATTAGCGAACCGGCTACGCTGGGATGCTCTATGGACAGGCGGTGTGCTCGAAACAACGTTCAATGATGTGCCTTTTACTGAGCGGTTGACCGCCGGTGGCGGATCCTCATTACGGGGTTATCGATACCAGTCAATCACGGCGTTAGATTCCGACTACGGTGGTAAGCATCGTATTACCTCTAATAATGAACTGAGATTAACGCTTACAGAAAGCTGGGGGCTAGTGGCTTTTTATGACCTAGCACGAGTATCGACGGAGTTTGATGCACCTCTAAACGAGAACCTTTTCCAAAGTTACGGAGCGGGTGTACGTTACCTAACTCGATTCGCACCGATACGATTTGATCTGGCTTTTCCTGCAAACCCGCGTGCCAGCGATGAACCTTTTCTGGTGTATGTCAGCCTAGGGCAGGCATTCTAATGGCTATACATGTACGCAAAATTGCAAAGCGCAGTTGGATACTGGCGTTAAGAGTCATGGCTTTACTTCTGATCATTGTGGGGATAGCTGTCGGTTTATTGGTTGGAACAGAAGCAGGTCGAATCAGTTTGGCGCATCAAGCGGTCAAGTTTTATGGTGTTTATTCTAATGATGACATCCGCATTGGTGGCGTTGAGAGTTCATCGCCAGGGCAATGGTTTGTCAGGTCGGCCAACTGGGCTCCTTATGCGTCAGATTTGCAAGTGTCTGTGCAAGAACTGTCTTTGCGATGGAACTGGCGCTTTGCTTTTAATAACCGTTGGTGGTTGCCTGAGTTGTCTATTGAAAAATTAGACGTGACGATGCCAAATAACCAAACGGTTTCCGACAGCTCAGAAAGCAACATTCAAACCTATGCCAACCTCTGGCAAAAACTTCCGTCTTTTAGGCTTGAGCAAGTATTGGTGAACCAGCTCACTATCAATCGAACCAACTATCCGAGTTTAAAAGTATCGGTTAACGCGCAAGCTGATATCAATTGGGGGGTTGTACCTGCCAGGTTGATTGTATCGGTTTCTGATCACAATTCTTCGAATGAACTAGCCTTGCAGCTGGATGCGGAAGGGGTCGATCAATTTCGAGCCAAAGGCGCGATTGATGCTGAATCGGGTTCTAGTTGGGCAAAGTGGCTTAACTGGAGTCTTGATCAAAATTTAACGGCAAACTGGGACTTGCTCGCAGATTATTCAACGGGCAATCAGCTGACCATCGATATTGGCGATTCAACACTGCCCTGGCAAAAACACCAACTGAATGCAAAAGGCCGGTTAGTTTATTTTATTGAGCAACAGCAGTTTAATTTTGAACAGTTGGTTATGCATTTAGATTCTCAGCCCGCCATCATAAATGGTTGGATCAATCAGTCAGAGTCTGAATTGGACATCGCAGTGGATCAATGGAGCTTAACGCCCTTTATGCGATATTTTGGTGTGCCTCAATCGAAAGGTGAGGTGACGGGTGATTTGCAATGGTATGGCGGTTGGCGAACTCCCAGGGTAAATGGCCAGATCGATATGCAGGGGAGTTGGTATGGCATACCTGTTGCGAGCACGTTGGTGAGTGAAGCCACTTCCTCTGGGATCAGAATTGAGCAAGCGGATGTGACTGCGGGTAAAAATAATATAGCGCTTCAAGGTGAGGTTGATTGGCGCGATGATAAAATTTCACTTGTGTACCAAACAAATATTAAGCGCGGTCCTTTTATTAACCGGTTGCTTGAAAAAATACCCGCGTCAATTGACTTTAATGGCGACTTAGATGGAACCGTTTCAGGTAAGGTATTTGAGCCTGTAATTGAGTACTCAGGTAAAACTCAGCTCACCTATTTGGGCAAGCGTTATCAAGCAGCGCTAAGCGGGAGAGTAAGCCAAAAACAGCTGGTGGTTGATGAATACGCATTATTCGGTGAATTAGCGCATTTTAATGGCCAAGGCCAATATGACTTTTTCTCTCAGCAATGGCAATCTGACTTAACCATTGTCGAAGTAGACAGCCGGTTACTTGATCTTATTTCGGTGCAGCTGCCGATAGAATGGCACGCAGTTCTGTCTGGGAAATTCGCTGCGAAAAGTTCAGGCAACTCATTCAATGTAGAAGGTAATGCCAGCTTACAAGGTCTCTACGAACAAGAGCCTATGAACGCCCAACTTAGCGTTAGCCAATTCAATCACCAATCCATTGCATTTTCGCGAGCCAATCTCCGTATTGGTGATTCTTACATTCAAGGGAAAGGTTCCGCTAACTGGTTTGAGCCTAAATGGGATCTTGATATTGAGCATGAAAACCTAAACTTAGCCTTGATACAGCCGTGGATATCTCAGTGGCCTGAAAGCTTGTCTTCATTAGCCGCAAATTTCACAGGGCGCACTCGCCTAACGAATGTTTGGAACCAGCCAATCATTCAAACCACCTCCGACGTAAGCGGGCAGTGGTATGGGCAGCCGTTAAGTGTTCAATTAAAAGTTGAGCCAAAGTCTCTTAATTCCTGGCAGTTAAACATAGAAAAGGGTCGCTGGTATGACAGTCAATTTGCGTATCAAGGTGAACTGGATGCCTATAACCTAAGGTTGCTCGGTGATCTAAACATCGAGCTATGGCCATTGACGAGTTTTATAGTGTTCAACAAAAACGTCTTAGGTCGAAGCGTTGAAGTTCCTCGAGAGCTGTCAGGCGATTTTAAAGCCGAACTTGCCATTGATGGCTCATTAGAAGAATACTTTTTACAAGGAGAAGCTGGTTTCGAAGGTGCTTTCCAAAACCAGCCCTTGGATACCCAAGTTAAACTATCTTCCTTAACACCGGTGAAGGTCATCATTGATGGGCTTAGCAGTTCGTGGGGAACCAACCGAGCAGAGTTATCGGGCTTTTATAATTTTAACGACGCCCAATACCAATTAACACTCGATGCAAGCATGGCCCAAGTTGAGCCATTAGCCGAACTTTTTGCGCCGTTTATTGTTAATGAAACGGTTAGATCGAGTATTCAAAGTTGGAATGGACAACTCGACACTCAATTGCAGGCTAAGCATGAACAAGGTGTTGTACACATAGATGGGCAACTTAAGAGTCAAGGACAGTGGTTTGACTCGGACTACCAGATACAATGGCAAGGGCAGGGTCGGTTAAACGAATTATTAAATCAAACGTTAAATGCCACCTGGGGGGACGCTCGTTTGGTGGCGAATGTTGACTTAATCGCTGAGCAACTCACCGGAGAGGTCTCGGTGGAGAATTTGTCGCTTCAGCAATTAAAGCGTGTACTACCACAAGTACCCGTTGATTTAACTGGCGTAATCGATACCAGTTTAGACGTGTCAGGAACATTGAAAGAGCCTTCCTTAGCTCTGTCTGGAGGCGGCAAAGGAAAATGGAACAGTACAGTAAAAGAGCATCGTTGGAATGCTCGTATTGAAGGAGCGTGGCAAAAATCTCGTTGGGTGCTGTCGCAAGGAAGTTTGAATGTAGACGGTGGAGGCGAAGTAAAGGTCTCTGCACAAGGGCAAGGCAATGAAGGCGAGATCAGGGTGAAAGCCGAGGTACCACAGACCAATTACTGGGTGGCTGATACAGAACTGGGTCCTGGAAAAGCAAACTTTGACTTAACGTTGCAAGGCGATTTGCGCCGCCCCGCCATTGAAATGGATGCGGCATGGCACGCTCAAATATGGCCGCTCGCTTTAACCTCTAAAATTCGAACCAGTGAAGAGCGCCTCCAAGTTTCAGGGGCTGTTGTCAGTGACGGTCTGAACCGCATTAAAATGAACGCTAATTTGCCGCTCCGTACATGGTCTGATTGGAATTCAAATTGGCATGAAATTCCTTTTGGCTTTGACATTGCCATACATTCGCCTCTTTCCGTATTGGATCCATTTTTTGTCGATCGCCCGAACCAGTCTCTCAGTGGATTACTGGCTGGTCAGTTCAGTTTTAACGGCTCGTTCGATGACCCAGATTGGGAAGGTAAGGTTGAGTGGCGCGATGGAAAATTTGAAAACATTACGTCGGGGACTTTGTTAAACGATCTTGACCTTACCTTTTTAGCTCAAAAGTCTACTCTTGTCTTATTAGGTTTTGCTAATGACGGGCGAGACGGTTTGCTCGAAATAAACGGAGGGGTTGAGTTCGATCCTCAACCGAATGAAATTTTCAAACATGCATTTGATGTTAGCTTCAAAGCGTTCAATGCCAATATGATCAGTGATTCTCAAATTGACGCGACCATGACTGGGGGCGTATCGGTGACAGGTCAGTATCATGACTTGTTGGTGTCGGGTTCTTTTGATGTATCACCTCTTAACTTACAAACTGAGACCTTTTTATTGGATGGCGTGCCACAGCTAAATATTGTTGATTCCATAGAAGAGGAAGAAGAGGTTGAAGCCCCTCGACCAATATATTGGCCTGCAGGGCGATGGGATGTGGGCTTAACGGCTTCCAATCGAGCTAATTTATACGGTCAAGGGATCAGCGCTGAATTAGCAGGCAGTTTAGAGCTACTTGGCGAATTTAGTGAACCTAATATTTCTGGTCGCTTTAATGTGATTCGCGGAACCTACTCGGCGTTGGGTAAGGTTTTTTCGGTTACTGGTGGGTCGGTACAAATTCAAAATAATCAGTTGGTTTTTAATGTCGAAGCGAACTATAACGAGTCAGGCTTAAACGTACTTTTAATGATTGCGGGCACTCAGGATGAGCTGACATTAGAGTTACAATCGATCCCAGCTTTAGATAAGAATGAGCTGCTAGCGCAGTTAGTGTTTGGCGAAAGTATTGAGAATATCAGTGAGTTTCAAGCGATCCAATTGGCCTACTTAGTGAACAATATCCGCACTGGCACAACCAGTTTCGATATTATTGGGAGCACGCGTCAAGAGCTTACATTAGATTCTTTAATCATTGACCCTCAAACCGATGAAGAAGGGAATTTAGGGGTAAATGTCCGCGCAGGAAAATACCTTAACAATTATTTGTATTTAGAAGTGGAACAAAACGTGGGCTCTGAAGAGGGCTTGCGCAGCAGTTTACAATTACAAGTGACTCCAAATACCTATTTAGAATTATTTGCTGAAGAGTCTTTAGGGACTGGCGGCGCAGAGCTTAAGTGGAGTATTGACTACTAGCCACTAAGACGGACCTTTAACAACACAAACGTCTGAACTGGCTTGAGCCGCAACAATGGCGGCCGTGGATCCCAGTGAATTTAAACCCAGTAAACCCCCTCCTCGATGTGCACCCACCAAAACGCAATCGGCTTTCTTTGCCTGAGCAAATTCTATGATCGCCTTACTGGGTTTGCCTACCCCAACTTCGGCAAACGTTCGATCCGTATTTTCCAATATTTTGGTGGATATAAACTGCTGCAGTTGAGTTCGCAATTCTTCAAGGCTACTTTTATCGGTGGTCACGGCAGCGACGGTTAAAAAGTAAATGCTGGCTTGGCTGTTCTGTAGAAAGAACATAGCACGATCCAAAATTCGTTCACTGGACTCTGGCGCGCTTAGGTCAATCGGTGCGACAATAATGGAATACATGTAAGTGCCCTTGCAATTTTTACTTACCCAAAAGTTTAGCTGTTATCGTTAAATCTGCCAGTATTGGCGCGATCATCGTTAATATAGGAGGTCAATTGTCTGTCTTTTTAAAGCTCACTTGGTTTTTCCGGCAGGAGTGGCGTCGCTATAGCTTAGCGGTCATTGCGCTCATTGGTGTGGGTGGCGCAACCATGATACCGCCTTGGGTCATTGGTAAAATAGTCGATGCCATTGCCGATGGTTCTCTTACCAAGACTTCACTGCAACAACAGGTTTTCATCATTCTAGGCGCAGCCTTATTTAGCTATGGTTTACGAGTTCTGTGGCGCATCGCATTATTTGGTGCAAGCTATACGTTAGCGAACCAACTTCGGCAAACAATTTTTGCTCACCTTACTTTGCAAGCGCCTGAATTTTTTGATCGGCTAAAGACTGGAGATCTAATGGCTCGCGCCACTAATGATATTCAGGCCGTTGAAATGACTGCAGGTGAAGCCGTTTTAGCGTTGTTTGATGGCGCCTTTACCGGTCTGTTGGTTTTAATCATGATGACGGTGTTTATTTCTTGGCCATTAACCATTATTGCATTAGGACCATGGCCAATCGTGGGCTTTTTTATGTGGCGATATGGCAAGCAATTGCATCAATCGTTTAAAGACGCCCAGGCTCGATTCAGTGATTTGAACGATTCAGTTCAAGAAAGTATCTCAGCATTACGGTTAACTCGAGCCATGGGGCGAGAGACCATAGAGTGCGAGCAATTCAATAACATTGCCGCTTCCGCAAATGAGGCCAATCAACGCGTCGCGAAGATAGACAGTAAGTACGATCCAACGATCCAGTTAGGCATTGGATTTTCATTCTTTTTGAGCATTGCCGGTGGCGCTTATTTTATCCATCAAGGCGAGCTTACGTTAGGGCAGCTGACTAGTTTTACCTTATACCTTGGTTTTATGATTTGGCCAATGTTTGCAATCGGTTGGCTTCTCAATTTAGTAGAGCGTGGCAGTGCCGCCTACGAGCGAATTGATCAGCTGCTCAATAGCCAGCCTACTATTAAAGATAACGGAACACAGAATCAATCAATTGAGCCGTCATTAACCTTTGAAATTGAACAATTTTCTTATCCAGAAAGCCAAGCATCGGTTCTCAAAGATATAGAATTTCAAGTTCCTTCTGGATCGCTAGTCGGCATTGTCGGGCCAGTGGGAGCCGGTAAAAGTACGTTATTGCATTTGTTAATGCGTATGCAGCAAGTGCCGATGAGTGCGATCACACTAGGCGGTGTAGATATCAATGATTTAACCTTAAATAACTTACGGCGACACATTGCCGTTGTTCCACAAACGCCGTTTCTATTTTCAATGACGATTGCTCAAAATATAGCACTGGCAAAGCCGAGTGCTACGATGCAAGAGATTGAGTCGGTTGCAAAAATCGCCCAAGTGCATGAAGACATTTTAGGCTTTCCGCAAGGCTACCTCACTGAAGTGGGCGAGCGGGGCGTCACGCTTTCAGGCGGTCAAAAACAACGCCTTGCCATTGCACGTGCACTCATTTTAGATGCCCCCGTTTTGGTATTAGATGATGCCTTATCGGCGGTTGATATAAAAACAGAGCAGCAAATTTTGAGTCACCTAAAGCAAGCGCGTCAAGGTAAAACAACCTTAGTTGTTTGTCATCGTCTCTCGGCCGTAGAACAGGCGAATCATGTCATTGTGATGGAGAGCGGCCGTATCATAGAGCAAGGGCAGCATCGGGAGCTGATCCAACAACAGGGTTGGTACGCCAAAACCTACGACTACCAGCAACTTGAACATGTTGTCGAGGAAGGACGATGAAGCAAACGTTTTTTTCATTATTAACTTATGCCACGGTATATAAAAAAATGCTTTGGCAAGCCTTTGTTTTATTGTTGGTAGCAACCTCGGCCAGTGTCATGGGTCCTTATTTAATTAAAGTGTTTATTGACAATTATTTAACACCGGCGAATTGGAATTTTTATGAAATAATGGTGCTGGCGCTCGTTTATATTGCCTCACAACTTATTGGCGCCGCTACCTTTTATGCACAGGCATTACGTTTTAATAAAATTGCGCTAAACGTGGTTCAAACGCTTCGAGAGCAGGTGTTTGCTCATGTGATCTCATTGCCTATGTCCTATTTTGATAAAGCCGCCACGGGCAGTTTGATCAGCAGGATTACCAACGATACCGAAGCGATTAAAGATTTATACGTGAATGTCATCTCAAGTTTTGCTCAGAATATTGTCCGTATCTTGGGTATTTTAGTGGGAATGGCGTTGTTGGATATTCGGTTGGTATGGCTGTGTGCTATTTTAGTGCCGACGGTTATGGTGATCATGTTTGTTTACCAAAAGCTCTCCACGCCCATTTTTATGCAAGTCAGGTCACTGCTCAGCGATATCAACGCCCGCATTAATGAAGGCATTCAAGGCATGGCGATTATTCAGTTGAGTAATCAGCAAAGTGATTTTACTCGCGCGTTCGAAAAAACCAGTACAGACCATTACAAAGCAAAGGTTAAAAATGTCGTCATCGATGGTTTTTTATTGCGAGCTCTTATCGATTTAATCTATTTGTTGCTATTGGGCGGCCTAC
Source organism: Reinekea marina (assembly GCF_030409715.1). NCBI lineage: Bacteria > Pseudomonadati > Pseudomonadota > Gammaproteobacteria > Oceanospirillales > Saccharospirillaceae > Reinekea > Reinekea marina. The sequence goes on from NZ_JAUFQI010000001.1 coordinate 922,997, forward strand.
TTTATGGGTTTGGTCTTATAGAACTGAACGCACTGGGTACAGTAAAAGTAGGTGTTGTTTACGCATTTATTAATTACTTAGGAAACGTAACCGAACCATTGTTAGACATGACCTCGAAGCTGAACATGGCGCAGCAAGCTTTGGTGTCTGCATCTCGTGTGTTTGCGTTGTTGGCTGAGCCTTTGTCGGTCGATCAGTCTAAAGATTCACTTCAAATTAAAAATACCCACCTAGAGTTTGATATTCCGAGCTTTAGTTATGATGGTGAAAAAACCGTATTAAGCGGGATTAAATTTGAGGTGCCGCCTGGCAATTTCATCGGCTTAGTTGGTCATACCGGTTCCGGTAAGAGTACCTTGATGTCATTGTTGATGGGTTTCTATCCGCTCACCAGCGGTGCAATTAAGGTGGGTGAACATGCCATAACAGCGTTGAGCAAAACGCAAAGAGCCTTGGCCATTGGGTTTGTGCAGCAAGACCCTTTTATTTTTACAGGCTCAATTAAAGATAATATTCGATTAGAACTGAGTGTATCCGATGATGAAGTTGTTGCAGCCGCTCAGCAAGCACATTTGCACGATGCGATCATCAGTATGCCAAATGGCTACGATACACAGTTAACCGAACGAGGCTCCAATTTGAGTACCGGTCAGCGGCAGTTATTGAGTTTGGCGCGAACACTCATCCGCAAGCCTAAAATATTAATTTTGGATGAAGCGACCGCAAATATTGATAGCCACACAGAAGCTTTAATTCAGAGCTCGCTCATGGCATTACGAGGTAAAGTAACGCTTATTGCCATTGCGCATCGGTTAAGCACGGTAAAAGAAGCCGATTGTCTTTTTGTATTACATCAGGGGCAGATACAGCAGTCGGGGTCTCATCAAGAATTAATGCAGCAAGAAGGTTTATACAAACACCTATATGAGCTGCAACTGAGGTCAGACCCAACGCAAGGGTAACGCTTTTATGGTGTTGGTTTTTCAACGGCGTTTACTTCACCGCCTGACGCATTATTGCGTAACCAACCCCATATTCGGCGAGTACTACGGTCTATTGGCGCGGCGCCATAACTTTGCTGACGCAATGCATCGTGTATTTGTGTGAAGTTAGTCAATTTAGCTCGATTAACCGCAGCAAGGCGCTGCTGGGCTTGCCGGTGTGCGAACTCCGAATTCGCCATGTATAAATCTAAAACAGGAATATCGAGCTGTGATAAATTGCTGGGCACATCATCTGGGTGAGTCACCACATCGACTAGAATAAGGGCGTAACCGGTTTCTTCTTCCTCCGATAATCGCTCCGCTAAATAACGACTGGCCCAATAACCACCGTCGCCATAGCCTAAAATCGCAATATTCAATAAGCCTTCATTGTTCAACTGGCGAATGCCGGTGGCAATACGTTCTAATACTCTAGCTTGCCATTGTTCATCGGTTTCTGGGGGTGCTTCTGCGTTCGCATTTTCGTTAACTGCAAGGCGACCTAAGGCTTCGCCTTGAGGGGTGGGTAGATCGAGAGACAGTGTTGTCCACCCAACGCTGGGCATGAACTGCCGCGTTTGTTGAAGTAAAAACGGCCAATCGGCCGTTTGTCCTTTATCGTGCAGAATCAATAAACCGCCCTTTGGGTCGGCCGTTTCTTGCTCTAGCGTTAACGCGTAAAATTTTTCGAGCTCGTTCTCCAGCAAAACTACCTGCTCACCTTTGAGTGCGCGTTCGTAATAGGTGGCTAAATCTTGGGCTTTGAGGAGTTTAGGCGTGGGTATGATTCCTTGCGCCATGCCCAGTTGCATCGCATTAAGCAACAAGAATAAAACACTGCCACAAAAAAACTGTTGGAGATTGTTCATACTAAATTGACCTTAAGATTCTAACCAATAGAATAGGCGCTCCCATCGACCCGAGGCAAACCTAAAATGACCGATTTCGTAATAGCCCCATCTATTCTCTCTGCTGACTTTGCTCGCTTAGGCGAGGAGGTTGATAACGTCATCGCTGCAGGTGCCGATTGGGTTCACTTTGATGTAATGGACAACCATTATGTCCCTAATTTAACGATCGGCCCAATGGTCTGCAAGGCATTGCGCAACTATGGTGTAACGGCACCAATCGATGTTCACTTGATGGTCTCTCCAGTAGATCGGCTGATTGGCGATTTTATTGAGGCCGGAGCCAGCTTAATTACCTTTCATCCTGAGGCGAGTGACCACGTTGATCGTTCGTTGCAATTAATTAAAGACGGTGGCTGTAAAGCGGGGTTAGTGTTTAATCCAGCGACACCTTTACATTACTTAGACTACGTTCTAGAAAAGATAGACGTCATTTTAATTATGTCGGTTAACCCTGGTTTTGGTGGGCAATCGTTTTTGCCAAGCGCTTTAGAAAAGCTCAAAGAAGCCCGCAAGTTAATCGATCAGTCAGGGCGAGATATTCGCTTAGAAGTGGATGGCGGCGTTAAGATCGACAATATTCGAGAAATTGCCGAAGCGGGAGCAGACAGTTTTGTTGCTGGCTCTGCTATTTTTAATACAGACGATTACCAAGCAACGATCAGCGCCATGCGAGCTGAGCTTGCCCAAGTAAAGTAAATACAGAGCCGTTGTCGGTGGCAAATGCATCGCAGGCCACCAATCTCCAATAAAAAACTACCTAAATAGGGGTTACTTTGAAAGAATTGTTAGTGTTTGACCTGGACGGAACCTTATTGGATGGTGATGAGCGCCTTACCGATACCACCCGTAAAGCCTTAGGCGAATTAGATCGTCTTGGGATTAATTGGACCGTAGCAACCGGTCGTATGCCGCACGGTGCGTTAGAGTCATTACCAAACATTCATTTTAAGCACCCTCAGGTCTATAAAAATGGCGTGTTGTTGTGGGATTTGAACGAAGATAAGGTGATCTCTAAAATACCGATGGCCGCGCATGAAGTGGAAGAAGTCTGCGCTCGCTTAAAAAGCCAAGGTATTAATCCATGGCTAAATACGATTGATCATGAAGACAACATTGGCGCCATCATCTCAGCTATCACGACGCCACGCGAAATTGAATGGTCAGGTTATTTAAAAGAACAGGGCATCGTCGTACAAGAAAATCTTGAATTGTCGAACATTAAGGATCATGTTTTAAACATTTTTGCGGCCACCGAAAACGCTAATGTCTTGGGCATGGCTGAAGCCTGTGCCGACATTGAAGGCGTGTCTGTGTTTGCCGGCCACGATATGTATAAATCGGGCTCTTATTGGTTAGACATTCATCACAGCGCTGGTACTAAAGGTGACGCGGTGAAAATAGTTCAAGAGCAACTCGGCGCAGAAAAAATCATTTGTTTTGGTGATTCCGACAATGACTTCTCCATGTTTGAAATCGCCGATGAAAGTTATGCCATGGGGCAGGGCTTGGCCGAATTGAAAGCCATGGCAACGGCGACAATAGGACCGAACAGCGAAGATTCAATTGCCCATTTCTTGGCTGACCGTTACGGCTTTTCACTCGACTAAACGCCAGTTTCAATGGCGTATTCACTCATCTGTTACAGAATTGAGTCTTTAATTGAAATGTCGTTGCGCCTTTCGAAAGGGCAAGATAGTTTAGCCGAAACAGTTGGATCATTTACTGAGGAAATCGCTTGGACAAGTTAGTATTACGTTCGCATTTAGCTCTATTGTTGGGCATGTTGTTGTGGGGCAGTAGTTTCATTGCCTTAAAAGTAGCGGTAACCGCCATGTCACCCATGGTGGTTGTGTTTATGCGGATGTCTATAGGGGCTATGGCGTTCTTAGTTATGTGGCCCTGGCTAAGGCATGGTTTTAACTATCAAAAAGGCGATTGGAAATTTTTGTTGTCGATGGCCCTCTTTGAGCCTTGCTTGTACTTTATTTTTGAAGCCCAAGCCTTGCAATACACCAGCGCAGGTCAGGCAGGTATGGTGACGGCCATGCTGCCTTTGATGGTAGCCGCGGGTGCGTTTTTCTTTTTAAAGGAGCAAACGAATTTACGCCAATGGATTGGTTTTGTCATCGCGGTATCGGGTGTCATTTGGATGACAATGACGGGTGAAGACAGCGAACAGGCACCTAACGCAATCCTCGGTAATTTTTTAGAGTTTTTAGCCATGTGTACCGCCGTGGGCTATACCTTGCTGATTAAACATTTAGTCGCTCGATACTCTGCCTTTGTATTAACGGCGTTGCAAAGTTTTGCAGGTGCACTCTTCTTTTTACCGATTGCACTGGCTTCCCCTTGGCCCGAAAGTATTTCGATTTCTATCGTTGGGGTTTTACTGTATTTGGGTTTGGTGGTAACGATAGGGGCATACGGTTTATACAACTATTCAATGACGCACCTAAAGGCCACCACCGCGGCGGGCTACGCTAATTTACTGCCTGTTTTTACGTTAATATTCTCGATGTTGTTGTTAGGTGAGCGCTTAACCCTAAGCCAATGGATTGCCATTGCCATTGTTTTTGTGGGCGTTGCATTAAGCCAAGAGCGAAAGCCGAAGATATCAAAGAAAGTGCCACCTGCCGTCACTGGCTAGAACATTGTAAAGACCAAACTGCCGCCTAGGGTCACATTGGCCTTAGGTCTGTTGCTTAAATGTTGAACTGAGTCGCGGACAGCGGTTACTTAAGCTATTAGAGTAATTAGCCTTTACTTTAATTGTGTCATTGGTATGAAACCTTTCATTGTTGCGTTTGTTGTACTTTGCCTCAGTGCTTGCTTTCCTAAAGCCGAGAATGATTTAGGGCAATCAGATAATAACCCAGACGATACAGATACCGTCGGTGGGGCCGCATCTCTAGTGTTAAAAACAGCCGATTTATTAAACAGCGATTACCCGCTTGCCGTGCATGCGACAGTGATTGCCTCGGCTGGAGCTCAATATGAAATATCGCTTAATGGTCAATTGGTGGAGGCTGGGAACATGCCTGCCGAGCCGAAACCCCAAGGGCCTTTTTCAGGCCTAAACGATGGCAATAATGAACGTTGGGTATATTTTGTTATCAGTGAGCCAGGGCAACACAGTATCGAATTGACGGAAACCCTTAACGGAGAAGTAGAAACAGATAGTGTCAGCCTAACACTGGGCAGTGACTGTGATGAAAACGATGATTTTTTTAATGATGAACCGGCTATCCAGTCGGCAGACTTTAGCTGTACAGGCAGTGGTTGCCATAATGGTACGGCGTTTCCAATTGACCTAACCAACTTTGATACTCTGGCAGAAACCGATATTTTTGGTCGAGATGCCTACATGAATTTTGCCCATATGCCGGCACAGGCTGATGTAACGCCTTATGCAACGGGTGGAAAGCTCATTCACACAGGAGATGTTAAGTGGACGCAAAATTCAGCAACGCATATGCGAATGATGGAAGTCGCCTTTAGAGCTTATTCTTCTTTTACTTGCCCATAGCTTAGTGATTTTTACCTGCAAAGGTATCAATCCAAAGTTGTTCAACTTTGGTCCTTGCCCAGGGCGTTTTCCGTAAAAATTTCAAACTGGAGTTTAAGCTTGGGTTATCTGTAAAGCATTTGATGTTAATGCGGCTTCCCAAGCCTTGCCAATCATAATATTCGTGCAATTCAATCAGAATGGCTTTTAATGTTTTGCCATGCAGAGGGTCTTTTTGTGCGCCTTCGCTCATTTAAGCGGCCTTTGTTTGCGCCTGAGCGCGTTGATGTAAGATTAAAAATACGAGTGGAATTAATGCCAATGGCAACGTTGCTAATAATAATGGTCGCCAGCCTAATTGATACAGTAGCCACCCCGCCCCCAATGAAGCTAAAGCCTGAGTTCCGAATACTAAAAATTCGTTGACTGCTTGTATTCTAAATCGTTCGGGTCCATCTGAAATGCGACCCAATAATGTAGTACCACTGATAAACAGTAGGTTCCAACCAACGCCCAACAACAGAAGAGCCCCCCAGTAATGCATGGCGTGATATCCAGCTAACCCTAACAAGGCCATCGCGATGTAAATAAAAACACCTACGACAATGAATTTAACATAGCCAAATAGAGCCAATAATTTGCCTGTAAATAATGAGGGAACAAACATCGCCAAAATATGGCTTTGCAATACCCATTTGGTGGTTTGTAAATCATGACCATGATGCGACATTGATAAGGGCGCTGCGGTCATTACTAAGCTCATTACGCTGTATGAAATAGCCGCCGTTGCAAATGCAAGTAATAAAGTGGGGTTTAACCAAGCAATGTCTGATACAAGGGCTGTTTGCTTCTCTTCTTGTGATACGGGCTTTTCGCTCTGATAAGAAGTGGCAATGATCAGTGCAGCAATGAGTAGAAAAGCCATTAGGATCACAAAAGAGCCCGTAAAGGGAATCGCAAAAAGATCGCGACCGAATGCTCCTGCCTCAGGACCCGCTACCGCCGCAAAAATACCACCTATGAGTACCCAGGAGGCGGCTTGAGACTTCTTCTCCATTGGTACGAGCTCCATGGCGGCAAAGCGAAATTGATGAACAAACGCCATGTTTGTTCCTGTCATAAAACAGCCGGTAACAAACAGAATAAATGATTGTAGATATAAGCCGGCTAAACACAGCAATGTAGCCGCGCCGCCCAGCGCAAAACCTACTAGAAAGCCTTTTTTACGACCTATTTTTTGCATCAACATGGCCGCCGGTGCTGTAGACAGCGCAGTAGCTACCACAATAATAGAGATGGGTAATGTAGCTAATCTAGGATCAGGAGCTAACTCTTGCCCAATGAGCCCACCCACTAAAATGATTAAGGGTGTAGAGCACATGGCAAAAGCATAAGCTGCAATAAGCGCGATCATGGGTGGCATTGCGCACTCCATCTATTGGGAAACAGCGCAAAAGCTTACCTTATTAGGCCTATCCTGCCTATTAAATATGACAGGCTAGCAAAAGTGTGGATTGAGTGAACAAGGTGTAAAGATCTTTGGCCAAAATTAGCATAACTAATTTAGAGGCTTCAATTGCAACCTGAGCTTGGTTGGGCGAAATTGTGAAGAATAATCACAAATAGAGAGAAATAAGTGTGCAACCCTTTTCCATACTCGATTTATTCAAAGTAGGTATCGGTCCGTCTTCTTCTCATACATTGGGTCCGATGCGAGCTGCAGAACGCTTCGCTCAAAAACTGAGCACCGATGCTTTGTTAACGCAAGTGGTGCAAATTAGAGTGAGCTTATATGGTTCCTTAGCTCTAACAGGCGTTGGCCACAGCACTGATAAAGCCGTTATTTTGGGGCTATCTGGATTGGATGCAAGCACCGTCGACCCGAATGAAGCTGAGCTGACTTTTCAGAAAGTAAAAGCCTCGCAAGAATTACGGTTAAACGGTGAAAAAAATATTCGTTTTGATCCAAATGAGTCGATTCGCTTTTTTGGCGATATATTTCTTCCAGAACACCCGAATGGCTTGCGGTTTTGTGCCCTCGATGAACATGGCATTGAATTGGAAGAGCAAACTTGGTATTCGGTTGGCGGCGGCGCTATCGCTAATGAGCTTGCTAAAGACGCAGAGCATCGCGATTTATTACAAGAGTTTGCGGATGAACGCCCGTACCCCTTTGTTAATGCTAAAGAGCTCATGGAACATTGTGTTAACAATCAGCTTTCAATAGCCGAGGTTGCACAATTAAACGAGGCGGCATTACAGGGCGGTAAAGATGCCGTTACGGATTGGGTTGAATCAATCGTCTCGACAATGACTGCCTGTATGAATAGAGGGCTCACATTAGAAGGACCATTACCCGGTGGTATCAATGTTCAACGGCGCGCGAAGCGCATGGCTGATCAATTGAAATCAAAAGAGGTAGATGAATTTAGTGTGATGGATTGGGTCAGTGTATATGCCCTGGCGGTGAATGAAGAAAACGCCGCCGGTGGGCGAGTTGTGACCGCACCGACTAATGGCTCTGCAGGAGTGATTCCGGCCGTACTGTTGTATTTAGAAAACCATAGAGATGGGCTCCCAAGCAACTGGCACAGTACCTTCTTGCTAACGTGCGCCGTGATAGGTTGGCTGTATAAGCGCAATGCTTCTATTTCGGCCGCTGAAATGGGCTGCCAAGGTGAAATTGGGGTGGCCAGTTCAATGGCTGCTGCGGGTATGGCGGCAATATTGGGCGGTACGCCTGAACAAGTAGAGCATGCGGCTGAAATTGCGATGGAGCATCATTTGGGCATGACATGCGATCCAATAGCGGGCCTTGTACAAGTGCCTTGCATTGAGCGTAACGCATTTGGTGCCATCAAGGCCATTCAGGCTGCTCGATTGTCGTTATCAGAACCTGGAGATCACTGTGTATCGCTCGATGAATGCATCGAAACCATGCGACAAACGGGTGAAGATATGGTCTCTAAATACAAAGAAACCGCACAAGGCGGTCTCGCTGTAAACGTTGTGGTCTGTTAGATCGAGTGCTTTAATTTGGTGCATAATGCGGCGTGCGAAAGGCGTCGTAAAAGGCCCGTATTTAATTCTGCGTTCTTAAAAATTTAAGCTAAAGTTTATAAGCAAGACTCTTAGATTATAAAACGTAGCCAATATGTCTAAAAATCGGTGGAACCGACTCAACCCTCTTGCAAGAGTTATCGTGCTGCGCGCTGGTGTGTTCGTAGTATCTATGGCCGTTTTAAGCTATTTAAGTTGGTTCCTCTATTCAACATCTAAGCAGCTCGAAGCCCTTGAGCTCGAAAACAACCTCCAAATTTATGCCGAAAGACTGCACTTGCAAATAGACAGTGCGATTGAAAGTGCCGCAATTTTACGATCCTTGGTTATTTCAGGCGATCTTAACGAACAGCGATTTTACCCATTAGCAAACGAACTATCGAAACAGATTGAAGGCGTGTTTTCACTGCAATTGGCGCCTAATGGTGTAGTAGAATACGTGTATCCCTATGATGAAAACGAAAAGGCTTTAGGCCATAACTTGCTTGAAGATGAGTTGATAGCCTCGATCATTTCTGACTCTATAGCTAAGAAAAAAATTGTTCTGGACGGGCCCAAGCCGATAATTCAAGGCGGTAAAGGACTGATAGTGCGACTGCCTATTTTTAAGGACAGTCACTTTTGGGGTTTTTCTATTGCCTTACTTCGCTTTCCAGAAATGCTTGAGCCGGTTAAGTTACACAACTTAATCAAACAAGGTTATCAATACGAATTGTTCAGTATTGACCCGTGGGGAGCATCAACAAGCTTATTAGATAAACACCAGCGACATGAATTTTCAAAACAACAAACCATACAACTTAGATTATCTGGGCAACAATGGTTGTTGGCTATAAAGCCAGTGAACCCGCACATGTTGCTAAAAAACTTAGGTATTTATTTGGTGCTCTCGGCACTATTTTCAGTCTTATTAGTTGAGTTAGTTGCAAAGCGCTATTTATTACAAATGCATAAAAAGAACTTGCAAAGATTAGTTGATGATAAAACCGATCAGTTAGTCGTTAGAGAGCAGAGTCTAATGCAAGCGCAATCGGTAGCTCAAATTGGCAGCTGGGAATTCAGTATAGGTTCAGGCTATCGTATCTACTCTGAGCAAGCTCAGCAAATTTTAAACCTTGAAAGCCCTGAGTGTTTCAATAGCGAGTATCAAGCGTTGATTTACTCTAAGTATCAACCTCGATTTCAACAAATTTTAAATTATCGGGGAGAAGGGCGCTTAAGTATTGACTATAAAATTCATTTAAAGACCAATCAGATTTGGATTCGTGAAGTCGTAGAGTACAGTGCTGAAAGAAATAAGCTGGTAGGTACTATTCAAAACATTAGCAAAGAAGTTAAGGATCAAGAGTTAATTTGGCAACACGCCAATGTTGATACCTTAACGGGGTTGCCAAATGCTCACTACTTGCACAAAAAAATGGTTGACCTGATTTCATTGAAAGCAGGCACCAACAGAAGTTTCGCGGTACTGGTGGTAGATTTAGATGGTTTTAAACGAGTTAACGACAGTTTAAGTTCTAAAGCGGGCGATGAAATTTTAATTCAATTTTCTGATCGCCTTAGCCGCTGCGTTATTAATGAAGGCTTTATTGCTCGATACAGTGCCGATGAATTTGTGATTGTAGCCCCCGATTCCTCTGAGGCCAGTGCAGCTGAAATCATTCCTGGGTTAATTCAAAAAGAAATGCAGATGCCCTTTAGTGTTACTGAAGGTACTCGTTTCATGACATCGAGTATCGGAATTTCCTGTTGGCCGGAAGATTCACTCACTGCATTAGGCTTGATTCAGCTTGCCGAAATAGCACTGCACGAAATTAAAGCTAAAGATAGAGGTCTTACTGCACGATACCGACCATCGATGCTTGAACGGTCGCAGCAGCAAGCGGCTATAGAAGGGGATTTGCGCCAAGCCATTATAAACAATGAATTGAGTATGGTTTACCAACCCATTGTCGATGTGAATACTCACACCGTGGTTTCAATGGAGGCTTTAATCCGTTGGAAGCATCCTGAAAAAGGTTTTATTCCACCCGATCAATTTATTCCCATTGCAGAATCGTCAGGCATCATGATCTTACTAGGCCGGTGGATCATTAATCAGGTGGCGATAGATTGCCAGTTTTTAAAAGGTACTGAGCTAGAAGGTGTACGAGTTGCGATTAATATTTCGCGTATTCAATTTGTCGACGACAGTTTCTCGGATTATTTGCAATCGTGTTTAGTAGAGCAGTTCCCGAAAAACCAAAAGTTGACGCTGGAAGTTACTGAATCAACGCTTCATAACGATGCTGAGCATTCGGTGAATACAGTCAAAGAATTATTGGATGAAAATATCCAGTTTGCATTAGATGACTTTGGTACAGGCTACTCTTCATTTATCAGCCTAAAAGAGTTCCACGTTGATAATGTAAAAATAGATCGCTCATTTATCAGCCGCTGCGATGAAGTAAAAGATGACGAAACCTTAGTGAAAGCCATTATTGAAATGGCGCATACGATGGGCTTTAGCGTGACCGCTGAGGGGGTTGAAAATGAAGCTCAATTAATGAAACTACAGGAATTAAAATGTGATTTCATTCAAGGCTATTTTTTCAGTAAGCCCTTGCCAATCGAACAAGTGATCAAGCAAGGGAGCTGGTATGGAGAGAAGTTAAGTTAGTTCCAAGGATCCATTTCCATAATGGAAGGTTTAGGGATTTCTTTTAAATCAATATCCGTTGTTATATTTGCACCGTTGTTTTCTTTTTCGGCTAACAGTAATGTAATGAATTCTTCGAAGTATCCTTTTTCTTCACTAGGTATTGATGATGCAAATGAAAACCCGGTATGCTCGCTTGTAAATGGATAGGTCAAAATTTCTTTCCCTTCAGTAGGGGTGTCAATTTTAGCTAAAATTTTTGATTCATCTTCCGCAACTAATTCAAACTCAGAATAAGCGTCACTATTGGAGTCCCCGTGGCAGCTTAGGCAATAGTCACCTAGGATTGCGTTGATGTATGTATTGTAATAAGTAAAACTTGATATCGTTCCAGGAACTGCAATATCTTCGTACAAGAATTCATAGTTTCTAGTAGTACCATTAGGTTGGACAACTTGGAGCTCAAGTTGGAAGTTGTACAAGCCAGGGTCTGAAATATTTAAGCGGTAATCAGTTCCAGTATCAGTATCATAAAAAAAAGAGGTGTCTAAACTGGTACGTCCATTTTGTAAAAAGTCAGGGGTACCAGAGTCTCCGTTCGGCATGAACTTTCGACTTGATGTTCCTTGATTATATGTAAAGCTGGCACTGCTCGTTGCGATTTTATTGAGCTCCGTAAAATCTATCGACACATAGGCTTCCCAGTCTTCAATATCATCTTCTGTGTTTGCATCGGTATCGTTATAGACAACCGTTAGCTCTGGCTGAGACACCACATCGACTTTTTCCCAAGTATCCATTGGATCCCAATGGCTATCACCATAGCGACTGTTAGTTTCGGGTCCACAAGCCGTCATAGCTGCGGTCGTTAGGAAGATAAGCGGGTAGGCACTTTTTATATACAGCATAGTGGCGTTTTTTTAGTCAATTAATGAGTACTCACCATTCTATGAGAGTTGAAGTCGTTATAAATTGAACTTGATCGCGAAATTGAACCTAAAACCAACGAGGGATGTGACCAAAAGGGTCAGTCTTCAGAATTACTAGGTACTTTGAACAGGCAAATGAGCAACTAACTAGGGCAAAGAAAATAACGAAGAAAGGAACCTGAAAAACATTCACAGAATCTGTGGATAACTTTGGGTATAACCCTTGAGCACTTTATTCAAACGCCCGTAGATACGGGCTTAGTGCTCATTGGCGATTTTTCGCTCCATTGCTATGCAGCCCCCTGCCTATAAGGGGGTTGAAAGAAAGGCAAGCTTTTTTTTAAGGATTATAGGCTTGACATTGGCGAATTTCGGGCAATATCTAATGTGTGAATAACCAACTGCCGTGGAACACCTTTTTTTATCGGCCGCGGTAAAAGTCAAGAAGATTTTTACTGTTTTTTTAGCTTCTTTAAGCATTTCACATTACACTCTGGCGCTGTTCGAGATATAAGAGAGATACGCCCTATGCATTGCCCATTTTGCAACGCGCAAGACACCAAAGTCATCGATTCCAGATTAGTTGCAGAAGGTGACCAGGTGCGACGTCGCCGTGAGTGTGTATCTTGCGGAGAACGTTACACCACCTATGAAACGGCCGAGCTAGTTATGCCTAAAATTATAAAGCATAACGGTAATCGTGAATCTTTTGATGAGGATAAACTAAGAGCTGGATTACAACGCGCCCTAGAGAAACGCCCTGTATCGGTTGAAAGCGTAGAAGCGTCATTAATGCGAATCAAGCAAGCCTTAAGGGCAACAGGCGAGCGCGAGTTAGCCTCGCGGAAATTGGGTGATTTCGTCATGGATGAATTAAAAGATTTAGACCAAGTGGCCTATGTTCGATTTGCGTCGGTTTATCGCAGCTTCCAAGACTTGAGCGAATTTCGCAGTGAAATCGATCGGTTGGAGAGCCAAGAATAGATGTCAGTTGGCAATAAAGATGCATTTTGGATGGCCAAAGCGATTGGTTTGGCTAAAAAAGGCCGTTTTACCACCACACCGAACCCAAATGTTGGCTGCGTTATTGTTAAGAATGGTGAAATAATTGGTCAGGGCTACCACTATAAAGCAGGGGAGCCGCATGCGGAGGTGCATGCCTTGGCTGAAGCAGGCAAAAACGCGCAAGGTGCAACGGCTTACGTAACGTTAGAACCCTGCAGTCATACAGGCAAAACCCCGCCATGTGCGCAAGCATTAATTGAAGCCAAGGTCGCAAGAGTAGTCTGCGCGATGACCGACCCTAATCCGCAAGTGGCCGGGTCGGGTTTCAATCAGTTAAAGTCTCAAGGAATTGAGGTGGAAGTCGGCGTTCTTGCTGGCGAAGCTGAAGCGATCAATCGAGGATTTTTAAAGAGAATGAGGGCTAAAAGCCCTTTCGTTCAGGTTAAAATGGCCTCCAGTCTTGATGGTGGAACCGCCATGGCGAATGGCGAAAGCCAGTGGATTACTGGGCGTGAGGCACGTCAAGACGTTCAGCGCTACCGAGCGCAAGCGTGCGCTATCGTAACAGGGGTGGGGACCGTGCAGGCAGATGATCCGAGCCTGAATGTTCGCCTAACCGGTGATTCTCGGCAACCCGATAGAATTATCCTCGACTCAACACTCACCACGCCATTTACGGCAAACCTGTTTACCTTGCCCGGTAAAACCATCATCGTTCACAGCAGTCAGAGCAGTGAACGAATTGCATCTTTTAAGGCTAAAGATCTGGAACTGGTGTATTTGCCTCAATCTAACGGTAAAAGAGGAGTCTCACTGGAGGCTTTTATGACCTGGGCTGGTGAGCGTTACAATCATTTGTGGGTTGAGGCCGGTGCAACGTTAGCGGGTGCTTTTATCACTGAACATTATGCTGATGAAGTGGTATTATACCAAGCGCCTGTTTTCTTGGGTGCGACGGCACGGCCAGTCATCAAAGAAGAACTTGCAAACCTAGCGGATAAGCTACAATTCAAAGTACTTGATCAGCGGTTTGTGGGCCAAGATGTGCGCTGGGTGTTAAAGCCCATTGCTCAGTAAAAATCTTGAATTTATCGAATTCGGCCACACTATTTGGCTGATAAATCGCAACAAATCATCAGGTCCATCACGCATTTAAGAGGCTTTTTGTGGCTTTAAATAGTATTGAAGAAATTATTGAAGATATTCGCCACGGCAAAATGGTGATTTTGCTCGATGACGAAGATCGTGAAAACGAAGGCGACCTAATCGTCGCGGCCGAAAAGGTGACTCCAGAAATCATTAATTTTATGGCTACCAAAGCGCGTGGCCTTATTTGCTTAACCCTAACAGGTGAGCGATGTGATTTCTTAGGATTACCGCCAATGGTTAAAAGTAATCAGGCCGCCCATAGCACGCCTTTTACTGTATCTATTGAGGCATCCGAAGGTGTGACAACGGGAATATCGGCGGCCGACCGTGCTAAAACGATTTTAGACGCGGTCAATCCGCAGGGCAAACCCGAAGACATCGTACAACCGGGTCATATTTTCCCGCTGCGAGCCCAACCTGGTGGCGTGCTCAGTCGTGCTGGCCACACTGAAGCGGGTTGTGATTTGGCGAGAATGGCGGGGTTGTTACCTGCGGCGGCGATCGTTGAAATTATGAACGATGATGGAACCATGGCACGCTTGCCCGATTTAATTCCGTTTGCGAAAGAACATGGACTTAAAATAGGTACCATTGCTGACTTAATTCACTACCGAATTCTCAATGAACGCACCATCGAAGAAGTTAAAACACAAACCTTAGAAACCAAAGCGGGAGTGTTTGAAGTTAAGGCCTATCAAGATCATTTGTCGGGCGGTACGCACTTAGCGCTTACAAAAGGTGCGCCTTTTAAAGCGGAAGATCCTACCTTAGTTCGAGTGCACGTGACTTCTACCTTGAAAGATTTGTTGGGCGTTAAAAGCGACGAGCACAAAAGTTGGTCTTTAGAAGCTGCTTTAGAGCAAGTGAGTGCAGAAGGTGCTGGGGTGGTGGTATTGCTCGATGTTCAGGAATCTGTCGATATCGAAACTGAAATGCAGCTAGCGTCAGGTAGTGCCAATAAACAGAAGAACCCGAATGTCGATAAATACGGCACCTATAATACGGTGGGTACCGGGTCTCAAATTTTAAGGGAGCTTGGCATTGGTAAAATGCGACTAATGAGTTCTCCGATTCGTTTTGGCGGAATTTCAGGGTTCGACCTTGAAGTCGTCGAATACATAGAACCGAAATAATATAACGTTGGGCGTAAATGCGCCTTACGACCAATATAGGATTAGAAAATGTCTATTAAAGTAATTGAAGGTGATTTCTCTGCAAACCAAGGGCAATACGCTATTGTGGTGACGCGTTGGAATAGTTTTGTTGTTGATCATTTGCAGGCGGGTGCCATTGATGCGCTTAAGCGTCATGGTATAAAAGAAGATCAAATCACAATTGTTAAAGCACCGGGTGCTTATGAGTTGCCGCTAGTGTGTCAACGCCTAGCAGATAAAGGCGATTATGATGCCATTATTGCTTTGGGCGCGGTAATTCGAGGTGGAACACCTCACTTTGATTATGTGGCGGGTGAAGCCGCAGGTGGTTTAAACAGTGTTGCGTTAACTATGGATATTCCGGTTGTGTTTGGCGTATTAACGGTTGATTCAATTGAGCAAGCCATTGAGCGCAGTGGTACCAAAGCGGGTAACAAAGGTGCAGAAGCCGCTGAAGTGGCCTTAGAAATGGTAAATCTTTGTGAAAACATTGGCCGTCCCGTGGTGGAGCAATAAATGACCAATCAAAAACCTAACGCAAACCAGCGTCGTAAAGCACGTAAATTGGCTTTGCAGGCTTTGTATCAGTGGCATGTAGCTGAGTCTCCTATTCATCAAATTGAGGCTGAGTTTTTAGTCGACAATGATATGAGTAAGGTCGATAAAGAGTATTTTTGCGATGTACTGCGTGGCGTTCCCGCACGTAAATCAGAGCTCGATGAGCACATTGAGAAGTACATTGATCGTAACTTGAAAGACTTAACGCCAGTTGAGTTAGCCATTTTACGCATGGGTACCTTTGAACTAGTGTCTCGCATTGATGTGCCTTACAAGGTTATCATCAACGAAGGCGTAGAGCTTTCAAAAGCCTTCGGGGCGAATGAAGCTCACCGCTTCGTCAACGGCATCCTAGACAAACTAGCCCAAGACCTACGCATCGCCGAAGTTAAGGCGAAGTAAGGGCGTGAACGGTGCCTTTTGGGCATCCGCTTGCTGCGGGCTACGAGCTGCGGGTTTAACCACTTCCGCTTGTGGCCTCTGCTGTTAAGTGTTTTGTCTCTACCCGCGGCTCGAAGCCCGCAGCCTAAAACAGTGGCTATTCCCGCTTTGGCGGCGGGTTCCACTTCCGTGGGTCGCTGTTCGCGCATCCAGTACCGCTAAACTTCGGCATCCATGCCTCAGATGCCCACTCCAGCGAAACCCACCACCAAAGCTAACCATCAGCTCTAAGTTCAAGTAGGTGTGTTCGTAGCAAAGCGAAGACACGAAGTAGGGTGCCACGAGTCAGGCTTTTGGGCTCCGGTATTAATTTAAGCCGTTCATAACAACTCGCTGCGCTCAAACAGTCATTCACTTTTAAATTAACACCCTCACCCAAGCCCAACTCTAATGCTGCTGTAAAATGTTTTAGTCAAACCCGCAGCTCGAAGCCCGCAGCCTAAAACAGTGGCTATTCCCGCTTTGGCGGCGCGTTCCACTTCCGCGGGTCGCTGTTCGCGCATCCAGTACCGCTAAACTTCGGCATCCATGCCTCAGATGCCCACTCCAGCGAAACCCACCACCAAAGCTAACCATCAGCTCTAAGTTCAAGTAGGTGTGTTCGTAGCAAAGCGAAGACACGAAGTAGGGTGCCACAAGTCAGGCTTTTGGGCTCCGGTATTAATTTAAGCCGTTCATAACAACTCGCTGCGCTCAAACAGTCATTCACTTTTAAATTAACACCCTCACCCAAGCCCAACTCTAATGCTGCTGTAAAATGTTTTAGTCAAACCCGCAGCTCGAAGCCCGCAGCCTAAAACAGTGGCTATTCCCGCTTTGGCGGCGCGTTCCACTTCCGCGGGTCGCTGTTCGCGCATCCAGTACCGCTAAACTTCGGCATCCATGCCTCAGATGCCCACTCCAGCGAAACCCACCACCAAAGCTAACCATCAGCTCTAAGTTCAAGTAGGTGTGTTCGTAGCAAAGCGAAGACACGAAGTAGGGTGCCACGAGTCAGGCTTTTGGGCTCCGGTATTAATTTAAGCCGTTCATATCAACTCGCTGCGCTCAAACAGTCATTCACTTTTAAATTAACCCCCTCACCCAAGCCCAACTCTAATACAGCTTTTAAGTGTTTTGACCTTACCCGCAGCTCGAAGCCCGCAGCCTAAAACACTGATGTTATCTTACTTGCAGCTTGAAGCTTGCAGCTTGCAGCTTATAACCGTCCAATTAAAAAAACCTAAAAACTCCCCGGTAACAAATGCTTTCGACCAATATTTCTAAGCTCCCTTTCGCCACACAATGCCATGGTGATATCGAGCTCTTTATGAACAATTTCTAAGGTTTTGGTCACGCCCTGTTCACCCATTGC
This sequence comes from Reinekea marina, assembly GCF_030409715.1. Taxonomy (NCBI): domain Bacteria; kingdom Pseudomonadati; phylum Pseudomonadota; class Gammaproteobacteria; order Oceanospirillales; family Saccharospirillaceae; genus Reinekea; species Reinekea marina. The sequence continues at coordinate 940,684 of NZ_JAUFQI010000001.1, forward strand.
GCCGAGACCGTATAAAAATGGACGCCCGATGTAGGTGCCTTTTGCACCTAATGCAATGGCTTTGAGTACGTCTTGACCGCTTCGAATACCGCCGTCTACGTGCACTTCAATCTGGTCGCCGACAGCGTCGACGATATCTTTTAATTGCGAGATGGATGAAGGGGCACCGTCGAGCTGTCGGCCTCCATGATTCGAAACTATTATGGCGTCGGCCCCCGTTTCTTCAGCGAGCTTGGCATCTTCAGTATCTAAAATGCCTTTTAGAATTAATTTTCCGCCCCACTTTTTCTTGATCCATTCTACATCTTTCCAGTTCAGTTGAGGGTCAAACTGCTCGGCTGTCCAGCTAAAGAGTGAGTCCAGATTACTAACCCCTTCGGCGTGACCAATAATGTTACGAAACCCTTTTCGTTTAGTGGCTAGCATTCTCATAGCCCATAGAGGTTTCGCTGCAATTTGGGTTAAACCTTTGATCGATTTATAGGGTGCAGTTGATAAGCCATTGCGAACGTCTTTGTGGCGTTGGCCCAGTATTTGTAAATCGAGTGTGAGTACCAGTGCACTGCATTTTGCGGCTTTCGCCCGATCAATCAGGCTCTCTAAAAACCGCTTGTCTTTCATAACATACAATTGAAACCAAAATGGAGCTTGCGTGTGTTCGGCTACATCTTCAATAGAACAAATACTCATGGTTGACAGTGTGAAGGGGACGCCAAACTTTTCAGCCGCTTTTGCCGCATGAATTTCACCATCGGCTCTTTGCATGCCCGCCAGCCCGGTGGGTGCCAGTGCAACTGGCATGAAGGTGTTATTGCCTACCATGGGCATTGCTGTGGAGCGGTTTGTCATGTCAACGGCGACACGTTGGCGAAGTTTAATTTTTTGAAAGTCACTTTCGTTGGCTCTATAGGTTGATTCTGTCCAAGAACCAGAGTCGGCGTAGTCATAAAACATTCTTGGGACGCGCTTTTCTGCCAGTTTTCTTAAATCTTCAATCGTGCACACGGTCATTTCAATGGCCTCGCTCTGTTGTTAGGTTGTCTTATCTTTAAAATCGCCTATTGGTTAATTTTTGGCAAATTGTTTCTATCATGTGCTCTCAACGGACTTGCTAAATGGCTTGAAACCTTTGCATTTGCGGGCTCATTGGCTTTTGCAATTGGTCTTACCAATTCCTTTGTTGATGTTTTGAAGGTTAATTTGAACGGCGTTGTAGAATTTTTTATCGCTTTGCAATAGGCTAATTTTATCTTTTCTTTAGGCTTTATTATGAAAACGGCTTTGTTTGCAGTGTTTTTGATGCTTTTTTTAGCCACGGGCATCATTACTTTATTAGGATTGATCCATAAAGTTCGGATTGAAAAAACGTACTTGAACAAGTTGTTTTTTGCGTTGATATTAGAGCTTTCTGGGGCGGTGATCTATTTGTTTACTGAAACCGAGTTTTTTGAAGTCACTGCAACACCACCTACGCCTGTTTCAGAAATTCATTCTCTAGCGGATGAGCTGTCGCAGCGTTTTCCCGATGAGTCGGTGTCTTCAATCGAAGCAAGACTGCGCCTTTACGATGGTATAGAAAGCGCCCTAGAAGACTCGAATGCTGAAATAGATAAATTATCGACAGAACTCAGTGTACTGGCGCAAGAGCAGATGAATTTGGAGCAAGAGCTGGAGTTGCGAGTTAACCAAATTAAATTGTTGAACAGCGAAATAAAAGCGCGCCAAGAGGCGATGGCAAAGCTAACAAAGTTAGAAAAGCAGTTCTTAGTGAAGATGGCGGAGCTTAACAGTCGGATTAGTGAGTGGGGTGCTTCGATCAACTTTCGTTGGCAGCCAGAAGAGAAGCGTGAGGTAGCGCTGATGTTGCAAGAGGCATTCAAAGAAATTGGTTTTATGGAGGCGAATGAATTGCCCAATGATGATCCGATGACGGCGCACGCTATTTTGGAGCGATACCAAAAGAAGAAACGTTTTAAAGAAGTCGGCTTTTTAACGCCTCAAGTGGTAGCGTTTATTGTTCAAGATTATTTATCGCCCGGTCTCGTTCGCTAATAAATAGGCAATCTACAGCCAAAAAAAAACCAGCCGAGGCTGGTTTTTTGCATTAGCTGTAAAATTAAGCCGCTTTAAGCGCTTTAACTTTAGCATTTAGACGACTCATAGTACGACTCGCCTTGCCTTTGCTGATGATGCCTTTACGTGCCATGCCATCTAAAACTGGCTGTGCCGTTAGAAGTGCTTTGTTTGCTTCTTCGTATTTGCCCGCTTCAATCTGAGCGACTACTTTTTTAACGTAGGTACGAACCATTGAACGCATGCTTGCATTACGTGCGCGACGGACCACAGCCTGACGAGCGCGCTTACGAGAACCAGCAGAATTTGCCACAGGATGCTCCTTAAGTATTTAGTGTTTGATGATAAATTTCGAGGGCGCGATTCTATTGATTCGCTATGCCAATGTCAACGGAATCTACCAGTTATATGTTGCATTGTGTAATTTGACGGTGTTTTGCATCGTTTAGGCAGCCGGATACCAAGGGTGAGCAGCTTGCGGGATGATTACGTTCGCTAGTACACTTCGCGACGTGTTCCATTCTATGATATTTAATAATTGAATCAACCAGTAAAAAAATCTTTGCTTAAAAGCTCGGCTATTGTAGGCATTGCAACCATGTTGTCGCGCTTTTTAGGTTTGGCGCGCGATATTGTTTTTGCGGCGTTGTTTGGCACCGGTGGCGCGCAAGATGCCTTTATGGTGGCGTTTAAAGTCCCTAATTTCCTACGGCGGCTGTTTGCCGAAGGGGCATTTAATCAAGCATTCATCCCTGTATTGTCTGAATATAAGCAAGCCGAAGGCGATGACAGCGTTCAAAAGCTGGTTACCGCTGTGCAAATATATTTAGGCGGTGTGGTTGGGCTGGTTACACTAATGGCGATGATTGGCTCGCCCGTTGTGGCATGGTTGTTTGCGGCGGGGTACCACGATGAGCCTGAAAAACTAGCCCTCGTATCAGATTTCCTAAAGCTCACTTTCCCGTATTTATGGTTTATATCGCTGACAGCACTTGGGTCTTCTGTGTTAAACAGTTATGGCCATTTCACGGCTCCAGCGCTTGCGCCTGTATTACTAAATATCTGTTTAATTGGCAGTGCACTGGTTCTGTCGCCTCTATTTGAAGTGCCTCAAACGGGCGTCGGTATAGGTGTTATTTTAGCGGGGCTTACTCAATTGCTTTTTATTATGCCTGCGCTCTATAAAACGGGTGTTTGGAAGCCTTTTAGTTGGCATCGACAGCACCCTGGCGTTAAGAAGATACAGCTGCTTATGCTTCCAGCCTTATTTGGTGTGTCGGTGAGTCAGATCAACTTACTGCTCGACACTGTGCTGGCAACCTTTTTACAAGACGCCTCGGTAAGCTGGTTGTATTACTCCGATCGGTTGATGGAGTTGCCGTTAGGGATATTCGGAATCGCCATTGCGACAGTACTTCTACCCAGCCTGTCATCTTTACGCGGCGAGCATGATACGGGCAAATTTACATCAACACTGGCCTGGGCCATGGTGCTGGTGTTAATGCTGGGGCTTCCAGCGGCCGCCGCTTTATATGTATTGCCGAATGAATTACTCACCCTTTTATTTCAAGTCGGAAAGTTCACCGTAGAAGATGTGGCGCAAAGTGCTTCGAGCTTAATGGCCTATGCCCTTGGCTTGCCTGCGTTTATGTTAATTAAAGTATTAGCACCGGCCTTTTTTGCTCGGCAAGATACCAAAACACCCGTAAAGGTGGGTATTCAGGCTATGGTGTGGAACATGGTTTTTAATCTCATACTGTTTTACCCGTTAGGGCATGTTGGTTTGGCATTGGCTACCTCATTGTCGGCTTGGTTGAACGCTGCCTTATTAGCGAAGCATTTGAAGAGTTTGGGGCAGTTACCCAGCCGTTCGTTGTTATTAAAACCTATTGCAAAGGTGGTGACTGCGACTATGGTCATGTCTGTGGTGTTATTGCTTGTGCTTCGGTTGCCCATGTTCATTATGCCTGAAGCGATTCTAGGGCGAATGGGCGTGGTGGCGTCTTTGATCGCCATGGGTGGTGGGTCGTATTTTGTCGCGCTTTATCTTTTGGGCGTGCGAGTAAAGCACTTACGCCACGCCTAGCTTATTAAATTTATTTAACTTATAAGGTCTTAAATGAATCTTTATATTTTTGCTGACAGTGATGAGCTGGAAGATTTTGCTGAACCCTTAGCCAGCAGTATTGCTGCTTGGGCCGAGCCTAAAACGAATTCAACCGCTGTTCATCGAGGAGAAGGTACTGGCTTAGAGCCTGTTACTGATCGTGAAATTGAACTCGGCCTAGAGATTACGCTATCGAAGCCTGAAAAACTCAAAGAGCCGTTGAATTTCTTATACAAATTAGCTCAAGAGCATAAGTGTGAGTTTGTGGTCGGTTTGATTGAAGAAAACGACTATCGAGATGTCTGTTATTTCGGTTTTGAAGAAGGTCGGCCCGATTTGTTTGAAATAGCGAATTATTTGTCTGTCTAAGAGTTATCAGGCCGCGTCAGTAAAAGACAATGCCTGATCTTTTCGGTATACTGCGCGACCGATTTCATTAGACCGAAGACCCATGCACGTCTCACGATTACCCGTAAATCCACTATCTGCAGCGGCCGTTACCATTGGAAGCTTTGACGGCGTTCATCTTGGGCACCAAAAAATCGTGTCTCGCCTAACACGTTATGCGCAATTGCATGGAATTAAGTCGGTTGTTGTTACGTTTGAGCCACAGCCAAAAGAACACATTAATCCTGCGACCGCACCCGCGCGACTCTCTTCGTTAGCTGATAAGGCGCGACGATTAAAGGCGCTTGGGGTCGATCATCTTGTTGTACTGCCCTTTAACGAATCGTTGCGCACCCTAACCGCCGATGAATTTGTTCGCCAGATCTTGATAAAGCGTTTAAATACCCAATGGTTACAGGTGGGTGACGATTTTAGGTTTGGTGCAGATCGTAAAGGCGATAGCCAGTTTTTAACGCAGTACGATTTCGACGTTTACGAAATGACCTCGCATTGCGCTAAAGATGGTGGGCGCATCAGCAGCACTCGAATTCGAGATGCGCTAAGCCAAGCTGATTTTAAATTAGCCGAAGAAATGCTGGGCGAGCCATATTCGCTCTCTGGTCGTGTAATCTATGGCAGGCAAATTGGCCGAACCATCGGTGTGCCTACCGCTAACATGCTACTGTCACACAGCAAATTAGCAACACAGGGTGTGTTTGCGGTTCAGACCACCATTGATGGAAAGTCTTATCAAGGTGTGGCGAATTTAGGACCTAAGCCCACGGTGGGGGATACCCGAAATTGGCTTGAAAGCCACCTATTTGATTTTAATGGCGAGATTTATGGCGCCCGCATCACTGTTGCACTCGTTAAACGGCTGCGCGGTGTTCAAACTTTTGATAATCTTGATGCCCTGAAACAACAAATTCAGAACGATATTGATGCCGCGAAGGCTTATTTTTCGCAACCAACGGAAGTGAATCTCACAAATGACTGATTACAAAGCCACATTAAACTTGCCGCACACCGATTTTCCGATGCGCGGAGACCTAGCGAAACGCGAACCGAAGATGCTGCAAAATTGGGAAACCAACGGTATTTACCAGCAGATTCGCGCTGCCAGTGAAGGTCGTAAAAAGTTTATTTTGCATGATGGCCCTCCCTACGCAAATGGGTCGCTTCACCTTGGTCACGCGTTCAATAAAATTTTAAAAGATATGATCATCAAGTCTAAAAGCTTGATCGGTTTTGATGCCCCATACGTACCAGGCTGGGATTGTCACGGCTTGCCAATTGAACACAAAGTTGAAGGCAAAATCGGTCGTGCTGGCGATAAAGTTGATTTTAAAGAGTTCCGTGCAGAGTGTCGGCGTTACGCGCATACGCAAGTAGACGGACAACGCGAAGAATTTAAGCGCATGGGTGTGTTTGGTGATTGGGCCAACCCATACTTAACGATGAACTTCGAAACTGAAGCCAACATCATACGAGCGTTGGGTAAGATCGCCGAAAGCGGTCACTTAGTGCGTGGTTATAAACCCGTGTATTGGAGTGTTGTTGGTGGTTCGGCATTGGCTGAAGCCGAAGTTGAATATCAAGATAAAACCTCATTCAGCATTGATGTGGCCTACCCTGCAAAAGATGACGGCGCATTGCTAAAGGCTATTGGCACCGATAAAGGTGAAGGCGCTGTGCAAGCCGTGATCTGGACGACCACTCCTTGGACGTTGCCCGCATCATTGGCCATTTCAGTTGGTGAAGAGGTTGATTACGTTTTATTACAAACCAACGTAAATGGTAAGCCAACACGTTTGGTTGTTGCCGAGGCGTTATTGGAAGCCTTTTTAGAGCGTACTGAATTAGACAATTTAGGTGTACTTGCTCACTTCCAAGGTGAAGTGTTGGATAAGCAAGTATTCACTCACCCATTCTATGATCGTGAAATACCTGCTTTATTAGGTGACCATGTCACGACTGATGCGGGTACAGGTTGCGTACACACCGCACCCGATCACGGTATGGAAGATTTCGTGGTTTGTAACAAATACGGCATCGAAACCATCAATCCGCTCGATGACAAAGGCATTTATCGCGCCAATGTAGAGTTATTCGCAGGTCAACATGTGTATAAAGTGGACCCTGTTGTGATTGAAACGGTCAAAGAAAAAGGCCAGCTATTAAGTGAGTCTAAGCTACGCCACAGTTATGCCCATTGCTGGCGCACTAAAACACCGTTGATCTACCGTGCAACACCGCAGTGGTTTATCAGCATGGAAGGCAATGGCTTAAAAGACCAAGCCATGGAAGCCATTAAAGGTGTTCGTTGGGTGCCGGGTTGGGGACAAAATCGAATCGAAGCCATGGTTGGGCAATCACCCGATTGGTGTATCTCGCGCCAGCGTACTTGGGGCACACCCATAACCTTTGTTATCCACAAAGAAACCGGTGAGTTGCACCCAGAGCTACCAAAAATAATCGAAGCCGTTGCCCAAGAAGTCGAAAAAGTGGGTATGGATGCTTGGTATGATTTTGATCTATCTACGGTGATCAGTGATGCCGACCAATACGAAAAAACATCCGATACATTAGATGTGTGGTTCGATTCTGGCGTTACACACTCTACCGTTTTAGAAAAGCGTGAAGAGCTTGGCCAATACCCGGCTGATATGTACTTAGAAGGGTCAGATCAGCACCGTGGATGGTTCCAATCGTCACTAAAAACAGCCGTTGCTATCAACGGTACCGCTCCCTATAAGCAAGTACTTACTCACGGTTTCGTTGTTGATGAGAAAGGCTACAAAATGTCTAAATCTCTTGGCAATGGCATGGAGCCGCAGGAAGTCTTTAACCAGTTTGGTGCCGACATTTTGCGTTTATGGGTGGCTTCTACCGATTACTCGGGCGATATGGCTTTCTCGAAAGATATTTTAAAGCGCACCGCCGATTCCTATCGTCGTATCCGTAATACGGCGCGATTCATGGTGTCTAACCTTAATGGCTTTGACCCTGCTACCAACAGCGTAGCAGTCGAAGACATGTTGGCGATTGATAAGTGGGCGTTAGATCGTGCCTTAACGGTACAGAATGAATTGGCCGATTTGCTAGATAACTACCACTTTGTTCAAGCAGTGCAAAAAATCCACCACTTCTGTGCCATTGATATGGGTGGTTTCTACTTAGACATCATTAAAGATCGTCAGTACACCACACAAGAAGATTCATTGGCGCGTCGCTCAGCACAAACGGCGATGTACCATGTGTTGCAAGCCATGGTCCGTTGGATTGCGCCAATCTTGAGCTTTACCGCAGAAGAGTTATGGCCATTTATTCCTGGTCAAGATAAAGCCACGGTGTTTACCGAAACCTTGTATACCGGGCTAAGCGCGTTTAAAGCTGATGAAGCGTTAGACGCTGGCTATTGGCAGCAAGTTCAACAGGCCAAAATTGGTGTGAACAAGGTGTTGGAAGAGGCGCGTAAAGAAGGCGTGATAGGCGGCTCGTTAACGGCCGAAGTGACGTTGTTCTGTGAGCCTGAGTTGTTGGCGGCATTAAGTAAACTGGGTGATGAATTACGATTCGTGACGCTCACCAGTGGCGCGCAGCTCGCTCCATTAGACAGCGCAACCGACACCGCATTAGAAACTGAATTAGCCGGATTAAAAGTGCAGGTTGTTAAATCGGCCCATGAAAAGTGTGGCCGCTGCTGGCACCAGCGTGAAGATGTGGGGTCGAATGAAGACCACCCTGAATTATGTGGCCGCTGTGTTGATAACGTAGCAGGTTCAGGTGAAGTACGCCATTTCGCTTAGTTTATTATTAAAAGTGGTGCTCATTCGAGGCGCCGCTTTTCTGATTATATTGGATGTTTTATATGCAAGTTCACGATCATTCGAAAGTAACGTTACATTTTTCATTGAATTTAGAAGATGGCCAAACGGTCGACAGTACCTACGAAGCCGATCCAGCAACTCTGAGTATTGGTGATGGTAGCCTTCCTGAAGGCTTTGAAAAGCATTTATTAGGCATGGCCGCCGGTGAAACCAAAGCCGTAGTAGTGCCACCTGAAGAAGCTTTTGGTCAACCCAACCCAGCGAACATTCAGCGCTTTAAAAAAGAACAGTTTGCGCAAACAGGTGAGCTTGAAATAGGCATGATGATGTCGTTTAAAGATGCCGGTGATAACGAACTTCCGGGAATGATCAGTGAAATTAACGGCGATGTAGTTATGGTCGATTTCAATCATCCGTTGGCCGGCAAACCGTTGAATTTTAAAGTGGATGTAATTGCCGTAGAGGATGCTAACGGTGGACATTAAGCTCGCCAACCCACGTGGCTTTTGTGCCGGCGTAGATCGCGCCATTGATATTGTAAACCGCGCATTAGAGGTGCACGGAGCGCCACTTTATGTTCGCCACGAAGTAGTGCATAACAAGTTTGTTGTAGAAGACTTAAAAAGCCGTGGCGCTATTTTTGTCGATGAGCTTGAAGAAGTGCCTGACGATAATTGGGTGATTTTTTCCGCGCACGGTGTATCACAAGCGGTTCGCAAAGAAGCCGAAGCGCGTGGTTTGAGAGTTTATGACGCTACTTGCCCTTTGGTGACCAAGGTGCACCTTGAGGTAACCCGTTACTCAAATGATGGTATGGAGTGCATTCTGATTGGTCACCGTGGCCACCCAGAAGTAGAAGGCACCATGGGTCAGTTTGATGAAAAAAATGGCGGCCAAATTTATTTAGTCGAAGATGAAGAAGATGTGGCCTCGTTAACCGTCGCAAACCCAAATAAGTTGGCTTATGTGACCCAAACGACGCTGTCGATGGATGACACGGCGAAAATTATCGATGCCCTAAGGGTTAAGTTTCCGAACATTCAAGGCCCAAGAAAAGACGATATTTGCTATGCCACTCAAAATCGCCAAGATGCGGTGAAAGTGCTGGCCAATGAATGCGATGTGGTCATCGTTGTGGGCTCTCCAAACTCATCTAACAGTAACCGTTTGCGAGAGCTTGCCGAGCGTATGGGTTGTCAGGCTTACCTGGTCGATACCGTTGAACAGTTAGAGGCGAAGTGGTTCGATAATGCGACTCGCATTGGCGTAACTGCGGGTGCATCGGCTCCAGATATATTGGTGAAACAAGTGATCGAAGGCTTAGTCTCTATGGGGGCTGATTCACCGATCGAGCTTGATGGCGTAGAAGAAAACATTACCTTTTCTATTCCCAAAGAACTGCGTTTAAACCCAATAGATTAGTCATCTACAACGCTAATCTATGACCTAGTTAGCAAAACCTCCCAGCTAAGTACCACTTATCAGATAGAACAGACCGCTCATCCACTTGGGCGGTTACTCTTCAGAATGACGCCTACAATGCATGTATATAAAAATCTGAGAGGCATGTATGAAGCGACAACACGGCTTTACATTAGTGGAACTGCTGGTCACCTTGATCATTATCGCCATAGTAGCGATGTTTGGTGCGCCTTCTTTCCGTAACGTCATGGTCAACTCCCAAATCGACTCAAATTTAAACTCTGTACGCTCATCGCTTATTTATGCACGCTCAGAAGCTGTGTCTAAGTCTCGCTTCATTACCGTTTGCATGAGTGCTGATGGTCAAACCTGTGTGAACGCAGGCGCGGCAGATTGGGGCACTGCAGGCTGGATCGTTTGGCATGATCGAGATAACGATGGTGTCTTTGAAGATAATGCTAACGCTGACCTGTGTGAGCTCGACCTTGATGATTGTATTTTAAGGGTATTTGGACCACTTGAAGGTGATAGCACTATGGTTGAGGCGAACGGGTTATATCGAGTTGTTTTTTCACCTCAAGGCCAGTTAAACATACCGGCGGCTGGTGGCGTAGAATTTAGTATGCAAATCAGCAATTGCGGCGAAGGGCAAGAGCGTGACATTACTATTTCCCGAGTAGGACGAACGACAACAAGCCAAGGAGATGCGTGTGATGCTTAAAAGTCAAACCGGTGCCACTATGATTGAAATTTTAGTGGCGGTATTAATTATCTCTATCGGCCTACTGGGTATCGCAGGCACCCAAACCCTGGGTTTAGCCAATTCACAAAGTGCGTTACACCGAAGCTACGCCGCTCAATTGTCAAATGAATTGGCCGATGCCATGCGCCTTAGCCCTAATAATTTAGCCGCCTATGACGGTTTTGCTACCGATCCAAATGCAAACGTTGCACTAAATGCCAATTGTACCGATTCTGGCCAAGGCTGTAACGCAGCAGCCATGGCGACTGAGTTTTTAAATGCCTGGGAACAACGCATAGAGGCTAATTTGCCAGATGGGCGTGCAAATATAACCCTGACCGATGATTTATATGTGGTAGAAATTGAATGGAAAGACTTGCGAACTAATCAAGCTCGTCAGGATGACTTAGCCCAGGGCCTTACAGCTGCTGAAATTGCAGCAGGGGAGCAAGAATACATCACCTTCACAACGAGTTTTCAGCTATGAATAGAATTAAGCAAGCAGGTTTAACCCTAGTCGAACTGCTCATCGCTGTTGCGCTAAGTGCGGTCATCATCATTGGCTTAACTCAAGTGTTTTTATCGAACCGCGAAGCCTTCAACTTATCGGAATCAATGGCGCGAGTACAAGAAAACGGCCGTTTCGCAATGAATGTAATAACCGAGGCAATTCGTTCTTCAGGAAACTATGGGTGCATTCCATGGTACAGCCCTGAAATTGACAATATTCATAGGCAAGTGACTAATAACGAAATTAATAGCTTTAATGCAGTCACTACCGTTACCCAAGAAGGTGCTGGTGTCGTGAATGGGATAAACGCACCAGATCAACTCGATGTATTAAGAATAGTGGGTGATCCTGTTCCGATTCAGTCTATTGATTACGCCACAAATTTAATTACGACCGATTGGGCTATTGATGATGTTGCCGAAAACGATTTATTACTCGTTAGTAATTGCTTAGTGGGTGATTACATTCGAGCCGGTGCTAATACAGCGGGCACCATAATTGAAGATGGAACCGGTAATTTAAGAGAAGGTTTGTATGACCGCGCCGATCAAGAAAATACCGTCGTAAAAGTAGAGCGTTTGTCTTTTTCTGTTGATGCCGAAGGTGATCTGAACCTCACCACCAATCTTGGTAGTCCTAATGCACCCCCTGTAACTGAGCTTGTTGGCGGAATCGAAAACCTACAGTTTCGCTATGGTGTCGATTTAGATGACAACTTTGTACCCGACTACATTGATGATTATGCAAACATTCCTGCCGCGGATAGAGCAAATATTATAGCCATTGAAGTGAATTTGTTAGTGGGCTCTCTTGTTAATGATGCGTCTGTTGTGAATGTAGTTTCCGAGCCTCAAACCTTTAACTTTGCCGGTGGTGTATTCCAAGCGCCAGATAGACGGTTGTACCGTCCGTTTCAAACACTAGTCACCATTCGAAATAGGGTGAAATAATATGAATGTGTCGAATATTCGTCTATCGAATCACCAAGTTAAGTCGCCAAAACAACAGAGCGGTGCCGTACTCATTGTTGCGTTGAGTCTATTAGTGATTTTAACCATTTTAGGTATTTCAGTTATGGAATCTTCTGTAATTGAAGAAAAAATGGCCGGAAATAACTTAGATTATAACTTGGCATTTCAATCCGCTGAATCGGCCTTAAGGGAAGGTGAGCAGTGGATAGCTCAACAAAGCGCTCGACCTGACACCGTTGCAGCAGCAGCGCCAGGTGCGGTGCTGAATTTAAATGCACTGGGCAATGCATGGTGGCGAAATGTGAATACTGCCTGGTGGAATACGGCTGGAAATAGCAATGTTTTTAACCCGGCAGATCCGCCCAATGGTGTCGATACCATGGAGGATGAGCTAGCTTTTCTTCCAAGGTATGTAATAGAAGAATACGACATCGTCTGCGATGGCGCTGTCAATGATCCAAATGCATCTGCGTGCAAGGTCATCTATCGAATAACCGCACGTGCCTGGGGCAGATCGCCTTCATCAACCGTACTGCTTCAGTCACTTTACGCTAAGAGGTTTTAACGATGAAAGAATTTATGAAACACCAAAGAACGTTGCGTTTTAGTTTAGTTCCTTTAGCGCTTTCAACTTTAATAGGTCAAGTTATTGCCGCTGACTTAGCGATGACAGACGAGCCCCTTTTCTTAAAGAGTGGCGTTCAACCTAACATATTCTTCGTGGTTGATGACTCAGGTTCCATGGGGTGGAATGCATTAAATAGCCCGGGCGCAAATGAGCATTGGAGTATCACCGACGCTTGGATCGATGATAGTAATGATGAATCTGGCTGGGATGTAACGCCCACGCTAAGCGATAAAAACGAATTGTTAAGAGCTTGCCCGGGCTTTAATGTGATGTACTACAACCCGAATCAAACTTACACACCGTGGCAAGGGGTTGATAAAGATGGTGATGCCTTTGTGAATCAAACTATAGCGGCGGCACGTTGGGAGCCTTACTATAAGACTGGAGGTACTAAAAATTTATCAGCTGCCGGGGGCGATGGTTTTCCCGCGGGTTACTTCCCGTGGCGTGATCACAACGGCGATGGTGTATTGGACAAGTTTTCAGACGCTGATAGTGCTAAAGACGATGGTACAGTCGATGAATTAGAGTGCCCAGACCTTGATGAGATTACAGATAAAATATCTAACAGCACTACGCGCGAAAATTACTTAAAGGATTGGTTTGTCGATGTTTCCGAAATGACGGCCGCTCAACAAACGAATTTCGCTAACTGGTTCAGTTACTACCGTAAGCGCGAGTTTGTCGCTAAAAAAGCTATGTCTGAGATAGTCTTTGATTCCTCAGCTCGGATGGGTTTAAGTACATTGCACAACCACAATAGCGTAGTGACCGAAATTAAAGACGTGGATAATTTATCAACGCCGGTTAATGCGACAGCGCAGGCTAACAAAAATACCTTGCTGAGCAACGTATTTAAAATCCGTTCACAAAACGGCACCCCGTTGAGAACCCGCTTGAAACGAGCGGGTGAATATTACAAAGGAAACGGTCTATCGGGCGTTTCGAATGCGGACTCCCCAATATTGAGCCAAGATGACGGTGGTTCATGCCAACAAAACTTCACCATTATGATGACGGATGGTGTTTGGAACGGCGACAGTCCGAGTCTTAACAACAGCTATAGAAACGCCGATTCTGATAATAATTCAGATTACGATGGTTTAGCGGGTGATAAAGGTAAGTACGCAGACAAAGACTCAGGGGTGAATAACACCTTGGCCGATGTCGCTATGCATTATTATGAAACAGACCTTGACACAACATTGCCAAATAATGTTCCCACCTTTACCGGGATCGATGAAAACAGCGCTCAACATATGGTGACCTACACGGTTGCGTTTGGATTAACAGGTGATCTAAGTGAGGATGAGGGGCCTGATTCAACCGGGTGGTTAGGTTGGCCAACGCCGGTCAGTAATCAAGAATCGACCATAGATGATGTTTGGCATGCCGCGATAAACGGAAGAGGCTTGTTCTTGTCGGCCAGCGATCCAGATGAGCTTGTGACCTCATTGAATGCAACCATTTCAGACATTCAAGGGCGCGATGCTTCGGCGTCAGCCGTGAGTGTGAACACCGGTTCAATTTCGAGCGATACAATGGTGTTCCAGGCTGAATTTAACAGCCAAACTTGGGGCGGAAGACTATATGGGGTCGAAATTGAACTAGACGGCTCCATTGGTGACGTGCACTTAGCATCTATAGTGCCTGCACATAATGATCGGGTTATAGTTACCTATAATGACTTAACGAACGATGGCGCACCATTTCGATGGAGCAATATTTCGTTAACTCAACAAAGTGAATTAAGTAATAGTGAGCCGTTACTCAATTACTTACGCGGAGATGATGCTTTAACCAACGCGGGCACACATCGTCGTCGAGTAACATTAGAAGATGTTGATTCTCGAGCTGTCTCGCCATTAGGTGACATAGTTAACTCGTCTCCTATTTTTGTCGGCAATCCAGAATACTTTTACCCTGACAACTTAGAAGGCGCTTCTTATAATGCTTTCAAGAAAGATCCTAATGGTGATAATCAAAATTATCGAGAAGAAACAGGTGAGCGTGTATTGCATCGCAAACCAATGATCTATGTTGGCGCAAATGACGGCATGTTACATGCATTCAATGCCGATACTCATTCAGACGATTTTGGTATGGAAGAGTTTGCTTATGTACCTGCTAGTGTTTATTCAAGGTTAGAGCGATTAGGGGATAAAAGCTATAGCCACAAATACACGGTAGATGGCAGTCCAGCCGTTGCTGATGTGTATTACGATGGCAGCTGGAAAACAATTCTAGTGTCAGGCTTAGGCGGTGGCGGTCAAGGCTTATTCGCCCTGGATATTACTAACCCAGAAACGGGTTTTGATACAGAAGCCAATGCAGCTAACAACGTCTTGTGGGAATTTACGGATGTCAATGACAGTGATTTAGGTTACACCTTTGCACAACCCGTGATTGGTAAATCAAACATAAATGGTCGGTGGGTAGCATTCGTCGGCAACGGCTACAACAATACTGAGTCCGATGGCTTTGTAGGGTCAGGTACCGCAAAACTATTTGTAATTGATGTTGAGACGGGGCTGAAACTTGCTGAAATCGACACCTTTGAAAATGATCTTTCTACACCGAATGGCCTGTCTACGGTAAATACCCTAGACGTCGATGGTGATTACATTGTCGACTATGTTTACGGTGGCGATATAGAAGGAAATCTATGGAAATTTGACGTATCGGATGGAAACCCAGCCAACTGGTCTGTTTCAACAGATGTTCTTGGAAACATCAAGCCACTGTTTACGACCTGTACAATTGAGTCGACAAACTGTCCTACTGACAAACGTCAACCTATTACCGTTAAACCACAAATAGCATTGAACCGTGGGGCAACAGGCTATGTTGTATTTTTTGGAACTGGTACCTATTTCCTAAGAGATGATAATACCAACAAGGGTACTCAAAGTTTCTATGGCATTTGGGATCGTATGCAAGAACATGTTCAAGCAGATTTCAACCGCTTCCATTTACTAGAGCAAAAAATAGTAGCTGAAGTTCAACCGACTGGCTCGGAAAACTCATTCAGAGCCACCACTTCTTATGATACGGTTTGGTTTAATGGTTCAGGTTTACCAACCGACGGAAGCGATCCGGACAGTTTAGTTGATACCCATTTAGGTTGGTATATGGATTTTGTGAACACACAAAATAATAATACGGATGGGCTAGGTGAGAGGTTAGTCAGTGACCCTCAATTAAGAGATAACAATATAATTTTCACTACCTCTATTCCTGATCAAGATCCATGTTCCTTTGGTGGCCGAGGTTGGTATATGGAAATTGATGCGCTCAGTGGTTCAAAACCTTTACAAGCCGCAATTGAGGTTAATGATGACGGCGTTGTTGATGACCAAGATGTGATAACTTACAGCTATGTGGATGAAAACGGAGATACAGTAGAAGTGACTGAGTATGTTAGTGGATCTAGCTCTGACAACTTAATCACACGGCCCGTGTGTATTACGCTCGATGATAGTACTGAAGTTTGTATTTCTAATACCTCAGGTACGTCCGACGCCAATGCAGTCGATGAATGTGACGCCGTAGGTATGTCCTGTCAAATTCGAGACCCTAAATCAACATTAGGGCGATGGACATGGCAAGAACTGTAATTTTTCCTAACGATTGGAGAGTAAGTATGAATATTATAAAGAAACAATCGCTGTGCCTAATGGCGTTAATTTTAATGCTGAGTACCTTCGTTAGAGCAGATTTAACAGAGGCAACTGTTTTCATTGATCAACTAGACTTGAATAATAATATGGTGCTGGTATCGGATGTAAAAATGTCTGTTTCTAAATTCACGGTCGTTCAGTACGCCGGCGATAGCGAAACGGTACGCCGGCCGCTTTCAATTCTGAAGGAAGGGCAGCAAGTCCGCATTTCGTTTGAGTATGCACATAACCGTCTCAACACGATTGAGAAAATTGTTATTCTGTCAAAATAACTGAGACTATAAAGCTCACGCAAGGCGTGAGCTTCTTTTTATAGGTAATTATATGAAATTAAAAACAGAAAATGGCTTCACGCTAATGGAATTGGTGATTGTAGTGGCCATCATTGGAATTTTAGCCGCATTCTCGTTTCCGCAATATGAACGCTATGTTGATAGAGCCGCACGGTCTGATGCACGCGCTGCCGTAATTGGTTTAGCCGGTGCAATGGAGCGACGTTTTACCGAAAATAATTCCTATTGTGACAATGCGGATATCGTCGCAAATGGAGGCGCAGTGGTTAATGACTGTAATCTAATTACACCAGACAATAATGTTCCCGATACGGGCCCACCAAGTATTTATGAAGCTGATGTTCCAGTAAACAACCCAAACTACACGCTTAGAATTGAAGCGGTAAGCCGAAGCAACTTCACTGTTAGGGCTACCAGAGTGGGCCGAATGTTAAATGATGAGTGTGGGGATTACACCTATACCAATACGGGAGTTAGAGGTTTGGTAAATAACACCGCCGCATTAGACGAATGCTGGTAGCTTATTTAATTCGCTAAGCGTAAAACACTAACACTCAAAGGCTTGCCAGCGTCCATTGCGCTTATGGACCAGCAAGCCTTGTTTATTTTCCTTATATTGAAATCTCACTCTCCCCGTAATATTCACCTTTAAATGAAAAGCCCCATTTTCGATATTGCCTCTCGGGCATACTGTGAAGCCGCGAGCGTGACCCATTCGTAAATCATAACTAGCATAGTGAAACTTAAAATAAGGCTGGTTCTTCGGGTAAATACTAAAGGTATTATCTGAGGTGTTTTCTAATACTCTCAACAGCTCTTCATCGGGGTCTAGTTTTTTGTTCTCGTTCGTGTCGATAAAAAGTGTCCAAGGAAGTGTTAAGTCTTTGGAGCATTCATTGTTGATTAACGGGCAAGCTGTAACGATTTGCTGAGTCAGAACGGCTTGGGAGCGGCCATAGTTAAGGAAAGTTACCCAATCGTTTTTTAAACGATCCGATTGAGCAATAGCGATTAAGCCGGCAAAACTCGAAGCAGCCATGGCCGCGACAAGCGCAATTAAAATGACAGTCGAGAGCAGCTCGACCATAGTAAAGCCTTGTTGTTTCATAATGCATCCTTGCATAATGTGAGACAACAATAGGGTAGAGAACTAAGCGTTAAATGGGTATAAAAATAATCATCGTTTAGTTATACGCTACCCTTGGTAGCATTAATCGATACCTAACTTCTTTAAACGATAGCGAAGCGCTCTAAAAGTGATGCCCAATTTTTTTGCCGCCGCCGTACGATTCCAGCGAGTTGCATCTAAGGCTTGTTCAACAACTGTACGCTCAATGTCCATTAGGTAGTCCTCCAATGACACACCTTCGGGTCGTTCCGCCAGTACCGTAGAGTTTGGCTGACTCATCAAGTTATTTTGGTTGCTGTTTAAGTTTAAATCGTCTTCGGTGATAACATCGTTTTCACACATGGCAAAGGCGCGTTCAAGAATATTTTCCAATTCACGGACGTTGCCAGGAAAGCCATAATATTGAAGCGACTTTTTTGCTGCACTGTCGAGCGTCGCAACCGGTAGTTCATAATTTTTAGCAATGCGTTCCAGCATATTTTGCGTTAAAAGTGGAATGTCTTCATAACGCTCTCTCAATGGCGGAATGTTTAAAGAAATGACATTGATTCGATAAAAAAGGTCTTGCCTGAAATCGCCCGATTCTACCATCTGGTCTAAATTTTTATGGCTGGCACTTAGTATTCGAACATCGACTTCTACTTCGCTTTGAGCACCAATGGGTCGAACTTTCTTTTCTTGAATAGCACGCAATAGTTTTACTTGCATGGTCAATGGCAAATCGGCCACCTCATCCAAAAATAAGGTTCCGCCATCAGCGGCTTGGAAAAATCCTTGCTTGTCTTCGGTGGCGCCAGTAAACGCGCCTTTTTTATGACCAAAAAACTCACTTTCCATTAACTCAGAAGGAATAGCACCGCAGTTGACAGGAATGAATGCACCATCGGCTCTAGGACCTAACTGATGTATTTGCCTTGCCGCGAGTTCTTTACCCGTACCGGACTCACCTGAAATAAACACGGGAGCTTGGCTAACGGCGAGCTTCTTAATTTTAGCGGAGAGCTTTTTCATCGGCTCAGAATTGCCTAGGTTGACCGCTTGGTTGGCATCGACTTCGTGTTTTTTGGTCTCAGCCTGTTGCTTAACTTTTAATGCCTGGTTTATAAGTTGTCGTAGCTTATGTATATCTATGGGTTTAGAGACAAAATCAAAAGCGCCAGACTTCATTGATTCAATCGCTAAGTCCATGCTGCCATGCGCTGTAATAACGGCAATGGGGGTTGTGGGTTTTGATTCGGCTACATAGCGAACAATGTCCAGTCCGTTGCCATCGGGTAGACGCATGTCAGTTAAAATAAGATCAACGTCCTGTTCATTGATAGCCTTGTAAGCGGTATGCACGTCGACTGCACTGAAACTTTCAATGCCCATGCGCATTAAAGTTATCTCTAAAAGTTCACGAATGTCGGGTTCATCATCAATAACGAGAACTCGTTGCGGCAGTGACATAGTAAATTCCTAACTTATATTATGTTTTTGACTAATAGTATGAGAGAAGATTATTCGAAAGCAACCACCATCGGGAACGTTGTAGTAAGTTAACGTCAGGCGGTTTGCTTCGCACAGCTCTTTGGCAATATACAACCCTAAACCGGTTCCGCTGTTTTCGGTGGTATAAAACG
This sequence comes from Reinekea marina, assembly GCF_030409715.1. Taxonomy (NCBI): domain Bacteria; kingdom Pseudomonadati; phylum Pseudomonadota; class Gammaproteobacteria; order Oceanospirillales; family Saccharospirillaceae; genus Reinekea; species Reinekea marina. Next base: position 960,079 of record NZ_JAUFQI010000001.1, read on the forward strand.
GTTCAAACAATAGTTTTATTTGCTCTTCAGGAACACCAGGACCGCGATCAATGATATCTAAGTACAGTTGCTCGGTATCGGGTAAATGGCCTGAGACCAGTTGAATGCGACGCTGCCCTGTATTTTGTTCACTGTAGCGTAGGCCATTATCGACGATGTTGTGCAGTACTTGTTTGATCTGGTTCACATCCAGCGAGACTTTGATACTGGCATCCAACTGTAAATCGATCTGATCCGCCTCTTGCGTGACGCTGCGTTCATTGATGCATTCTTCGATCAGCGACGTTAAGCCAATGGATTCAATTTTTTTGGGGCGTTTACGAGATAAATCTAAGATAGTTTCAATAATTTTATTCACCCGCTCTGTATGGGTGTGGATAATATCGAGCAATCTTTTATCGGCTGGGTCAATATCGGCCATTTCATCGAGTAACTGTGCGGCGTGACTAATAGCCCCCAAAGGGTTGCGTATTTCATGAGCGATAGATGCCGTAAGACGGCCTAATGAGGCTAATTTAAGCTGCTGGGCTTGCTGCTGCACACGACCAATGTCTTCAACGAATAAAATTAAATCCGAATCATCTGTTGGTTGCAGTTTGGCAAAGTTTAGCTGCACTAGCGGGTGGTCGCTGTCCATTTGATAGCCTTCAACCAGTTTGGTCGGATTTTTTTTCCATTCGATCAAACGTTCATGTAAGGGCTTGGGCAACCAAAAGGGTCTTTTTTCAGTGATGCCTAACAGGTCTCGAGCCGAGTCATTGACGAGCCGGATAGCACCATCGGCTGTGATCACGATAATTCCAGTACGCATGCGCTGTACAATCAGTTCATTGAGATGCCGTAAATCTAAAATAGTATCGGCTTGTGCGCGTGCTAACTGTTCTGTGGATTGCATTCGTTGCGTAACGTATTGCAAAAATAACGCTTCCGCAAAATAGCCTACACCGAGCAGCGCTGCTTGCAACAGCTCTTGCTGAGCTGAATCTTTAAAGGGCAGAAACTCAGTGTAGATAAGGCTAGAAGTAGCGACAGCAGCGATCAATAGGCTTTGTTTCAAAGGCAATAAAATGCCTCCTAAGCCAACCGATATAAGCAACAGGTTACCAAAGCCACTGTCTACGCCGCCGCCATAGCGAGTGATCAACATAACCAATAATATGTCGGTGATGAGTAAAACAATAATGGGTGTTTTACTAATTTGTTCGTTAATGGTGATCAGCATCCCGAGCACGGCCAGTACCAGGTAGGCCAGTGTCGCCAATTGCAGAGATTCCACACTAGCGCCTGGTAAAACTTCACTGATGGTTTTAGGGATAAATGCAGCGACGGTTAAAGCCGTGGCTAAAATTAACCGATAAATACCAAACGCAAACAGTAATTGTTGAGCTCGATGATAGGAATGCGTCGGTTGTTTAGACATGCTGGCCTCAATCTATAAGTCGTTTGATCAGTATAAAGCGAATTGAGGTGAATGGTCATCCATAAGAGTAGATCAAAACCTTGTTTCGGCACTCTCTAGGCCTCACAATAGCGTTATTAAACAGTTTAAGGTTGAATATGAGTATTCGAATCGCGTTAGCGCAGTATCGATTCCCAGTGGGCGATATCGAAGGCAATGGTACAAAAATTATTGAGATTGCGGCTAAGGCTCAAAAGCAAGGCGCAGACATGGTGGTTTTCCCTGAGTTAACCATCACGGGTTACCCACCAGAAGATTTGCTGTTGCGACCAAGTTTGAAGGCACGAGTCAGCGATGCGTTGGAACAAATCAAGCAAGCTAAATTACCGATCGCAATTGTCATTGGTTATCCCGAAGCACAGGAGGGTAAGCTGTACAATAAATCTATGGTGATTTATCAAGGCGACATAATTGCCGACTATGCGAAGCAGCATTTACCCAACTACCAAGTATTCGATGAAAAGCGTTATTTCCAAAAAGGTACGCAAACCTGCACCTTTGAATTCAAAGGCATTCCTTTTGCGCTCACTATTTGTGAAGACATCTGGTATGAAGGACCCGCTCGTCGTGCCTATGAGGCGGGTGCACAAATCAACATCAATATAAATGGCAGTCCTTACAATATTGATCGAACGGCTCAGCGCCACGCTCAAGTCGCAAAGGTAGTATCGCAATGGCCTATGGCGACAGTTTATGTCAATCATATGACTGGGCAAGATGAGTTGGTATTTGACGGCGGATCTTTCATCGTAGACAGCAATGCTAAAATCCGGTTTACGTTGCCGAGTTTTAAAGAAGCCTTTGAAATCGCCGAGCTCGAACAAACCGAGTCTGGCTGGTGCGTTAAAAATGAACAGCTGTGCCCTAAGTTAAGCATTGAAGAAGAGCTATACAATGCTCTCGTGACTGGCCTAGCCGATTATGTGAACCGAAACGGTTTCCCTGGCGTAGTATTGGGTATGTCTGGCGGCATCGATTCGGCGTTAAGTGCCGCTATTGCCGTAGATGCATTGGGCGCAGATCGAGTAATGGGCGTCATGATGCCGTATCAGTACACGGCAAAAATGAGCTTAGAAGATGCAGAAGGGCAGGCAAAGTTACTGGGTATTCGATACGAAGTACTGCCAATAGCAGAAGCTTTTGAAGCCGCTCAAAGTACTTTAGCGCCAGTCTTTGGCGATCGCCCTGTGGATGTAACTGAACAAAATATGCAATCGAGAATGCGCGGTTTGTTTTTGATGTCTTTATCAAATAAGCTCGGTTACATGGTCTTAACAACCGGCAATAAAAGCGAAATGGCCGTGGGCTACGCCACATTATATGGAGACATGTGTGGTGGCTACAATGCTTTAAAAGACGTGCCTAAAACGTGGGTCTATAAACTAGCGCAGTGGCGCAACAGTCAAGGGTTAGCCGTGCCAGAGCGCGTGATCACGCGGCCGCCATCTGCCGAACTTGCCCCAGATCAGCTCGATGAAGACAGCTTACCGCCATACGATATTTTAGACGATATAATCGAGCGTTATGTCGAACGTGATGAGAGTCTAGATGCCATCGTTGAGGCCGGTTTTGATCGAGACGTTGCATACCGCATAATTCGATTAATTGATATTAATGAATATAAACGCAGACAAGCACCTGAAGGTGTTCGAGTGACTCAGCGTGGCTTTGGGCGAGATAGACGTTACCCCATCACTCATGGTTGGAAGCCAGGCCGATAGGCTTAACTATAAATCGAGGAGATCGTTGTTGATCAATATTTTATGGGATTTAGACGGTACGTTAGTAGATTCAATTCCCGCCGTAGCTGGTTCCTTTAACCATACTTTAGCGCATTATGGAAAACCTACTCGCAGCTTTGAAGAGCTCAGACCCTATATTGGCCCTGGGCTTGATAACATCATTGCGGAGTTACTGGATATATCGGATAAGGATGAAATAGCAGCGGCTAAAATGGTATATCGTGAGCATTACCAACAGTCACTGACCAGTAGCGAACCGTTCGAAGGTGTATTGGCGGCTCTTGAGGCGTTCAAGCAAATCGGCGCTCAGCAATTTGTTGCAACCGCTAAGTATGAACTTTATGCAGAGCAAATCATTGAAGCGAATAAGCTAAATGCTTACTTTTCTGGCATATATGGGTCTACCTTCGATGGTAAATACGCGGATAAAAAAGAGTTATTAACGCGATTATTCGAGCAAGAAAACTTAAGAAAAGCCGATACAGTGATGATTGGCGATACCAAATACGATATGGAAGCCGGCCGTTATATTGATATTGCCACCACAGGTGTTTTGTGGGGCTACAGCGATGAGGTTTCACTAAAAGAGGCGGGTGCTCACGATGTAGTCGAAACACCCGATAAACTGTTCGATGTGGTTAAAAAGGCATTAAATACCTTTTGTTAAGCAAGATTACTGGGCTAATCCAAGAGTCAGTGCTTTCACCCACCATCGTTCACTTTGACGCTTAGGCGCATCAAAAGTACCCGACGCTAGCGTTGGGTGCTGAGGAAAGTGAGCTGAAAACTTCTGTACGGCAATGTCGTATTCTTCTTGAAGCCCGAGCGCATCGTAGCTACCTATAAGAATTAAATAGGCATCGGCTTGTGCGGTAACCCCAGGATAATGATTAATCACGGCCGCGGCTCGATCAGCTGCAGACACCCAGGCTTCTTTGCGGAAATAGAAATCTGCAACATACAATTCATGTTTTGCTAACGCGTCTTTGAGAACCACCATCGATTTTAGTACTTCACTTCGGTATGCGCTTGAAGGAAACAGGTCTAGAAACAGTTGCATCGAAGAAAACGCTTTTTTGCCTTGTTCAGATGAGCGCATTGCAGGGTCTGCTTTGCCAAATATACCGCTGTTTTCCATATACATCTGGTAATAGCTCATCGCTTGAATAAAGTAGGCGTAATCTAAATTTGGTGAATCGGCATTAAGGCGTGCGAACCGGTCTGCTGTAATAAGTGATTCCGCAAAATTATTCATTTGGTATTTTGCGTACATTAAATCGAGCGAGCTGGCATCAGCGTATCGGCCAAAGGGGAAGCGGCTTTGCAGCGCCTCTAACTTCTCTATTGCCATTGTAAAGTTGCGCTTATCCAAGTAGGTTTGCGCGGCTTGGTAATAACCCGATTCCGTATCAGAGGTTTGTGTGGACAATCCTGCACAACCCACTAAGCTCAGTAAAACGGCCAATAAACAGGCTTTTTGCAAAAAAGACGATGAAAATACCGCTCTAAACATGCTAAATCTCATTAAATCAGTAGAATGGGCGCTATTGTAACCACAGGACCCCCTTGCCTCCAATGACCGATTCACACGATTCAATTAATATTTCACAACAAGTGCCTCTGGAAATGGGTCATAAACGCTTAGATCAGGTGGCGGCGAAGCTGTTCCCAGACTATTCACGCTCCCGCATTCAGCAGTGGATCAAAGATGGAGAGCTTACTGTTGATGGCGAAACCTTTAGGCCTAGAGACAAATTGGTTGGGGGTGAAACTTTACACATTAATGCGCATTTGGAAGCACAAGAACGATGGGAAGCTGAAGACATTGAGCTCGACATTGTTTTTGAAGATGATCACATCATTGTTATCAATAAACCGGTCGGTCTAGTTGTACACCCAGGTGCCGGTACTCCATCAGGTACATTACTTAATGCGCTATTGCATCATTACCCCGAGTCGGCAACATTGCCACGAGCGGGCATCGTGCACCGTTTAGATAAAGATACCTCTGGGCTTATGGTGGTTGCACGTACGCTAGCGGCGCAAACATCATTGGCCGCTCAGTTGCAAAAGCGCACCATGGGCCGAGAATACTATGCTGTTTGTATGGGTGTGATGACTGGCGGCGGAACCATCGATGAGCCTATTGGTCGGCACCCAACGCACCGAACTAAAATGGCGGTGGCACCAGAAGGTATGGGTAAAGATGCGGTAACGCATTATCGAGTAGAAGAGCGCTATGTAAACCATACACTCATACGCTGTAAATTAGAGTCAGGCCGTACTCACCAAATTCGTGTGCACCTTTCTCACATTGGTTACCCATTAGTTGGCGATCCGCTGTACGCTGGCCGATCTCGATTACCGAAAGGCGTCAATGTTGAAGTGCTCGATGTCTTAAAAATCTTTAAACGGCAAGCCTTGCATGCCGGGCACCTTGAACTTGAACACCCAGAAACCGGTAGTATGGTCAGTTGGGAGGCTGAGATTCCAGATGACATGTTAGAGTTGATCGAAGTACTTCATGAAGATATGAAAGAAACAGGTGCAAACGAAGAAGAATATTGATGTCTTTTACATACGCACAATGGCCGTTACCGGCCAATATTTTAGCTGGCTGGACAACTCGTAAAAGTGGTTGCAGCTCAGCACCTTTTAATGCGTTTAATATTGCTCACCATGTTGGGGAACCGAAGCCTGTAGTGAGCGGTAACCGCAAGCTATTACAAGCAAGGTTGGCTCAGCAACCCACCATTGCTTGGTTAAATCAAACGCACAGTTCCCACGTAGTTAACGCAGAGTGCGCAATTGCAGCAGAGCCTACTGACGCCAGTGTAACTTCCGAAGTAAACCTTGCCTGCTGTGTCATGACCGCGGATTGTTTACCGGTGTATTTCTGGACGAAAAATGGCCACAAAATTGGCGTAGCGCACGCCGGTTGGCGCGGCTTGGCAAACGGTATTTTATCGAAAACCTTAGCAAGGTTTGATCACCCATCTCAGGTGATTTGCGGATTAGGCCCTTGCATCGGTCCAAACCATTTTGAAGTGGGAGAAGAAGTTAAAGAGGCATTTTCATCTTTTCCAAACTTCGAGTCTTGCTTTGATTCGCTACCGGAACATGGTAAGTATAACGGCAACCTGCAAGGACTCGCCGAGTCGCACCTTAAATCGCTAGGCGTCTCAGCAGTCTACAAAAGTGAGCAATGTACTTTTGAATTGGTTGATGAGTTCTATTCGTTTCGCAGAGAAAGCCAAACGGGGCGCATGGCCAATTTGATTTGGAAAATTGATTAAAAATTGCACTTGATTATAAAGATGGGAGCCCTCATCTAAAGGAATAGCCGCAGCAGAGCTATAAAGTTTTAGCCTGTTGTGGGTAAGTTGTTAAACAGAGTCATTGAAAAGAGGGAAAGTCATGCGGATCGATCGTTTGACCAGTAGTTTGCAGTTGGCACTTTCAGATGCACAGTCGGTTGCGCTTGGGCATGACCATAGTTTCATAGAACCAGCGCATTTACTGTTGGCATTACTGAATCAAAAAAGTGCGTCCGTAGCCGCTGTTTTGCAAAAAGCCGGTGCCAATATTTCACAGCTTCGCCAGCGAACAGAAGATGCACTTGATGCATTGCCTGAAGTGACGGGTGCTGACGCAGAAGTACACATGAGTAACGATCTTGGTCGTGTTCTGAATCGCGCCGATAAGCTTTCCCAGCAAAAGAAAGATCAGTTTATTTCCAGTGAATTGGTTTTGCTCTCTATGTTGCAAGACCGCTCTAACATCGCCAAAGTCCTTAATGAATCTGGCGTTACTGAAGGCACGTTGCAACAAGCCATTGACGATATTCGCGATGGTCAATCGGTCAATAGCCAAGACGCCGAAGAAAACAGGCAATCCTTAGATAAATATACGGTAGATCTTTCTGCGCTGGCCGAAGAAGGCCGGTTAGATCCTGTCATTGGCCGAGACGATGAAATTCGCCGGACTATTCAAGTCTTGCAGCGCCGTCGAAAAAACAACCCTGTATTGATCGGTGAACCTGGTGTTGGTAAAACTGCCATTGTTGAGGGTTTAGCTCAGCGCATTATTAATGGAGAAGTTCCTGAAAGCCTAAAGAATAAGCGCGTACTGTCTTTAGATATGGGTTCGCTATTAGCGGGTGCTAAATATAGGGGTGAGTTTGAAGAACGGTTAAAAGCTGTTTTGAATGAATTGTCCAAACAAGAAGGCCAGATCATTCTCTTTATTGATGAGTTGCACACCATGGTCGGTGCCGGTAAAAGCGACGGCGCAATGGATGCAGGCAACATGCTCAAACCTGCATTGGCTCGCGGCGAGTTGCATTGTGTGGGTGCCACAACCTTGGATGAGTATCGGCAATACATTGAAAAGGACGGTGCCTTAGAAAGGCGCTTCCAAAAAGTTGTTGTGTCTGAACCGAACGAAGAAGATAGCATTGCAATTTTGCGCGGTTTAAAAGAGCGGTACGAAGTGCACCATGGTGTAACCATTACCGATGGCGCTCTGATTTCAGCGGTTAAACTATCTGAACGATATATTTCAGATCGTAAACTGCCCGATAAAGCCATTGATTTAATTGATGAAGCCGCTAGCCGAATTCGAATGGAAATTGATTCTAAACCAGAATCGATGGATCGCCTCGAACGCCGCTTAATTCAATTAAAAATTGAAGCCGAAGCACTGAAAAAAGAAAAGGACCCTCAAGCAAAACAACGGCTTGAAAAACTTCGAGAATCGATCACAGACGTTGAACGTGAATTTGCCGATTTAGAAGAAATTTGGACTACTGAAAAAGCCGCCGTACAAGGCTCACAACACGTTAAAGAACAGCTTGAACAGGCACGAGTTGAGTTAGAATCCGCTCGTCGTTCCGGTGATTTAGCGCGTATGTCAGAGCTTCAATATGGCACTATTCCTGAATTGGAAAAACAACTCGATATGGCCAGCCAAGCTGAAATGATGGACATGCAGTTGTTGCAAAGCAATGTTACGGACGAATCCATTGCTAATGTCATCTCGCGTTGGACAGGCATTCCGGTTGATAAAATGCTTGAAGGTGAGCGCGATAAGCTATTGCGAATGGAGGATAAAATCCATGAAACCCTAGTCGGCCAAGAAGAAGCGGTGGCCGCCGTTTCGAATGCTATTCGCCGTTCTCGCTCTGGGTTAGCCGATCCGAATCGCCCAAATGGATCGTTTTTATTTTTAGGACCAACGGGTGTCGGTAAAACCGAGCTTTGCAAAGCATTGGCGAACTTCTTATTTGATACCACAGAATCTTTGGTGCGTATCGACATGTCAGAGTTCATGGAAAAGCACTCAGTCGCAAGACTTATTGGTGCACCTCCAGGGTATGTTGGCTACGAAGAAGGAGGTTACCTTACAGAAGCGGTGCGTAGAAAACCTTATTCGGTCATTTTGTTAGATGAAGTCGAAAAGGCGCATCACGATGTTTTTAACATTTTACTTCAAGTGCTCGATGATGGCCGATTAACCGATGGCCAAGGTCGAACCGTAGATTTCCGCAATACCGTTATTGTTATGACTTCTAACTTAGGCAGTGATCAAATTCAAACGTTAGCCGGTGAGGCTAATTATGAGGAAATGAAAGCAGCCGTGATGGAAGTTGTTAGTGGGCATTTCAGACCAGAGTTTATTAACCGATTAGACGAAGTAGTGGTATTTCATCCATTGGGTAATGAACAAATTCATGGCATTGCTGATATTCAACTCGACTATTTACGAGATCGTTTAGGTGATCAGGATATTCGATTGTCGCTCACGCCCGCTGTGCTGGATAAACTGTGCGCCGCCGGCTTTGACCCAGTGTATGGCGCACGGCCATTAAAACGAGCCATACAACGTGAATTGGAAAATCCATTGGCCTCAGCCTTGTTAAAAGGTGAGTTTGTCAGTGGCGGAACCATTCATGGCGACGTTGTTGACGGGATCATTCAATTTCAATAGTTCACCACAGCCGCAAGTGATCATCACTTGCGGCCATGCATCACCAAAATAATCAAAAGCATTGCTGGACATTCTTTAATCACTGATTAGAATGTTTATAAGCGCCCACAGTTTATCGCTGGGTTATTTGCACAAAAAGAATCAAGCAGCAACGTTAACGTCGGAGCTGAAGGTATCGCCCTTCGCCGGTTAGCCGTATTGATGCAGTCACTTACCGGTGGCCGCGTTTGAATACACGCTGAAGCTCAGGCCAGAAGTGGTTAACGCGTTCTTGAGTCGTAGCGAAGGTTAAAAACCATGTCAAAATCTGAATCTCAGCCAGAAATGCTATCTGGTGGTGAAATGCTTTGTCGCGCATTAGAAGACGAAGGGGTCGAATACGTTTATGGCTACCCCGGCGGCTCAGTGCTCCATATATACGATGCCTTACACCGACAAGAAAAATTAAAACACATTCTAGTTCGTCACGAACAAGCCGCCACGCATATGGCCGATGCTTATGCACGAGCCAGTGGTAAAGCTGGTGTTGTATTGGTGACGTCAGGTCCAGGTGCAACAAACGCAATTACCGGAATTGCAACAGCCTATATGGATTCCATTCCGATGGTCGTCATTACGGGTCAGGTGATGAGCCACTTGATCGGTTGCGATGCGTTCCAAGAAACTGATATGCTCGGTATTTCTCGCCCGGTGGTTAAACACAATATTCTAGTAAAATCGGCAGAAGAGATTCCTTTAGCCATTAAAAAAGCCTTCTACATTGCTCAAAGTGGACGCCCTGGTCCGGTTGTTGTTGATGTCCCTAAAGACATGACCGCGCCCAACGTTAAGTTTCCATACCATTACCCTGAACGCGTTAAAATTCGATCTTATAACCCGGTTAAGAAAGGCCACAGTGGGCAAATTCGTAAGGCCATGAATTTGTTGTTGCAGGCCAAAAAGCCGGTTATTTACGCCGGTGGCGGTGTGATATTAGGCAAAGCATCCGATGAACTCACTCAGTTTGCAAAGCTTATAAATTACCCGGTAACCAACACCTTAATGGGGCTGGGTGGGTACCCTGGTACCGATGAGCAAAGTTTAGGCATGCTCGGTATGCATGGCACTTACGAAGCCAACATGGCCATGCATAACGCCGATGTTATATTGGCGGTGGGTGCACGATTAGATGACCGAGTGACCAATAACGTTACAAAATTCTGTCCGAATGCGAAAATCATTCAAATAGACATAGACCCAACGTCTATCTCGAAAAACATCGTCGCCGATATCCCCATTGTGGGTCCGGTTAAGTCGGTGTTGTTGGAAATGCTTTCGCAATTAGAGCAAACCACGCAAACCATCGATGATGCCGCTTTAGATTTATGGTGGGCGCAAATTAATCAATGGCGAGAACGTCATGGTGGCCGTTACCGAACCGATGATTCGGAACTCATGAAACCTCAATTCGTAATAGAAACGCTCAGTAAAGTGACAAAAGGTGAAGCATACGTCTGCTCTGATGTGGGTCAGCATCAAATGTTTGCGGCGCAGTATTACAAATTTAACAAACCCAACCGTTGGATTAACTCAGGTGGTCTCGGCACTATGGGGTTTGGCTTACCAGCGGCCATGGGCGTTCAGTTAAATTACCCAGATGCGGATGTTATTTGCGTAACGGGTGAAGGCTCTATTCAAATGAATATTCAAGAGCTTTCAACCTGCAAACAATATGGCCTTCCAGTGAAAATATTGTGCTTGAACAATGGCTATTTAGGCATGGTTCGTCAGTGGCAAGACATGAACTACGAGTCACGCTATTCGCATTCGTATCTTGATTCATTGCCCGATTTTGTGAAATTAGCCGAAAGTTATGGCCATGTTGGCTTTGTTGTAGATAAAGCTGATCAGCTTGAAGCTGTGTTGAAAGAAGCGTTAGCGATACGGGATAAGTCAGTATTTATCGATGTTCGTATTGAGCCAGAAGAACACGTTTATCCGATGCAGGTACCCAATGGTGCTATGTGCGATATGTTTTTAAGTAAGACGGAGCGTACCTAATGAGACATATACTTTCTGTACTTATGGAAAACGAAGCAGGTGCCTTAGCAAGGTTAGTGGGCTTATTTGCGCAGCGTGCATTTAACATTGAGTCTTTAAACGTAGCGCCAACCGAAGATGATTCCTTGTCTCGACTGACTCTAGTCACCAAAGGTGATGATCAAGTCGTTGAACAAATCACTAAGCAGCTTAATAAGTTGGTTGAAGTGATCAAAGTTGTCGATCTAACTGAGGGTGCCCACATTGAACGTGGGCTCATGTTGGTCAAAGTTAGAGCGGCTGGAGCATTGCGTGAAGAAGTAAAACGCAGTGCCGATATATTCCGAGCAGCCATCATTGATGTAACGGCTACGACTTACACCATTCAAGTGACGGGAAATGAAGATAAACTCAATGCATTTCTAGAAGCGTTATCGGGAGCGACCATTATGGAAGTGGCTCGAACGGGAGTTTCTGGTGTAGCGCGGGGTGAAAAAACACTCAGTTTATAGTGTTTAGCTAAACTAAGTAGAAGGGAGATAGTATTTATCTCCTTTTTTTATGCTCCTTCAAAACAGTTCTTACCAAAGCAATGACACCCACCACTACGATAACACCAATCACTAAGCCAATAGCATCGCACAGCCACTTAGGGTCGCAGGGTAAGCCTATTTGAATATTCATTTGTGCGCCTAGTTATTACGCCTTATCTGTACAAGTTACGCAAAAAATGGCGCTAGGACAATCTTAAAGGCTAATTCACGGCAAACTTGAATAAGCGATGCTATAGTGAATCTATAAGTATTTTTTGCTGGAGCAACAGGTGCAGCCAGACATTTTATTCGCTCGTCAGCCCATATTAAACAATGCCCAACAGGTATTTGCTTACGAGCTGTTATTTCGCAGTGGAGAAGTTAATCAAGCCGAGTTCTTAGATGGCGATGTTGCCACTCGGTCCGTACTGCTCAGCGCATTTGCGGATAATAGTGCGCCGCAATTGTTAAATGGTAAACCCGGGTTATTAAACATTCGGTTGAGTATGGCCGCTAATTTGCCCGATTTCGCCGTGGAGTTTCTTTTTGTAGAAATTCTTGAATCTGAACATCATTTGAAAAAACTAGACCATGAAATAGCGCTGCTTAAACGGCGCGGATTCCGAGTGGCCTTAGATGATTTTGAAATGAAAAATTATCGTCCAGAGCTAATAGACTCGGTCGATATAGTAAAGCTTGATGTAATTGAAATGAGCGAGGATGAGCTCGTAGATGCGGTAGCACTGCTAAAACAGCACGATGTAATGCTATTAGCTGAAAAAGTTGAGACGCATGAAATGTTTTATTTATGCAAAGAACTGAAATTCGACTTATTTCAAGGTTATTATTTTTGTCGGCCCGAAGCCGTAACAGGCCATGTTTTAAATGCTAACCGTAAAGCATTGTTTGATTTGCTCGTAATCCTTTATAAGCCAGAAGAAGATGCCAGCGTTATTGCGGAGATTATAAAACGAGACACGGTTTTGTCTTACAAACTGTTAAAACTCGTCAACTCATCCTTTTATCGCCGAGCGACGACTGTAGACTCCATTGATCATGCCGTTGTATTGTTAGGCATGCAACGTATTCGCAGTTGGGCTACTTTGGTTTGTTTGGGTCAATTAAATGATAAATCCGAAGAGTTACAAACCATCAGCTTTTTACGCGCAACCATGTGCGAATCATTGGGGAAAATGATTGACCCTGAGTTAGCCCCGAAGTGCTTTTCAGTTGGTATGTTAAGCAGCTTGGATGCTTGGTTTGATCAACCTTTAGAAATCCTTCTTGAAAAACTCCCTTTATCATCTGAATTACAAAAGGCCCTTGTCGACTATGATGGTGTATTAGGTATATTGCTGGTAACGTCATTGTACTATATTCATTCTCAGTGGCATCAGATACCCCTTAAACAGATATTAGATTTAGGGTTAAGTTTGTCTGATATCACGCGGGCTTATGAGCAAAGTATCATTAAGACTGATGAAATGACCTCGATGATGAAGGAAGGCTAGCAGTATGTTTACCTTGGTAAAACACCCAGAAGGTTGGGTAGAGAAAGCCCATGATCACCAGAAATATGTTTTGGATCAATTCAGCGGTATTAAGCCGACGGAGTTGAAGATTAACCGTGAACAATTGGACGAAGATACCCTGGCCAAAGCTGCCGTTGTGCATGTTGTTAAAGGGTCCATAGGAATAGCAGCCGCGAATAACCGTTTATTTGCCATGGAAGCCGGTGATTGCTGGCTGGGCTACACCGGTGAATTGTTGCAGTGGTATCAAGAAGGTGCGCTCGAACTGGAAGTTTGGGACTGGGACGACATAAATGCCCAAAGTATCCCTAATATCATTCACGGGTTCTCTGATTTGATGATTGAGCTCATGAGCCACAACACAGCGGTGCCTCCTGATCCTATGCCGGGGTTTGATTTTTTCCAATCTGGCGAGGTTATTATTAAAGAGGGGGAACCTGCCGATGCGGTGTATACACTTATACAAGGTAAAGCCAAGGTGATGATCGATGGTCAACAAGTCGGTGAAGCCAAAGAGAATGAAATTATAGGGCTTCAAGCGATGCTGCTGAAAACTACGCGAACCGCATCGGTTGTTGCAGATGGACCATGTTCTGCCGTACGCGTCAATTACGATAAGTTTCGATCGCTCATCGAAACGAGACCTGAGTTGGTGATTTCTACCTTAGAAACCATGGCGCTGCAAATTGCACGAGCCAATGAATTAATTACCAAACCATAGTAAAAAGCAAAAAAAAGCCCGCAATAAATGCGGGCTAATGCTCATTCCCTTTTGGGGACCTCACTGAGAAGTGAGAAGCTAACTTAAGCTTCTACAATTCGTTTCATGTCAGTCATATAGCCGCGAAGCTCTTCACCAACATACTCAATTGGGTGATTCCGAATAGCATCGTTAATTTGAACGAGTTCGAAGTTATCAACCGAGTTTGATTCTGAATTTAAGCCTTTTCCGATTACCGATGCATCTACTTTCTTCATGATGGTGTCTGCAAGCAATGGCACCGCCGCATTCGCAAATAAGTAGTTACCATATTCTGCGGTATCGCTGATCACAACATTCATTTCATAAAGCTTCTTACGAGCAATGGTATTTGCTATAAGTGGAAGCTCATGAAGTGATTCATAATAAGCACTTTCTTCCACAATGCCGCTTTCAACCATGGTTTCGAACGCGAGTTCAACACCTGATTTCACCATAGCGATCATTAAAATGCCATTATCAAAGTAATCTTGTTCGTCTAAATCATTTGGCAGTTCAGGCGCTTTTTCAAAAGCAGTCTGCCCAGTTTCTTCACGCCAGCCTAATAAATCTTTATCGTCTGCATCCCAATCGGCCATCATTGTTTGCGAGAAGTGACCACTGATGATGTCATCTTGATGCTTACGGAATAGCGGGCGCATGATTTCTTTTAACTCTTCTGAAAGTTCAAACGCTTTCACCTTAGATGGGTTATCTAAACGATCCATCATATTGGTGATGCCGCCTAATTTTAACGCCTCAGTCACTGTTTCCCAGCCGTATTGAACTAGCTTGGCTGCATAACTTGCATCTACGCCTTCTTCAATCATCTTGTCGTAGCAAAGAATAGAGCCCGCTTGCAGCATGCCGCATAGAATCGTTTGCTCACCCATTAAATCTGATTTTACTTCTGCCACGAACGAGCTTTCTAAAACGCCGGCGCGGTGACCACCTGTTGCTGCAGCCCAAGCTTTAGCCATTTCATGTCCTTCGCCTTTAGGATCGTTTTCAGGGTGAACGGCCATGAGAGTTGGAACACCAAAACCACGCTTATATTCTTCGCGTACTTCAGTACCTGGGCACTTCGGCGCTACCATAATAACAGTGATGTCTTCACGTATTTTTTGGCCCACTTCAACAATGTTAAAACCGTGAGAATAACCTAGAGCTGAGCCTTGTTTCATCAATGGCATTACCGCATTAACAACCGATGAATGCTGCTTATCTGGCGTTAGATTAATTACTAAATCGGCCGTTGGAATTAAGTCTTCATAGGAGCCCACGTTAAAGCCATTTTCGCTGGCGTTTTTAAACGACTGGCGCTTTTCATCAATCGCGGCTTGGCGAAGCGCGTATGAAACGTCTAAGCCAGAATCGCGCATATTCAAACCTTGGTTCAAGCCTTGCGCACCACAACCGACAATAACAATTTTCTTTCCTTTAAGGGCATCGCACTCGTTGGCAAACTCATCGCGGCCCATAAAGCGGCAAACGCCTAGTTGAGCTAACTGCTCGCGTAGATTCAAAGTATTAAAATAATTAGACATAAATAAAGATACCCGTAATGTTGTATGTGGTTTAGTACCACCGTTGCAATGCAGTCTAGCGAAACCTTCGTGTTGCTTAAAATGAATTGTTGGCAATCAAGTGTTGCAGTAAATGGCATTAAGAACATTTAGGTCAAAATTCATGCATTTTTGGCAAATTTTAGTCGCTAAATCAGGGCGCTTCCAGTGGAATCATTAGGGTAACTTGAGTGCCTACCCCGACCTGGGAATCAACTCGAACCTTGCCCCCTAATGTCGCTGTCGTTAGGTTATGAATTATATGCATGCCTAACCCGCTGCCGCCTTTTCCGAGTTTGGTGGTGAAAAAGGGTTCAAAAATGCGTTTTTTAACATCTTGTGGCATCCCTTGCCCGTCATCAATAACCTTAATTTCTACTTGCGTCACATGAGGGATCACTTCGATAATAACTTGACCGGCGGCTTTAGCCTCTAGACCATGGAGTAATGCATTGTTTATTAAATTGGTAATGACTTGACTGAGCACTCCTGGGTAGCTGTTTAGCTCAACGTCTTCTTTCAGTATTACGTTTAAAGTGTGAGGCGTTGTTTTAAAAATATGCAATAAAGTGGCCTGAACTTCTAAGATAAAGGAGTTGACCATAAAGCTTCGACGCTGGTCACTGGTCCGGTCGACAGCTATTTGCTTGAAGCTTTGAACCAGCTTTATTGCTTTATCCAAATTTCTTTCGAGTAATTGGCTACCTTCTATCATTTCGGATATTTCAGACTCAAATTGACTTTGTGTCATAGATCCTGATTTGAACGCATTGTTTAGCCTAGTTGCACTTTCATACAGCGAGTTCGCCATGACTTTCCCGTTACCAATGGGCGTATTGAGTTCGTGAGATACACCGGCCACAAGCGAGCCTAAGGCGGCTAGTTTTTCATTTTCCACGATATTGTCTTTAGCGCCCTCTAGCCTTTGAATGGCCATGGTTAATTCGGAGTTGAGTTGTAATAACTCTTGCGTGCGCTTTTCTACACGCTCCTCTAAAAGACCAAATGAATTTCTAAGTGCTTCCTTCATGATATTGAGTTCTTTGGCTACATCAGCAAATTCATCGTTAAAGAGGGTTGGTATATGGGTATCAAATCGTTGTTGAGAGATCTCTTGTGCACCCTGTTTGATTTTTGCCAAGGGGATAGTTACTCGGCGGTTAATCACAAATAATATAACGGTCAGTGATATAACGGCTTGAATGGCAATGATGAAGAGTATTCTAACTGAGTCACTGATGGCAGCCTCTCGTGCAGGCACTAAGCTGTACTCTAAGCTAACGAGGCCTATCGGCGACTCATTATAGATAACCTCAGAGGACTTTTTTATAAACAGTCCGCTTTTGATCAAGCTCGAATAATTCTTCTTTTTATAGTTTATAAATGGTTCACCGGTGTCGTCGACGACTTCAATGCTCAATACGGCATCATTTAATACAATGCCTGCAATTAAACTCTGAGCATCTTTTTGCGTTAAGGTCCAAAGTGGAATCTGAATGCCGCTTTCTAGTACTTTTAAAAGGGCATTGGCTTGCTCAGTGGAGCGGACGGTGGTTTCAGATTTAAATCGGCTGTAAATCTCAATCATGCTGACCAGAACGGCGGGGACGACAATAGAAATCATTGCCACTATAGACAGATACCAGTTGAGCTTACTGTACCTAGAGCGAGGTTTTAGGCTCATAGATTACATACTCGAAATGTTTTGATGCTTATCTTCAACAGCACGGCAGGCATAGTGGTTTTTTGTATTTCTTATTGCTTAATTACATTCTAGATGACAGGTTAAAAAACCGCCAATTTTAACTGTTGATATCGAATGAATGGCACTTTAAGGCTTTTTTAGAATTTATTGTTGCGATAGCTGCAACACAAAGTCGGGCATGGCATAATAGGGTGACCATTTGGAGGTAACTATGGATCTTCGTGCGCTGCGCCAATTTATACACCTTTCTCAAACCTTGCACTACGGTAAAACGTCAGAGGCAATGCATGTCAGCCCTTCGACTTTAAGCCGCTCTATTGCGCGGCTAGAAGACGAATTAGGGTCTACATTATTTGAGCGTGACAACCGTACGGTTGTTTTAACCCAAGCGGGACGCCAGTTTCGAGAGTTTGCTGAAGCAACGTTGACCCACTGGCAAGACCTTAAGCACCGTTTAAAGAATAATCCTGTCGAGTTAACAGGGCAAATACGTCTGTATTGCACGGTAACAGCCACCTATTCGTTCATGTCGATTTTATTGACCGAATTTCGAAAGTCTTTCCCGAATATTGAAGTTCAGCTCGAAACGGGAGATGGAGCTCAGGCCGTTCAAAAGGTGATGGACGATGAAGCCGACATTGCCGTAGCGCCTTTGCCAGACCAACTGCCCAACCCGTTGTTGTTTAAATCGTTAGTTAAGACACCACTTGAGTTTATTGCGCCGGCAGAAGAAGGCCCTGTCAATGCGCTGCTAGAGCAAACGCCGGTAACTTGGGGGCAAGTGCCATTTGTTATGTCGGAATTTGGTTTAACTCGTAAGCGTTTAGATCAATGGTTTCGCTCGCAAAGCTTAAAGCCCAATATCTACGCCCAAGTTGCTGGGCATGAAGCCATTGTAGCGATGGTCGGTCTAGGATTCGGTGTGGGTGTGGTGCCTCGATTGGTCATTGAAAATTCACCTTTAGAAAATAAAATCCGAGTATTGGATGTTGAAAAGCCATTGCAGCCCTTTGATGTGGGTGTTTGCGTACTTAACCGGCGGTTGCAAGACCCTCTGGTTAACGCATTTTGGAAGACAGCCAGTACCATTTCGTTAAAAGAGACTTCGTAATATGTCAAAGCCAGAGAATGAAACACATTCAGACGATGTGACGTCTGCAGATCAGGCAAATGAGCCCCATCATCACCATCGTCGTGGTGTGTATCTGATACCTAATTTACTGACAACGAGTGCCTTGTTTGCAGGGTTCTTTTCAATAATTTCGTCTATCAATGGCGATTTTATTAAAGCCAGTATTGCTATTTTTATCGCACAACTGCTCGATGGTGCCGATGGCCGTGTGGCCAGAATGACGCACACTCAAAGTGAGTTTGGTGCGCAATACGACAGTATGTCCGATCTTATGGCCTTTGGCGTAGCACCTGCACTATTAGCGTTTCAGTGGTCTTTAAGTGGTATGGGGCAAGCTGGTTGGGTGGCTGCGTTTATCTTTGTTGCGGGTGCAGCACTGCGGTTAGCGCGTTTTAACGTTCAAATTAGTAAAGTGGATAAAAAGTACTTTGTTGGTTTAGCCAGCCCTGCGGGTGCGGGTGTTATTTGGGCGACGGTTTGGTCTTTAGCCGACTTTGGCGTTACGGGTGATCAGGTCGCTTGGCTTATGGTCATTCTAGTGCCGGTCATTGGTGCAATGATGTTATCACCTATTCGTTATTACTCTTTCAAAGACATTGGCGGGCAAAGAACTGTACCATTTTTTGTATTAATGGCCATTGTGCTGGTTTTTGCCTTAATAGCGCTTGATCCGCCGCGTGTATTCCTAGGGTTTGCGGTTATCTATGCGTTGCACGGCCCGGTGATGGAAGTTGTGCGATGGAGCAAAAAGCGAAAAGCGAAAGAACTAAATCCAAAATAAGTTGTCTGTTGTATATATTTCTAAACTTATAAGCGGAACATACTATGGCCAAGCTAGTTTTACCTGATACCGAAAACGATGTAACGCCGAAGCCACTGTTTTTAAACCGCCGAACAATTATAAAGTCGGCCGGTGCTGCATTACTCGCAAGCGCCGCGCCTTCTATTCTTGCTAGTCAATCAGCCCCTTCCTGGTTGAGCCAAAAAATATCCAATACCGTTTTTCGAGGCGTCACAACCGATGAAGCCGTAACTGATCAGTATGACGCGACTCGGTACAATAACTTTTATGAATTCGGAACAGGAAAGGATGATCCGGCTAAATACGCTGATGAGTTTAATCCTTACCCTTGGCAGATTTCTGTAGAAGGTGAATGTGATGCGCCAGGCGTTTTATCGCTAGAAGACCTTATAGTTTCTAAATCATTAGAAGAACGAATTTATCGTTTACGCTGCGTCGAAGCTTGGTCGATGGTGATTCCTTGGACAGGCATAGAGCTGGGCTCACTTTTAAAACGCTTTAAACCGAATAGCCGCGCAAAATATGTCGTGTTTGAATCGGTTGTTCGTGAAGAGGAGTTAAGAGGGCAGCGTGATCGATTCTCTTTTATCGATTGGCCTTATGTTGAAGGCTTAAGAATAGATGAGGCCATGCACTCATTATCGTTTTTAGCCGTAGGCATGTATGGCGAGCCTCTGCCAAACCAAAATGGTGCACCCATTCGACT